>PWVB01000366.1 GCA_003562365.1 Anaerolineae bacterium
CTTGGCGCCGCAGTTAGCCAAAGTATTTCGACTGCTCCGTGTACGTCACACCGACGCCGCTCTCGGCGTACAGTTCTCTGCGTTGCTCAAGCGCCGCATTGTACACGGTGCGCGACAGATCCAGCAGATCGTTCAGCGTCTTGGACTGTCTGGCGTGCGGATACAGGCGGAACTTGGATGTACGAAGCATCGCCTATCGGCCCTTCCGCTCGTCAATGTGCCGCCGCATCGTTTCTAGGGAGACGTGCCCGGCAGTGCCCCCGTAGTAGCGGCGCGTCCCCAGAGACGGCAAGGGGCTCTTCAGTTCGGGAAACGCTTGGCGAAGTTGGCGACTCGTAGCTCCCTTGATGCACTGCTCGATCTGGTTGGCCGCCAGCGGCGGAGGAAACGACGCGAACAGAGGAACGTGATCAGGTTGCACAACCAAGTCCAGCACCTCTCCATCCTTGCGCTTGACGATCTGCAGGATCAACGCCGCCAAGCGTACGCCAACGTCGCCTCCCAAGACGGGTCGGCGAACCTTGGGACACCCCACGACGTGGTCGTTGATTTGGTACGCAGCGTGGCGAGTGCGTTTACTGTCCATAAACCAGTTACACTACGCTTTCTAGGATTATGCAAGGAGGAACGCCTTGGGGATAAACAAGCCAACCCGTCCGGGGCCAAGCATCAACGTTGTGCGTCCTTGTAAACAGGTGGTGTATTCTTTTCGGTGGAAATTAGGTGGTAGGTTGAGCGTCATAGAAGTGTCGTATGACCTGTGACCTAATAGCCGTCAGGCCAGCGTCGGAGTGGGAGGCATTGGCAGATCTGGTGCGACGGCGGATAGTGCGCGGATGTTTTCGGTGCCAGTCAGAGAATGCCTCCTCCAGAGTATGCCTCCTCCAGAGTATGGTAGGTGACGGTGGAGCGGACATCAAGCCGCAGCGTTGCCACGGCCTCAGGTTGCGTATCGCGATAGGTCCGCACGACCTGGAGGTGAGGCCGTCGCGGATGCGAATGGCTCGGGCGATGTTGCGGCGTCTGTGGAACTGGCGGCGTTGCCCGACGGCCCCCAACCAGACCGTCTGCAAGGCAGAAAAGGGCCTCGTGCCCCGGTCATGGATGATCGGCGCAGGCTCTGCACGCCGCGAATCCCTTGGGCTTCCAGAACCTCGAGGAAGGCGCCCCAGTCCGCGGCGCTCTCACGTTCCCCTAAGCGCCACAGCAGGATCTCGCACCGCTCACTGTCCGGCCAAACCCCGTCGCCATCATGATCGGCGCCTTGTGGCACCCTTTCACCTGGCGGGCGCGGCCTTTGCGGTCGCGATGCACCCGACCATTGGGACGCAAGAGGGTGACCCACACCGCATCTACCCGCAGAATCGAGGGTATCTCCGCTGCCGCACACTGCGGATCCAGGTTCTGGAGCAGATGCAAGCGCTGGTTCAGGATTCGCAGCGATAGCGACCTGATATAGAGGCGGCTCAACCATTAGCGCGTCTGACGCAGGCTCAGCGCCACGTACCCTAAGCGCTGGATCTTAGCATCCACCGCATTCCCAATGCGCTGATACGGCCACAGCAGCCCGCCAACGTCGATCTGCACACTCCCGCCACACTGGCGGCGCCACCGCGGTACTTCCAGGGCGATCTCGTCCCACAGCGGCAGCAGGTGCCTTCGCGTCGCAGTCGCTGCGCTACCTCCGAGCGGAGAATATCATGTGCACGGCCCACCACGTAGTTCACGATGGCGATGAGGAGTGCATTCAGGCGCGCAAGTCTAGGGTGTCGTTGCCACAGAGCGGCCTCCTTGTAGCTGAGTGTCTGACGACCCTAGCTTACATCGAGTTATCTACACTACCTGCACACAGCAGCGTTTGATAGGAAGGCGAGGGAGGAGTATAATCGACTCCAGATCGCGTTCACGCTAATCCAACCGGAGGCTGAGATGGCAGAAACTCAGTACATCGCCGCCCTTGACCAAGGCACCACCGGCACCCGCTGCATCCTCTTCGACCACCAAGGCCATCCGGTCACCTGGTCCTATGAAGAACACCGGCAGATCTACCCCCAACCCGGTTGGGTCGAGCACGACCCACTGGAGATCTGGGAGAAGACTCAGAAGGTGATCCGCCAGACCCTCACCCAAGGCAATATCCAGAGTGGCCGAATCGCCGCCGTCGGCATCACCAACCAACGGGAGACAACCGTGGTTTGGGACCGCCGGAGCGGCGAGCCTCTGTACAACGCCATAGTCTGGCAGGACACTCGCACCAAGGCAATCTGTGACGCGCTGGCACGCGAGGGCGGTCAGGACCGCTTCCGGGAGAAAGTCGGGCTGCCGCTGGCGACCTATTTCGCCGGACCCAAATTCACCTGGCTGTTGGACAACGTCCCAGCGGTGCGCCAGGCCGCCGACCGGGGCGAGGCGCTCTTCGGCACCATTGACAGCTGGATCATCTGGTGGCTGACCGGCGGCCCCCAAGGCGGCACGCACATCACCGACGTCACCAACGCCAGCCGGACGATGTTAATGGATCTCCGCACCCTGAACTGGGATGCCGAAATCCTTGAGGTGATGGGAATCCCAGGCGCGATGCTTCCCGCGATTCGCCCCTCCAGCGCGGCGCGGCCCTACGGCTTCACACGCAACGAAGGGCCTTTCGGCGAGATCATCCCCGTCACCGGAGACCTGGGCGATCAGCAGGCTGCACTGGTCGGGCAGACCTGCTTCAGCGCAGGCGAGGCGAAGAACACCTACGGCACCGGCTGCTTCCTGCTCCTCAACACCGGCAGCGATGTGGTCCCCTCGGAGCGAGGCTTACTCACCACCGTGGGCTACCAGTTAGGTGAGGGCCCCGCCACCTACGCG
Source organism: Anaerolineae bacterium (assembly GCA_003562365.1). GTDB lineage: Bacteria > Chloroflexota > Anaerolineae > B4-G1 > SLSP01 > PWVB01. The sequence continues at coordinate 2,854 of PWVB01000366.1, forward strand.
CTGGAGGGCTCGATCGCCATCACCGGCGCCCTCGTCCAGTGGCTGCGCGACAACCTCGGCTTCTTCACCCGTGCACCGCAGATTGAGGATATGGCACGGCAAGTGAAGGATGCCGGCGGGATGTACATCGTGCCCGCCTTCTCGGGCCTCTTCGCTCCCTACTGGCGGAGCGATGCCCGCGGGGTGATGGTCGGCCTGACGCGCTATATCACCAAGCAGCATATCTGTCGCGCTGCGCTGGAGTCGACCGCCTACCAGACGCGTGACGTAATCGAGGCAATGGCTGACGACGCTGAGGTAGCTCTCCAGACCCTTAAGGTGGATGGCGGTATGGTAGCCAACGACTTGCTGATGCAGTTCCAGGCCGACATTCTGGACGCGCCGGTTGTGCGTCCCACCGTCACGGAGACTACAGCCCTGGGCGCCGCCTACGCCGCTGGCCTTGCCGTCGGGTTTTGGGAGAATCTCGAAGTTCTGAGGCGCAACTGGGATGTCGATCGCACCTTCGAACCCCAGATGGAGTCGGAGCGCAGGCAAGCCCTCTACCGCGGCTGGAGCAAGGCCGTGGATCGCACCCTCAACTGGGTGGACGCAGAGTAGGTCCCCGGTATGAACCCCCACGACGCCGCACCTGACATTCGTGCCGTGATCCTAGATCTCGACGGCGTGATCACCGATACCGCGGAGGTCCATTTCCAGGCTTGGAAGCGTCTGGCTGAGGAGGAAGGCCTATCCTTCACCCGCGAAGACAACGAGCAGTTGCGGGGGGTCTCGCGCCGCCAATCGCTGGACCTATTGCTGGGAGCGCATCGCTATGATTACACAGAGACCGAGTGTCAAGCGCTGATGGCCCGCAAGAACCGCTACTATCGCGAGTTGCTGAAGGACATTACCCCTGCCGATTTCCTAAGCGGGGCACCACAGCTGCTGGAGGAGATACGCAGCCGGGGACTGAAGATGGCCGTCGGATCGGCCAGCAAGAATACGAGGACCGTCCTTGAGCGACTGGGCATCCTACACCATTTTGACGTCATCGCCGATGGCCATAGCGTGGTACGGGGCAAACCGGCACCGGACCTCTTCATCTACGCCGCCGAGCAGATGGGTGTGCCACCAGAACAGTGTGTCGTCATCGAGGACGCCGCTGCCGGCATCGAGGCTGCCCGAGCGGCCGGCATGGTGGCCGTCGGCGTCGGTCCATCGACGCGCGTCGGTAAGGCTCACTATCGCTATAAGAGCACGGCGGAGATCGATCTCAACGAGGTTCTGGGACATGGCAGTTAACGCTGATACAGTGCCCGCAGTGGGCACCCAGTCACATCCTTACGACGTCCTCATCATCGGCGCCGGCGTCGTCGGGGCGATGGTCGCGCGATTTTTGGCGCGCTATGCACTCGACATCCTGTGGATTGAGAAAGAGGCCGATATCTGCACCGGTGCATCCTCGGCCAACTCAGCGCTGATCCACGGAGGCTATGCAGCGCAACCGGGGACCCTGAAGGCCGAGATGAACGTTAAAGGCAATCCAATGTGGGACCACCTTGCCGCGGAGCTCGATTTCAGCTTCGAGCGGTGCGGAACCTACGTTGTAGCAGTAGGTGAGGACGAGCGGGCGGAGCTGGCGGTGCTGGCGGCACGAGGCAAGGCCAACGGGGTTCCAGTGACGTTGATCACCGGGGAGGAGATGCGCCGCCGCGAACCACAGGTCAACGCCGCCACCAGCGGCGCTCTCTACTGCCCAGTAGGCGGTATTTGCGACCCGTGGGGCGCGACGCTAGCAGCGGCAGAAAACGCAGTGCAGAACGGTGTGGCCCTGAAGCGCCGGACGCGCTTTGAGGACTTCCTGTGGGAAAGGCCGCCCACAGCGCTGCCACGCATCGTCGGCGTCGGCGCCAACGCCGGTGACGTCTACACCCGTTGGGTCGTCAACGCGGCAGGGCTCTATGCTGATACCGTGATGCACAAGGCGGGCGTGCGCCCGTCGTTCACGGTCACACCCCGTCGGGGCGAATACTATGTCCTGGACCGCAACCAGTTCGCGCTCGACAAGGTGATCTTCCCCGTGCCGGGAAAGATCAGCAAAGGTATTCTGGTCACCACCACCGTCCACGGCAATACGATCATCGGACCCAACGCAGAGGAGATCGACGACAGGACGGACACCGCCGTGACCAAGGCCGGGATGCATGAGGTCTGGGACGGTGCTCTCAAGCTTGTGCCGGGCCTCACCCAACGTGCGATCATCGCCCTCTTCGCCGGCCTTCGTCCAGGGGGTAACGCTCCAACGCTCAATCCCTCTGTCGACTACCAGAAGGATTTCGTCATCGAGATCCCCACAACCGTTCAAGGTTTGGTAAACTTGGGCGGCATCGAGTCACCAGGGCTGACTGCCGCTCCCGCCATCGCTCTACGGGTGATCGAGCTTCTCCGTGAGGCCGGCGAAGGGCTGAGGGAGCGGCCCGGGTGGTCGCCGCGCCGATCGGGACGTCCGGTCTTCCGGCACCTCTCCCGGAAGCAACAAGCCCGACTCGTGGCGGAGGATGCGCGCTACGGACGCATCATCTGTCGTTGCGAATTCGTCACCGAGGGGGAGATTGTCGCCGAAATCCACGCCCCTATCCCGGCCGACACCTACGATGCGATCAAACGCCGGACGTGGCTGGGAACTGGGCGCTGTCAGGGTGCCTTCGATATGCCACGAGTAGTCGACATCCTGGCCCGGGAGCTGGGGCAGGCCCCGGAGGAGATCAGCAAGAAAGGCGGAAGCTCAACAATGCTGACCCGCAGGACCAAAGACCTGTGAAGCAAACCTACGAGGTCATTGTCATCGGCAGCGGCCCTGGTGGCTTGGCAGCGGCCATCGGGGCTAAGCGGGCCGGTGCGGAGGATGTGCTCATTCTAGAGCGCGATGTGGAGCTGGGAGGAATCCTCCTGCAGTGCATCCACAATGGCTTTGGCGTGGAGCTCTTCGGCGAAGACCTACCTGGCCCAACCTATGCGCAGCGCTACATTGATGAAACTCGGGCCCTCGGGATCGCCTCGCTACTGGACACTATGGTACTGGATGTCACCCGCGAGCGGAAGGTCATCGCTGCCAGCGCCCAGGGACGGATCTTGGAGCTGCAAGCCGACGCCATCGTCCTGGCTATGGGCTGCCGTGAGCGGACCCGAGCCCAGATTCGCATCCCCGGTACACGACCGGCAGGCGTCTACACTGCCGGGACGGCCCAAAGGTGGGTAAATGTTGAGGGCTATATGCCCGGTGAGCACGTCGTCATCCTGGGCTCCGGCGATATCGGGATGATTATGGCCCGCCGCCTGACCTTTGAGGGCGCGCAGGTGGCCCGCGTCCTGGAAGTGATGCCCTATCTGACCGGCCTCACCCGCAACTACGTCCAGTGCCTGTTGGACTTTGACATTCCACTGCAGCTCCGCCATACTGTCAGGCGCATCCTCGGCAGAGAGCGTGTAGAAGCCGTCGAGGCCGTCGCCGTCGACGAACACTGGAAACCGATTTCCGGTACCGAGGAACTCATTGCCTGTGACACCCTGCTGCTCTCGGTCGGGTTGATCCCCGAGAACGAGCTCTCAGAGAAGGCGGGGGTGCGGCTGGATCCGGTGACCGGGGGACCGTACGTCGACGACAGCTATCAGACCAGCATCCCCGGGATCTTCGCCGCCGGTAACGTTGTGCACGTTTACGATCTGGTGGACTGGGTCACCGAGGCCGGACTCATCGCCGGCCAACGGGCTGCCCACTATGCGCAGGGCATCGGGCCGCCGCTTGCAGTCGGCACTGTGCCGCTTCTCGCTGGTGCTGGCGTCCGCTACGTGGTCCCCCACACCCTCAACCCGGAACGACTCGCCGCGGCCGCGGTCCGGCTTCAGATGCGCGTCACGGAGCCGATCGAGCAGCCTGTCTGGATTCAAGTGTATGACGGCGAGAGGCTGGTGGACCAGCACGCTGCGCGCTATGCACGCCCGGGGGAGATGGTCAATCTCACCCTGGCGCCGAGGGTGTATGACCAGGTCCGCCAAGCCGAGGCGCTGCTGGTCAGCGTGGCACCCCGCTAGAGACGATGCTTCAAGCGGCGCCGTAACGGGGCGCCTCGGAAAGAGAGGTGAGATGGAAGACGCGGTCACCGAGGAGATCATCTGCATCACCTGCCCGGTGGGCTGCACGCTGGAGGTCACCCACGCCGGGGAGACGGTCATCAACGTCGACGGCAACACCTGCAGCCGCGGTTTGACCTACGTTGAGGAGGAGCTCAGTGATCCTCGACGTATGGTCGCCACCACTGTACGGGTGCGGGGCGGCATTCACCCGCTCGTGCCAGTCTACACCGCGGCACCCTTTCCCAAGCCCAAGATCTTCGCACTTCTCAAGAGAATTCGTGAGATCGAGATCGAGGCACCGGTAGCGCTGCATCAGGTGGTCCTGGAGGACGCGCTGGGCACCGGCATCCAGATCATAGCCAGCCGGCCGCTGCCACGCGCTGCGGAGACCCCGTGATCCGTTTCGACTCAAAGCAAGCAATGCCGCACGACAGAGATCAAAGCCCCGAGGATAGCATTAGGAGGTCAGATTCGCATGACAGAGCAAGAATTCCCGAAGCTCACCGGCCCTGAGTACCAGGACGCCGCGAACCGCGAGATCCGCCCGCTGGCCGCACCCGATCAGCCCTTCAACGTCGTGATCATCAACGCCGACACCTATCGATATGACAACCTCTTCGACTATGCCGGCATCCCGGTGATGACGCCGAGCCTCGATGCCTTCGCCGAACGCGCGGTCAATATGACGCAGTTCTACGCCGGCAGTTTCCCGACGATCCCAGAGCGCACTGACCTGATCTCCGGACGGTATGCCTGGCCTTGGTATCCTTGGCAGCCGCTGGCCGAGAGCAATCGCATGCCCCAGTTACTCAATCAGCACGGTTACGTGAGCCAGCTCATCTGCGACTGCCCACACCTATTCAATGCCAACTTCAACCAGGCCTTCAACGCCGCTTATCACATTCGAGGACAGGAAGGCGACATGCCGCTCCTCCACATGAACGATCCCATCGAAGAAATCATGCCCCGCGAGAAGACGCGCACCGGTCACCACTTCCAGGATCGCAACCTGGTGGACCTCCACCGCTGGACCAATCGGTACTGGCGCTGTGAGGAGGAGACCTTCCCACCGCGAACGGCCGGCCACGCTATCCGGTGGCTGGAGGAAAACGACACCTATCGCCCCTTCTTGCTCTGGGTCGACTTTTTCGATCCTCATGAACCTTGGGACCCGCCGGCCTATATGGTGGAGGCATACGATCCGGCTTACAGCGGAACGCCGATGCTGCATCCTAACTACGGCAGAGCCGATGACTACACGCCCGATGAACTGCGCAACCTGCGGGCTCACTACTGCGCGGAAGCCGAGCTCGTCGATCGTTGGGTCGGGCGCATCTTCGCCAAGCTGACGGATCTAGGGCTCTGGGAGAGCACCATCGTGATCTTCACCACGGATCACGGGATGAGCCTCGGGGAGCACAATCGCACGGGCAAGAGCAACATCAACACACGGGACGATCGCCGCTGGCCGTTATACCCTGAGGTCGCCCACATCCCCTTCCTCATCGCCGCACCAGGGCTGCCGGGCGGCACGACCCTGGATCTACTGGCCCAACCCGTTGATATCCTGCCCACACTAATCGAGCTCAACGGGCTGACCGTTGAGCCGCCAGACCCCTTCCACGGACGTTCTTTTGCTCAGCATCTCCAGGGCGCGAAACAGGCTCCGCTAAGGGAGTGGGTCGTCTGCGGCAGTTTCTTGCGCAAGCAGGCGGGAGAGGTGCCCTCAACAGCCGTGACTCCTATGGTCTATACGCACCGCTGGGCCTACGCACCGCTGGCGCCGCAAGAGGGCGCCGAGCTTTTCGATCTCGAAACCGATCCCTATGCCGAGACCAACGTGATCGCTCATCATCCAGAGATCGCCAAGGATCTGCACGCGAAGCTGGTTGATTTCCTGCAGGCCCTCGGGGCGCCCGTGGAGGCGATTGAAGTCTACGCCTGACAGGGGGCCTGCTCACAGGTACCCATAGCCGGATTCAGAAAGGATGAGTATGTTACCCCTATCTTTCACCACCCTAGGTTGTCCGAGCTGGACGTTAAAGCAAATCGTTGAAAACGCTGCCAAGTTGGGCTATGCGGCGGTCGACTTCCGCGGCCTTTTGGACACCCTGGACATCACGACCAGCCCAGAATTCACCTCCGATCTGGACGTCACCCGCCGCTTGCTTGCCGATCACGACGTGGCAGTCTCCGGCATCGCGACCTCCGCGCGCTTTGCTGTCACGGACAAAGAGGAACTGCAGAAGAACTTCGATGAGGCGCGGCGCAATATGTCCCTCGCCGCCGAGTTGAACGCCCCAGTGCTGCGCGTCTATGGAGGACGGGTGCCAGATGGCTACACGGTGGAGACCATCCTACCCACTCTCGTTGAGAACCTGATCAAGATCGGCGACGAGGCAGAAGCGCACGGCGTGACACTGGCGCTGGAGACCCATGATGACTGGACCGACTCGGCCGTCTTCGCCCGGTTGATGCAGGCTGTCGACCACCCGCGTGTCCGAGTCCTATGGGACCTTCATCACCCTTATCGCACCAACGGCGAACCTCCCGAGGTCACCTACAACAACCTGGCCCCCTACACGGTGAGCACTCACGTGAAGGATTCCCTCCCCACCGCCGACGGCGGTCACCACTATACCCTCCTGGGCCAGGGCGACGTGCCGCTGAAGGCAATGCTCGACCTGCTGGTTGGCGGCGGCTACGACGGCTACGCCATCCTGGAGTGGGAGAAGCGCTGGATTCCCGACTTGCCCGAACCCGAGGTTGCCTTCCCGCAGTACGTCCAACAGATGCGGACCTGGCTCGGAGCCAAGGCATGAACGTCATTCTCTTAGTCAACGATACCTTTCGTCGCGATCACCTGGGCTGTTACGGCAACGACTGGATCCACACCCCCCACCTGGACGCCTTTGCCGAGCGAGCAGTGGTCTTCGACCGTTACTACATTGCCTCCTATCCCACCGTCCCTAACCGCTGGGACATGGCGGTCGGCTGCTACGGCTTCCCCACCCGTGGGTGGGAGCCGCTGCACGGTGCGGACCGTACGCTGGCCCAGATGCTTGACCAGGCGGGGGTTCACACCCAGATGATCTGGGACACACCGATGCTCGCAATGCACGACTACAACTACACCCGCGGATTCCAGGGCCTGAGCTTCGTCCACGGTCAGAAAAACGATCCCTGGATCACCAGTCCCGACCTGCCTATTCGCTTTCCGGCCCAGCCGCACAAGATCAAGTCGCTGAGCAGCCTCGAAGGCTATCTGCGAAACCATTTCGCCCGCCGTCACGAGCGTCAGTTTCCCGTGGCACGGACAATGACAGAAGCCATCGAGTGGTTGGAGACCAACCATACTCAGGAACGTTTCTTCCTCTACGTGGACATGTGGGATCCGCACGAACCCTTTGACAGCCCATGGTATGACTACGAACGCTATGCCAACCCCGACTATGAGGGTGAGCAGATCACCTATCCGCAATACGGGCGCGCCAGCTATATGACTGAGGCCGAGCACCATAACGTGAGGGCGCTCTATGCGGGCCTGGTCACACTGACTGATCGCTGGCTGGGCCGCTTCCTGGACATGGCCGAGCGGCTCGGGCTCTTCGAGAATACGCTCATCCTCTGGACCACCGACCACGGACACCTCTTCGGCGAACACGAACTCCACGGCAAGCCCGGTGCCGAAATGGGGCGGCTCTACGAGGAGACAACGCGCATTCCCCTTCTGGTCCATCACCCTGAGGCATTAGGGGCCGGCACCCGGGTCCCCGGCATCGTCCAGCCGCCGGATCTCCTGCCGTCGATCCTCGAGTTCATGGGCATCGAGGCGCCCGACTTCGTGGAGGGACGCTCGTTCTGGCCGCTGGTGCGCGGTGAGACGACGCAAGGGCACGCCTACGCCTTCTCCAACCGCTATCCACAGGGGGGCGGCCAGACCGGTGCGGCTTTCGACGGCTGGGTGGGCTCAGATCGCAGCGGCGAACCCGCGACCATCACCAGCGAGACCTGGGCTATGATCTATATGCCCGGGGGCCTGCCCTCGGAACTCTACAACCTACAGGACGACCCGGCTCAGGCGCAGAACGTGATCGAACGCTATCCGCAGGTTGCTGAACGGATGAGCGCTGCCTGGCTCAGCTTCCTACAGGATCACGGCGCGACGGAAGACCGGATACGCCCCTTTGCTGATGGAAAGGCCGAGGCCCACGCCATCGCAGATGCTGCGGTATTCGCCTTCCGCGACGATCACGGGCGGTGGCTCGCCTTCCCCACCCGGCACCAGGCCGAGGAGGCCGCCTACCAGCAGAACGCACCTGGACCGCCTCGCGCTGTAGAGGAAATCGCCTTTGCGACCTTGCACGATGATAACCCCCGGAACCTGGTGCATCTTTTCGATCAGTACTACTGGGCCGAGGATCTGGCTTAGAACTTGATAGGACAAGGCCCTGCTGCTGGCAGCAGGGCCTTGTCCTTCGCCGGTTATGCTATAATGGGCCAGCGCCAAATCCAGAGAACTACAATCCAGTCACGGGAGCTCGCCTATGCCTGCTATCATCGAAGTGGAGAACCTGGTCAAGAGTTTCGGCGATTTCAAAGCCGTCAAAGGGGTCAACTTCAGCGTAGAGGAGGGTGAGGTCTTCGGACTGCTTGGCCCTAACGGCGCCGGCAAGACTACGATCATCTCAATGCTCACCGGCATCCTCAAGCCGACCTCTGGCACAGCCCGCATCGGCGGATATGATATCCGCACGGAGATGGGTCGGGCAAAGACGCTGAACGGTCTAGTGCCTCAGGACCTGGCGCTTTATCCTACCCTCAGCGCCCGCACCAACCTGGCGTTCTTCGGTCGGGTCTACGGTCTGAAGGGCCGCGAGCTGAAAGAACGGATCGCTGACGTGCTGCGCATCGTCTCCCTCACGGAGCGGGCTGACGAGCCCATCGAGACCTTCTCGGGTGGGATGAAGCGCCGCATCAACATTGCTGCCGGACTGGTTCACCAGCCCCGGGTGCTCTTCCTCGACGAGCCCACGGTGGGGGTCGATCCCCAGAGCCGCAACCACATCTTCGAGAGCGTGCTGCGCCTAAACCGCGAACGGGACATGAGTATCATCTACACCAGCCACTATATGGAAGAGGTCGAGTTGCTCTGCAGCCGCGCGGCCATCATCGACGAAGGGCGCATCGTGGCATTGGACACGATCAAGAACCTCATCGGCCTGTTGGGCGGCGGTGTGATCCACGTGGGCGTGGAACGCGCCGATCCTGGCCTACTCTCCAAGCTAGCAGCTCTGCCGATGGTCAAGGAGGCGGCATTGTCGACAGCGCCCGTTTCAGCACCGCCGGATGCCGGTGCCGAAGCCAGCGAGCGCCCGCCGCTGGCCGCCGGCGCTATGATCAAGATCGTGACCGAGCGGAGCCAACAGGCGGTGGTCAACGTCATCGGCCATCTAAACAACCACAATATCCCCCTCACCTCGCTGGAAATCCTGGAGCCCAACTTGGAGAGCGTCTTCTTACACCTGACCGGCAAGAAGCTGCGCGACTGAGAGGAGCCAACGATGAACGCGTTGCATATTGCCGTCAAGGATCTTGAGATTCTCTTTCGCGACCGGGGAACAGCAATCCAACTCCTGGGGTTGCCGCTAATCTTCATTCTCGTCTTCAGCGGTGCGCTGCAGACGCTGGCCAGCGGACAGCAGGATACACGGCTACCGCTGGCGGTGATCGATGAGGACAGTGGCCCCTTGGCTCAGGCATTAAAGGATGACATCGACGCCAGCGGCGGCATCTACGTTGTGCCCACAGAGCGCGCGGCGGCAGAATCGGCCCTTGATAAAGGCGAACTGGCCCGCGCACTCTTCATCCCTCCGGGTTTCAGCGCTGACGTCACCGCGGGTCGATCGACCAGACTGCGTCTGATCAGCCGACCTGACGCCCATGCCCCGCGTACCGAAGCAGTGCGTCTGGTGATCGAAGGGGTCGCACGCGACATGGCCCTCGAGTCCCAGATCCTTCTGAGCCTGCAACAGATGGGCGAGATGATGGCCAATATCCCAGACGCCTTTGCCGTCCTGGCGGTGGAGAAAGGGCCGGCGCAGGCCCGTGCCCAGTTTGAGGCATCAAGGGCACGCCCGCTCGTGACCCTGACCACGGTGGTGCCGGAACGCACGGTCGCTGCGGAGGAAGTCACCACTCCAGCGCAGCTTGCAGTGCCCAGCTTCACCGTGCTCTTCGTGTTCCTGACCGCGCAGGCCACTGCACGCTCAATCTACGACGAGAAGCGGGTGGGCTCGTTCCGCCGTCTGCTGGCTTCGCCGATCTCCAAAGCCGAGCTGTTGATTGGCAAAATGCTGCCTAACGTGATTGCGTCGCTGATTCAGGTCGTCGTGATCTTCGGCTTCGGAATGGTGGGGCTGCCGCTCTTGGGCCAACCAGCCTTCAGCTTGGGGAACGCGCCGCTCAGCGTTGCACTGATCGCGCTCCTGATGGCCTTCTGCTCATCCGGTTTGGGCATTCTGATCGCGGCGCTGGCCCGTACCGAGAACCAAATCGGCGGGCTGAGCGCCGTGATCCTCTGGGCTATGGGCATACTCGGCGGGAGCTTTATCCCCATCTTCTATCTGGAGCGCTTCCTCGGCCCGCTGATGCGCGTAGTGCCCCACTACTGGGCCAATAGCGCTTTCACTGCCCTACTGGTGCGCGGCGCAGGGCCAGGGGAGGTGCTGCCCCAGATGCTCGCCCTGTTGATCTTCACCAGCGGCTTCTTCGCCGTGGGCGTCTGGAAGTTCGAGTTTGACTAAGCAGCGAGCACAAGGAGCCGAGTGATGAACACCGCACGCCACACACTCACCGTAACGGGCAAGGAGATCCAACTGCTTCTCCGCGAGAGAGGTAGCCTGGCGGTGCTGTTCCTGTTACCGCTGCTGATCGGTTCACTCTATGGCACAATGCAGACGCAGTTGGCTCGCGATGCCGAAGCAAATCCCATCTTTCTCACCGCGGCCCTGGTGAACCAGGATGATGGCGTCTTCGGCCAGGAGCTCAGCCAAGCCTTGCACGGCATCTCCATTCTGGAGATCGTTACCCCAGCGACTCCCGCCGAAGCCGAAAGGCAGGTTGCCGAGGGTCAGGTCACAGCGGCCATCGTCGTTCCGGCGGACTTCACAGCCCAGGTGAGCGCCTACGAACCCAGTGGGCTCACCGTCATCCTGGACCCCGCCGACCCCACCCGCGCTGAGATCGTAAACGGTATTATGCAGACAGCGGTAGCGGAGGTCACCCTATGGGGTGAGGTGCGTTACGGTGTGCAGACCGTGCTCCGCGAGTCCGGGCTTCTCGACGACGCTGATCCAGAGGCCGTGCGGGCAGCAGAGGCACAGAGCCTGGGCGTCGTTATGACCCGCATCAATGAACTACGCCGCGACCCGCTAATCCGGGTGAGCAGCGAGGATCTCAAAGGCGCCACCGTCGAGGGCGGTATTACTGTCTTTCTCGCGCATTTGTTTCCCGGCATTACCGTAATGTTCGTCTTCTTCGTCGTTGGTATGGCCGGCGAGTCGCTTCTCCGAGAGCGCGAAACGGGGACGCTGCGCCGCCTGATTGCCGCGCCAATCCCCAAAGCCGCAGTCATCGCGGGCAAGGTTCTGGCCTTCACGCTGCTGGTCTGCATGCAGGTCGCGGTGCTGCTCAGCGTGGCTCACATCGCCTTTCAGATGCCGTTGGGCCGAGCGCCCCTCGCCCTGGTGCTCCTCACGGTCATCCTGGGTATAGTTGCCAGCGCTATGGGCATGCTGGTCGCCAGCTTTGCCAAGACCTCCAAGCAGGCCGACAGTGTCGGCACCATTTTGGGCTTTGTGCTCGCCGGCGTCGGCGGAGCCATTGCCATCGGCCAATTTCCCCTGGCCCGCGCCGGTGGTCCGATGGCCACCATCGCCAAACTCACCCCTCACGCCCATGCCGTTGAGGCCTACTATCGGCTGATGGGCGAGCAAGCAGGTCTGGTGGACATCCTGCCACAAATGGCCATTCTGCTGGGTATGGCTGCACTTTTCGCCGCAATTGCCGCCCGGCGGTTCCGTTTCGACTGAAAGCCATAGACAAAGACACTGTGCGAATGTCCTTTTTCCGAAAGTGAGATCCCTGGCATAGTGACTGGCTCAATCTCTACTTGACGCTCTAGTGTTCTTTCATGGCTCATTTGATTAAATACTTTGGACTGGCATACTATCTGCACTCACCGTGAACCGAGAGAAGATAGCATGCCCAGGAAAAAGTACATCGTGACGCTCACAACCGA
>PWVB01000377.1 GCA_003562365.1 Anaerolineae bacterium
AACGATTAGACCATGTAGTCTAGTGGGAACAATGGAGGTCAAAATAGTGTAGGATGGCACGCAGACGAAGAGGAAAACAAAGCAAATCGCAGAATCAGTGGTATAAAGCTGACCTGCATCTACATACGCCCGCCTCGGCAGACTACCAACAGGAGAATATCAGCTTCCTCGATATTTTGCGGGAGGGGGAACGCAAAGGGCTCGACATTATGGCCTTCACCGATCACAATACGGTGTCCGGCTATCGAGCTATGAAAGACGAAATCGAGAATCTGGAGCTTCTAGAGCAGCTAGACCGCCTCACGAATATCGAACGTCAGAGATTGCAAGAATATCGACGATTACTGAACCGGGTACTGCTCTTGAAGGGGCTCGAGTTCACTGCCACCTTTGGATTTCACATTCTCGGCATATTCGATCCAGAGACGCCGACGCGCGATCTAGAGTTTCTATTGCTGAAGTTGAACATTCCGGCGGATCAACTGGACCGCGGCGCGACCGATGTGGGAGCCACCAGCGACGTATTGACAGCCTATCGGCTGATTGAAGAGGCTGGCGGTATTGTGATTGCAGCCCACGCTAACTCCTCCAATGGCGTCGCATTGCACGGAATTCAGTTTGGGGGACAGACGCGGATCGCTTTTACCCAAGACGAACACCTGCACGTCTTGGAGGTCACAGATCTGGAGAAGAAAGGTCGCAAAACCACCGCACGCTTTTTTGATGGATCTAAGCCGGAGTACCCCCGCCGCATGCGGTGTATACAGGGTTCAGATGCCCACCGGCTGACACGGCAGTCCGATAGGTCACGCCACTTAGGCGTCGGTGAGCGCGTCACCGAAGTCTTGCTGCCTGAGCGCAGTTTCGAAGCGCTCAAAGACGTATTGCTCAGCGACGACTTCGCACGTACCCGACCCTACCGCCCACAAGCAGTGCCTGTCGATTACGTACAGGCAGCCCGGGACGAGGGACCAAACATCGTCCAGGAGTTCCACGAGCGCTACAGTCGACGGGGCGGATATCGCGACGCAATCATTGCGGATATCTGCGCCTTCGCCAATACCAACGGCGGCACGTTGTACATTGGCGTGCCGGCTGACTCGAAGAGCAAACCGACCGGCGTCGGCGCAGCGCCCACCCGAGTGGTCAACCTGTTCCAGCAAGAGGTTCAGGAACGGATCACCCCTGAGCTCCCCATCACAGCCGATGTCCAGGAGACCCAAAGTATCAAGATCGTCAGAATCATCGTGCCCCGGGGTACGCACCCGCCATACGCGATGGATGAGAGCGACATCTACATCCGTAGCGAGTCGGAGACCACGGTGGCAGTCCGCGATGAGATCGTTGAGCTGGCCAAACGTGGTATGGGTGAGTCTGTCTCTCTCGTCCAGATGGAGGAAGACGAAGAACAAGAGACCCACGAGAAAACTGGCCAGCCACGACCACGCCGGCAACCCACGGTGGCGCCCCCACGCACCGGCGTCGAGATCGCAGAGATTGTGACGCGAAATAACACCCGGTATTACACAATGCGCGATCTGCGCAACGGCAATCTCGTTAACAACGTAACCCGCCGCTCGGCGCGTCACCTCTGGCGCTACGCTATTGAGGAGGCCGAGGGCAATCCCGTCGATCCCAAACAGGTGCGTTGGCTGAACGATATCGGCGTCTGGAAACAGCGCGAGTACCGCAACCGAGTGCGGTGGGATCTGGTTCAGAGAGACGGTGGGGATCTCCGCGTCTACTACGGAGTGACAGAGGAGGGCATCCACCACCAGTGGGCTGCTCTCGTCGAGGAAGATTGACCACCGTAGGCCAAGGTCCAGACTCCGACTGAGGGCAACTTGAGAGTTGCAGGTTCTGTGCCCAGAAAGCCCCCTGCTTCAGAGGGTCGATAAGAGCAGACACCGTGCCAACGTCACCTGATTCTATTCGGTACAATGGTAACGCCGGAGGGCAGCAAGAGCTGCCCTCCGAGCATTGATTACATCAGACCATAGCCCCTTGGAGGGGGCGAAATTATGCGCATCGTATCCGTCGCCGAGATTCAATCATTGGAGTCAGATGCCGACGCAGCCGGTCAAAGTTACGCTCAGATGATGGCTTTGGCCGGGGCGAGTGTCGCCAGGGCTGTCGAAACACGGAAAGCGGTGAGCAGTAGACCAATACTGGTGCTCGTGGGACCCGGCAACAACGGTGGCGACGGCCTGGTCGCCGCTCGGCTGCTGCAGCTGAAGGGTGCCCAGGTGACGGCTTACCTCTCAAAGCTGCGCAACGGCGACGAGGATCCGGTCTACAAAGCCGCCGAAGAGCAAGGTGTCCAAATTGTGAACGCCCAGGATGATGACGGAACCACCTTAAAGCAGCTGGTGGCGGCGGCTGATGTGATCATTGATGCCCTGCTTGGGACCGGTGCTACGCCGCCGTTACACGGCACCATCGCCGAGATCCTGAAAACCGTCCACGCGGCACTGGATACGGATCAAAGCGCCTCACTGACCCCCGTGCACTATCCCGCGGAACCCGGCCCCCCTCACCCTGAGGTAATCGCCGTCGACGGCCCTTCAGGCCTGGACTTCGACACTGGCGAGGTCGATGAACTGACGTTAAGCGCCCACGTCACCGTCACCTTTGCTAATCCCAAATGGGGGCACGTGAAGCTGCCTGGGGCGGCCAAGGTCGGCGATCTCAGCGTTGCCGACATCGGAATCCCGGACAGCGTCCGGATATCTGCCGGTCCCGAGTTAGCCACAGCTGTCGCCGTGCGGCGTCGACTACCAACACGCCCCGCCGACGCCCATAAGGGCACCTTTGGCAAGGCTATGATCGTCGCTGGGTCTGCAAACTACACCGGCGCCTCAATCCTCGCATCACAGGCAGCCGTTCGCGCAGGCACGGGCCTGGTGACCTTGGCGCTGCCCAGCGAGCTGCACACTGCCGTGGTGGGCGCGATGCCGGAGGTCACCTATCTACTGCTACCGCACTCCCTTGGAGTGGTGAATGAGCATGCAGCTCCCCTACTCCTCAAAGAACTACGCGGTTACTCAGCGCTTCTGGTGGGCCCGGGCCTGGGCAACACCCGCGAGTCCCAGGGCTTCATTGAGGCCCTACTCAGGGCAGGCAACAGCCGCCGTCAAACGGGTTTTCTCAAGCTCGAGGCTAACGCCGAGTCCCGACACGAGTTCCCGCCCTTGGTAGTCGACGCTGACGGGCTCAACATCCTCTGCGGTCTGGCAAACTGGTCCGATCGCCTGCCGCCCGATGCCATCCTTACCCCACATCCCGGCGAGATGAGCCGCCTGACCGACTTGAGCATCCGCGACATCCAAAGTCGGCGCCTGGAGACGGCCCAGACGTGGGCGGAACAATGGCGGCAGGTGGTGGTACTCAAGGGCGCCTTCACGGTGGTCGCGGCACCCGAACGACAGCCGATACTAATCCCGTTTGCCAACTCCGGGTTAAGTTCGGCCGGGACCGGAGACGTTTTGGCCGGTGTTATCGTAGGCCTCCGAGCACAGGGGCTGGAAGCTTTCGACGCCGCGGTTGCCGGGGCCTACCTACACGGTCTTGCAGGGGAGATTGCCACTCGTAGGCTTGGGCCGGTTGGCGCCGCCGCTGGAGATGTCGTGGCCGCGCTAGCGGATGCTGCCCGCCGTCTGCGCCCCCGATTAGCGTGAAGCGTGGCATCGACTCGGTTTCAGGATGACGCCACGGTGGCTTTGGCTTCCTCCAGCAAGTTCCTAGCAAACTGGTACCCGAGCGTCTCTCCCCTAACGAGCTCCTCGCGGGTGGCGCCACCCAAGAACTCCCACTGCTCAACCATCTCCCACTTGAGTTCCGCGGCCCACTTGGCGATCTCGCGTCTTGCCCCTCCGCTCCAGCCGAAGCTGCCGAAGTAGGCCAGCTTGCGGTCGCGGATACGCTTGCGCGCCGCAATATCCAGTACGTGTGCCATCGGCGGGAAGAGGTCGCCCTCATAGGTCGGGGCCCCTACAATCACACCACTGCGAGTATAGAGCGATGGCAGGATGTAGCTCGCGTGCATGTGTCGGACATCGAAGACCTGGAGAGGAACACCGGCCCGCGCGACGCCAGCGGCTACGGCATCTGCCATCTCTTCAGTTATCCCGTACATTGTCCCGTACATTAGCGTGACTCCGACGTCCGGGCCCTTAAGCGCATAGTC
>PWVB01000158.1 GCA_003562365.1 Anaerolineae bacterium
CATCCCGTAGACGGCCTGTCCCGCCTCGCTGACGCCACAGCCCACCGCATTGGCACACTGATCGTGGGCACCGGTGGTGATCGTCACATCCGGCGGCAAGCCCAGCGCCTGCCCAACCTCCCTCGCCACCTTGCCAACCACTGTTGCGGAAGGCGCTGTGACCGGCAGCTTTTCCAGGTCCAAGTCCGCGTCTTCGACAAGCCGCGGCGACCAAGTCTTTCTCTCCAGATCAAAGAGGAGAGTACGATTGGCCAGCGAGTGATCGACGACCGATTCGCCGCCAAGCATATAGGCGACGAAGCTGCTCCAGAGCAGGAATTTGTGAGTCCGGGCATAGAGCGCTGGTTGGTGCCGTTTGATCCAAAGCAGCTTCGTCAACCCATAGTGGTTGCCCAACGTATTGCCGTTGATCCGATAGAGCGCCACATCATCCATCTGCTCCCGAAGCTCCGACAGATAGACCTCACCTCGGCTGTCGAAGTTAAGGATCGACGGCCCCAGGATCTGACGATCCCGCGTAACCGGCACGACAGCCTCTCCGAGCGAGGAGATAGCCAGAGCTCGGACCGGATCGTCACTGGCGGCCATTGCGGCCTCACGGATCGTTGCCTTGACTGCCTTCCAGACGGCAATGGCATCCAATTCTGCCCAGCCTGGGCGAGGGTGCTGAATGTCATACTCCCGATAGGCGGATGCCAATGGCTCGCCATTGACCGCGAAGCAGATGGCCTTGCATCCCGTGGTGCCCACATCGATGCCCAACAGACTCACGATGAAGCCTCCAGCAGCTGATGCCGCTGGCCTGCAACGCCAAAATAGTCCCGGATAAGCCAGGTGGTGCGTTCGTAGACAGCTGCCTTGGCGGCCTCCAAACTGCCACCGCTGCGGAGACCCTCCTCAAACGCCTGGCGGACCTCGGTCGCCACGTTGATCTTGGCGATGCCTCTCTGGATCGCTTCCAGCACATAGGTCCGCGGAATGCCCGAGCCGCCGTGGAGAACCAGAGGGACGCCCGTAGCTGCGCGGAGACGCGCCAGATGATCGAGGTTAAGTCGCGCTGTCGTCTTCTTACGGTCCTTGAAGGCCTTGGAGACGGCACCGTGGAGGTTCCCAACCGCCACCGACAGCCAGTCACAGTCGGTCTCCGCCACGAACCGCGCCGCCTGTTCCACATCGGTGAAGCCCAGGCCGGACTCGAAGAGCTCTGCATAGGGCGGCAAGGGCCCTGCACCCTCCCGGAGGATGGCGCCCAGTTCTGCCTCACACGGAATGCCGGCATCGTGGGCGACGCAGACCACTTGGCGGGTCGCTGCGATGTTTGCGTCCAAATGGAGGCGCGATCCATCGATCATCACCGAGTCATATCCCAGATGAATGGCCTGCGTGATAATGGGCAGGTAGTCCACTGCCTCATCATCCTCAGCCACCACCGGCACGTGGTCGAGGTGCAGTCGAACGTGTTGAGGATCAGAGAAACGCTCAAAAGCCTCCCGAACCGCCGCCGGCCCGTAACACTCGAAGGTTAGCCATTCGATACGGGCGGTCTCAATCAGCGCAAAGGCATCCTGATCGATCACGGCCTGCACGATGGGCGCCAACATCGGGAGATGGGGCACATTGAAGGCCGGTATGACTGTTCCGGCCTCCCAAGCCGCGCGCACAACGTCCATACGCCCCATAGCTCAGCCGTCCTGAGGCACAGCGACATCAAACCCCAGATAATGTTCCAGGGCCTCCCGCAGCGGCGCCAGCGTACGACCACGGGTGACGCTGACGTGATGGCGGTAGCCCTGGTAGCCAACGTGAAGCAGAAGATCCTGAAGCCTAGGGACCTCCGCCACACCGCCACAGCCGAAGAACTCATCGGGAATCGGATCGTCGGTAAAGGTCCCCTCCCCGAGATAGAATCGGAGCTTGCCAGCCTCGGTCAACATACTCCCGAAGGTGAAGTCAAACGGAGCAATGCGCCCCACATGACACCCATAGCCGCATCCTTCGCCAACAGCATTGGCCAGGATAGCGTGGTCAGCGATATGACCAGGGCCCTGCATCAAGGCCCGCGGCACCGGGCCACAGTGGAAGAGGATGCATTTCTCTTCAGCCTCACCGTAGTTATTGTTCCAGTCCAGACAGGTGGAGGGTTCGCCCGAAGCCTGGTGAAGCGCTGTCATCGCGACTGCGTTCCCGACGTCCACTTCGCACGCAGCCGGAATGCCTCGGTTATTGAGTTCACCCAGCAGAACACAGGCGGAGATTCCCAGCTGTTGCTGAAGCTCGATCCAACAGCGCAGTGCCAGCGCGTCCATTGCATACTCATCAATGACAGTATCCAGCACCACCCCCAGACGTGCGATCCGCGTAAAAGCCTCCTCCGGCACGCCGTCCCAAGAGGTGTAGGCCTTCAGAACCTCGGCCTTCGCCTTATAGGTCGGCCCTGCGACGTCGACAGCCTTCATACGGGCGAAGATATCGGAGAGATCCAGCGTCTCCATCGTGATCCCGTGGCGCTGCAGCGCGACCTCGTCAATCCGCACCGTCTTGAATGCCGTGGTGCGGGCACCCACAGCCCCAACGACCATATCGCGCATCCGGTTCACCACCCGGCAAACTCGATCGAAATGCTCGACATTGGCCGCAAAACGCGCACTGCTCGGGCTGACAACGTGGGGTTTCAGCGCTGTGAACTTCAGACCATACTGATGGAAAACATCCATCACCGAGAATTTACCGCAGAAGGCATCACGGCGCACCGCCGGCGCCATCTTGTCCATCTCGTCAGGATAAGCTTGCACCAAAATCGGAACCCCGGCATCCTTCAGTGCGGCGACAGCGCCCGTCTCATCTCCGAAATTCGGCAGGGAAAGAATCACGCCACCATACTTTCCTCGGTTTTCCTGCAGGAAGTTAGCGTAGCGCTCGCCCTCCTGAGGCGTCTCCACAGCTCCATGACGCGTGGCCTCCGCTTCCAACATCAGAACATCGTGTCCCATGGATCGCAGCACGCGCGGGATCTCCGCGCGTGCCGCAGCCAGCAAGTCGGCGGGGAAGAAACCCCGATTCCCAAAGAAGAGCGCAAACGTTGTCTTCTGCATCACCACCTCCTCACAGCTTCAACCGAACCGTCTTCACCTCAAAGGGCCGGAAGTCGAGTGCGATGGTCCCCTCGTGGCACGGCAACTCCGCGATGGCCTCCTCCTCCAGCATATCCGTCAGCTGTGCTGCTGCCACTGGCAGCGACGTTGACAGTTGACAGCGGGTATGCATACGGTGGGCTTCGTAGAGACGAAGGATCACGTCATCAGAACCATCCTCCGGTGGTTTGACCGTCTCGACGATCACGTTCGGAACGTCGACGCTGAACAGTGAGCGCGTTCCCGCAGCACCCGGCGCGGTCATCAACGGCATGTTAAGGTCATACCCCTGCCGCACCAGGTCACTATCACCCAGTCCGCCCTGCCAGGCATAGAAGGCGTAGGTAAACTCCTGCCGTCCCAGATCAGCGTGCATGTCGGGCGCCAACGGTGCCTTCAGCAGCGTGAGGTTGATTGTGTTGCCCAACACGCTGACACCATATTTGCAGTCGTTAAGCACCGCGCAGCCGCGATCGGACTGGGCCAGCGCAGTCCACTTATGGGCAGCAACCTCAAACTGATCAGCATCGAAGGGGCGCGAGCGGTGATTGGGGCGCGCGATGTGCCCAAACTGGATCTCATGAACTGCCTCATTGGCGTGCACCTGCACCGGAAAGGCCACCTTCAGCAGCTTGTGCCGCTCCTGCCAGTCAACGGTTGTGTGGAAGTCCACCCGGCGGCTGTCACGCCGCAGGCTGATCTCCTGCACCAGCGTAGACTGATTCAAGTCTCGAGTGACGCGGAGGGTCGCTACCAGCGGTCCGGCGGCAACAACCTCGATCTCCGCCGGTGCATCCAGCGGTACCGGCGTTGCCTCATACATACTGTCGATATCCCAGGCATCGAAGCGCGAGGGGACGTCTTTGTACATCTTGAAGCTGTTGCACGGGCCCGCAGCCAGTTCGCCCAGCTCAGCGGTCTTATCAACCAAGCTCGTGATCTCGCCCTTGTCGTTGAAGACGATCCGGAGGTAAGCATTCTCCAGCAGGCGGTCGCTCACCGACAGTGTGTTGGCGCTGGTAGCCGATTCGGCTGGATAGAGCGTGGTCCATCCGCACGGTGGCACCTCGACTTCGACTAACTGGTCTTCTTCAACCTTCTGCACTACCAGCGGTTGCCCCCCCTCCCCTTTGGCACCGGAAAAGGTCGCCGGCAGGGGCACCATCCCCGTCCGCACCCAGGAGAGGTCGTTGAAAACGGTCAGCGCATCGCCTTCCTCAGCAAGGCGGGTCACCGCATCAACGGTCACGCAGTCAGCGGCCTCGATCACCTCAGCGTAGGTTGCTTCAGCCTCCTTATGGACTCGTTCGATAGAGGACCCCGGAAGAATGTCGTGGAACTGGTTGAGCAGAACCCCTTTCCAAGCCTCGTCCAGCGTCATCGGCGAGAAGTCGAAGCCGACCAAGACACGCGCCGCGACACCCCAAAGCTCCGCCCGACGAAGGGCGATCTCGCTCATACGGTTGCCCCTTTTGGTCTTGGCCTGGGACGTGAAGACCCCTCGATGCGCTTGAAAATAGAGCTCGCCGACGTATCGCGCATCAGGCCACCCTCGAGCGTCCTGATCCTCAAAGAATGCCCGTGGCGAGGCCATCGTCACCCGAGGCGCACCTTCAAGATCCCTCAGTCGGTGAGCAAACTCCAGATGGTTGCGGGTCGGTCCTCCCCCGCCATCCCCGAATCCAAAGGGATATAGGCGTGTGGCAAAGCCATCCTTCTGAACACGCTCGCTCCAACGGGTTATGACGTTCTGGGGATCAAGCCGGGCGTTGTAGTCATTGTGGAGATGAACGTAGACCTCGGAACCGTCGATACCCTCCCAGACGAAAGTGTTGTAGGGAAAGGGGTCGCCCCCGTGATATGCCCAGAAAATCTTCTGTGTTGAGAAGTATTTGACACCGCAGCCACGCATGATCTGGGGCAACGCGCCAGAATAGCCAAAGACATCCGGAAGCCAGAGCAGCTCACAATCAACGCCAAACTCATCGCGGAAGAAGCGCTTCCCGTGTACGAACTGGCGGATTAAGCTTTCGCCGCCAGAAATATTGGTGTCTGGCTCCACCCACGTGGCACCGTCAGGGATGAGCTGCCCCGACTCAAAAGCGGCCTTGACGCGCTGATAGAGATCAGGATAGCGCCGTTCAAGCATTCGGTAGAGGTGCGGCTGGCTCTGGAGAAAAAGATAGTCCGGATATTCTTCCATGAGGGCCAACTGCGTTGCCGTCGTGCGACCCATTTTGCGCTCCGTCTCAGCGAGCGGCCAAAGCCAGGCCACATCGATGTGCGAGTGACCGAAGGCGAACATCTCGGGCGAGGTTGAGCCGTTGACACAGACCAACAGGGACCGCAGGCGCTCCCGACACGCGCGCACCGTCTCCAACATCTCATCGCTCGGCAACTCGAAATCGACGATCAAGGTGAAATCTCGAAGTCCCTGGTCGATCTGTGCCACCCGCAGACTGTCTGGGTCCAGATTCTCCCTGACTTGGAAGAGCGTCTCGACATCAACCCACAGCTGGTAGACATCCTCATGCCAGATACCGAAAGTTGTTTCACCGACTGTTGTCTGCGCAGCCCCGGGTTCGGGAACCGTCTCGCGATCGGGAGGCGTGGGTCCAGCGTGCGCAACACGCGGTCCGTGCCCAGCATAAGCCTCTACCAGAAGCTCAAATCGCGTACCGGGTACTCCAGACTGAGCCAATGTGATCTCGGAGTGCTGGCGGTCGCGGGCGCCAGCAGCTTTGCCGTTAACAAAGATAAGGCTCTCACCGCCGACATCGACGGCCAACACCACCCGTTTCCCTAAGACGGCCTCCGGCAGTGCCACCTCGCCCTTGAACCAGCCGTACTCCCACTTCGCGCCCCACTGGGTGCCCGATGGCATCGGGACAAACACCCGATCCAACGCCTGCTCCGGCGCCAACTGCTCCAAGGTGACGAAACCCTCGAGTTCGACCTCTCCCAAGGGACGATAGAAGTGGCGTGGCAGTTCCTCTCGCCAACTCTCCAGCCTGTGCCGCCATTCCAAGGTCAGTACCATGACTAAGCCTCCTTGTCGATAAATGGATCTGGAACTCCAGCTCACATCACGCCGTCGCAGACGCTCAATGCCTAACCCATAACAACCTGTTAACAGTTTGTTAACATCGATTTAAACTCATCTTAGTCTCTATCTATTATACTCATGCTGCTGAGAGTGAAAGAGGCTCCAGCACGAGGACCTGACCAAGCGTATAATAGCACCGCCGAATGTACTAACAGCGGGGGACCCACGATGTGGGGCGAGTCGTCGCGGCCGGCAAGAAACGGCCTCGACGAGGGGCTAGCTTCTTTGGCCCCAGCCCGGCAGCTAACCTCGCAGGCGTTAAGGAAGGACACCTTTGATGCGGTGTCCTTTTTTCTTGGCAGGGCCGAGTGTTTGGCCAGACTCAGGCAGAAGGAGGTTGCCGATTCAGCAACATCCTTGTGTCGCTCTAGCATCGATCTGTGAGATGAGTCGCAGAACTAAGTCGATAGTATGAAGAGAACCTAAACGGACAAGAATAGGAGCAATATGATGGAGACTAACTTCCAATCTGTTTTGTTGGCTGAGGCGATAGCGAAAGAGCGCGTGCGGGACGCTCATAAGGAGCGTGTCAAGCTGGAACGAGTCGGGCTGGCCACCGATCTGTGGCGTGGCCTCACTCATCTTCTGCGCCGTTAGGCTTGACGCGATGTCAAGCCGTAGGCCGCTAAAGAAGATAAGTACCAGCCCTCGATTCTCAGGTCGAGGGCTGGTCGCTTTCGGGGATCATACGGGCACAGTCTACCCACGACGCCTTAAGTCCATCGAGCGCGTACGGCGCTGATTCCGCGGAGCAACACTTCAGGCAGCCCCTGTCCATTGGATGCTGCGATATTCTCCTCAAGCTGTGCCATAGTACGAGCGCCGGGAATGATCGCGGAGATGGCCTGCGGCGTGAGGCTGAAATGCAGCGCCATCCGTGTTATACCGCCCTGATAGGTCTCCCCGAGAGGGCGCAACGCCTCAGCCTGCCGAATGTGCGCCGCCATCTGATCGCCATCCAGAAGCGCGCGATGCCCATCCGGCACCTCCTGTCCGGCCTCGAACTTGCCCGTCAAGACACCGCGTGCCAACGGCATTCGGCATAGCAAGCCTACCCCCTTCTGCATCGCCGCAGAGAAAAGGCTGTCTGCCGGTTCCGTGTGGAAGATATTGTAGGTGATCTGAAGAACCTCTACAAGCGCCTGATCCAAAAGCCACAGCGCATCGGCTTCATCCCTGACGGCAACGGCGCTGAAGCGAATCTTGCCCTGTGCTTTCAGTCTGGCAAACCCCTCAGCCCAATCGTAATGCTCCAGCGCTTCACGACTCGGGCTGTGTAACTGGTAGATGTCGATCCTGTCTCGCCGAAGACGGCGCAAGCTGCCCTCCACCTGCGAAACCATCCGCTCGGCCGAGAACTCGTGTTCGCCGGTCTCCCGCACCCGACACATCTTCGTTGCGATCAGGACATCATCCCGATTCCCGAGAGCCCGTCCCAGCATCTGCTCACTGCGGCCCCACCCATATGACTCAGAGGTATCAAAGATGGTGACCCCGAGATCGGCAGCTCGCTGCACCAGTTGCACCCAATGCGCGTCGGATGCGTGGGATTCTCCCAAGCGGTTACAGCCGAGTCCCACCTCCGACACTTGCACGCCCGTATTGCCCAGCTCACGCATATGCATCGTGAATCATCTCCTTGAAAGCCAGACCAGTGGCCTAAAATCCGCATCGCCTACAAAGGGGGCGCCTCTTCCTTAGGCGCATCAAAGGAGTTGCATGTCCCCGGCGTTTCAACGACCGAATCATCCGACCGTAGTCCCGTTACCAACCTCATTCGCACCTCAGACGCCACCTGATCATAGGCAGACTCCAACGCTGGATTGACCCCACGCAACCCGGCAATCACCTGCTCCGACCAGTCAACATAAGCGATCAACCGTGAGGAGGACCATCCAACCGGCGGATCGCGCCCCAGGTCAGACAGATTCTGAAGCTTGTCGGCGAGCTTAATCAACTTGGCCTCTCGCGAGCAGTGAGGCGCATTGCGAATCTGACGTGCTTTGCGCACCGCCTTGGGCAACGATTTGTCATCGGTCACCTCATTGACCAAGGCAAGGACACTGGGCCCAAAATGAGCAGCGAGCTCCTCAGGTTTCGTCGCAGTATCCTCCAGTACGTCGTGAAGCAAAGCAGCGACCAGCGTTGTCACATCCCGAACCTGTCCGACTCGCCAGAGGAGCTCGGTGACTTGGATCAGGTGGTTAATGTAGGGGACCTGATACTTTCCTTTGCGACGCTGGTCGCAGTGCTTACGGGCTGCAAACGCCAGCGCCATCAGAAGTGCTTCTACCTCGCCCTCGATGAACGCCAGAG
This sequence comes from Anaerolineae bacterium, assembly GCA_003562365.1. Lineage (GTDB taxonomy): Bacteria > Chloroflexota > Anaerolineae > B4-G1 > SLSP01 > PWVB01. The sequence goes on from PWVB01000158.1 coordinate 8,554, forward strand.
GCGACATCACCTGCCCGTTGTCGGCATCCACCATATCAGACATCCCAGCGGCTAGGGTTCACGCCCGAGTCGTCTGCCTATCCAGTATCGCCTCAACACGCCGCCAAACCCGCTCATCCTCACGGTACATGCCCAGCGCCGCAAGCGCTTCATCAGCGGCTCTCCCCCCTTTTTCAAGCAACGACAGAAGGAATCCCAGGGCCCTCTCGTGGCGCAGCAGTGCGATGGACAGCAGAAGCACCTCCCGAAGTTCGCCATCACGAGCGTCCTCCCAAGCTGTCTCAAGAAACGGGAAGGCCTGCACTAACTGCGACTCCCCCAGCGCTACAGCTGCCGCCTGCCTAACCGCCATATCTTCCTGCCGGAGAAAGCCAGCCACAAAAGACAGCGATGGCTCTGGAGTGAGTTGAAGTAATGCGGTAAAGCATTCGCAGAGCACTTGAGCATCCGAGTCGCCCATCAACACCTTAAACCGCATAAGCGGCACCCCGGCATCCAAACCCGAATACCCCACCGCCCGAGCCGCCGCCCGACGCGCCTCTGCCTCCGGATCTGCCAGCAGTTGCGCCAGCATCAGCATAACGTTCGGATAGTTGATGCGGACTAAGCCCAGCGCGGAGAGGCCCCGCAACTGGGCGGCAGTGTCCTCCTTGCCGCCGAAGACGGGCTCAAGCTGAACGTGGCCAATCCCATGCAGGTATACGTCCGGCTGGTAAGCCTCCATGCGGTACAGAGCCTCGACAATGGCGGTCTTGGCAGCGCACGTGGGGTCAGTCTTCTGCGGGTTCACCAGAAACCGCTCAAAGGCCTCTACGAGCTCCAGTTCTAAGGTCGTGATGCTGAATTGGCCCGCGATGGTTGCTGCACGACCGACGATGTGATTCTGCTTTGACTTTAGCGCCTTCTGCAGTGCCGCAACGCTTTCCGGCGCAGTGGGATCCGTCCGGAGTTCATTCAGGGCAGCCAGCCTATCATCCAGGTTATTTGACTTGCCCATTGTCACCTCAGCTTTGAAAGCCGACACACTCGCCGACAGTTATGTATGATCTGGATCACAGATAGGCGGGCTTATCATCACGGAGTTTGGCCAACGCCAGCGCTGCCTTGCGCCCGACGTCAATACCATAGGGGCAGGCAATGGTCGCAGCTTCTGTCTGCAGTGCCCCTTGATCCCAATCCATCTCGAGGAACCGCTCCCGAGCGATCTCACCAAGGTCGAACCAGTTTGCCAATCGGAGACGCAGAGCATAGTCAGCGGGGTCGTGAGGCAAGAAGTCGATCATCTGACGGTCGACATAGCCCTCGAGACGAAAGAGAGCCATCAATGCTTTGGAGCAGACGCCGCACTGCCGGCAGACATATGTCCCTAACTCAGGCGCCCTGTGGAGTGCAGCTTGCCGTGCTTCGGCATCCAAGGGCCCCTTGACCAGGGCTCGGGCAGCTTGCTGGACATGCTCCACGCGGTTCATCCCGCAGATCAGGACCTCTGATCCCGAGCCAAGGGCATAGCGAAGCGCCAGCTCCGGCTCACGATAGAGGAAACCATCGGCCAGCGGCTTCATCGCTGTGATACCTACGCCCTTTTCCCGCGCCAGTGGATAGACCTCGCGCTGGATCTCAGGCACATATTGCTCTTCCAGATAATTGTCCCATATGAGGATCACCGAGAGGGGTAACCGTCGAATAGCCTCGAGATAGAGCAGCGGGGGGCGATGACTTGAGAATCCCAGGCCGGTGATAAGCCCCTCCTCACGAGCCTTTAGCAGGCCAGTCATCGCGCCGTCCGGCCCGATGATGCTGTCCAACTCCTGAAGGGTGTTCACACCGTGGAAGAAGTAAAATTCGATGTGGTCGGTGCGCAGCGCCTTGAGCGAGGCGTCTAGATCGCGGCGTATCCCGTCAGCATCCCGTGCGCCACTTTTGCTTGCCAGCACTATGCCATCGCGCCGCCCAGCCAACACCCGACCCAGCTTATCCTCAGAAGCACCGCGCCCGTAGCTGCGCGCCGTCTCGATATAGGTGCCACCAACCTCGATGAAGGCAGTGACAACTTGGTCGACGATCTCTGAAGAGATCTCCACCTGGTGAAAGCCCCCCAATCCAAGGCGGCTGACGGTAAACCCCGTCGCCCCCAGCTCGATTTGCGGCAGTTGGTGCTGTGCCTCCATTCCTGACCTCCTCTGAGCTCAACGATTTTCACTGGCAGTCTCAGTGCCATAAGGATACAGTACACTGCGACCTTAGAGTATACCATGGAGCAACGATGAGACACGCTGCCCACCGCGGTTACGACACAGCATCACGCACAGGCCAGCACAGCAAGGCACAACAAGGCGTCAGATTACCGCGCTTCCTCGACCTTTACCCCCACTAAGGTAACCGCAGACAGCACAAAGAGAACGCCATAGATGGCGAAGATCACGAGATAGCCCAGACCCGGCTGCAGCTGGTTGAAGAAATCGGCCATCGGTCCCCCGATACCAGCTCCCACGATGCCCGCCCCTGCTCCTGCCAGGTTGGAGATGCCCAGATAACGTCCCGCATCTTCTGCCGGTACGAGATCCGTCCCTAACGCCCAGTTGGTCGCCATAAAAGTACCGGTTCCCAGCCCGATGATGCAACCACTGATCAGCACCAATGGCATCGTGGAGGAGAACAGGAGCAACAGCGTACCGCCAGCGGCCACCAGGGCGGCCACCGCCACAAGCCGCTTGCGGCCGACTAGATCGGCCAGATAACCTCCCCCCAGCGCCGATGGGATCAGGAATAGCGCCACCGTGGCCAGGAGCACCGTTGTCGTCGTCGCAGCATTGGGAACCTGCAACACATCGGCCAGGAAGAATTGTGCAAAGGCCTGTATAGAGCCCACTGCAGCCAGAAACAACAGACGATTCACGACCCACCAGACGAAGCTGGTGTGAGCCCCCGCGCCTGCGCCAATCCCCACGCGCGCTCCGACATAGACACCAATCAGTATCGAGCCGGCCATCGCCACAAGCCCAGCCCCGCCCACGACTGCCACCTGCACGACTAGCGAGGTGCTGCCTGCAGTGACGGCCTCTCCAGCTCGTCCGACCAAGAAGATGGCGGCCCGCGTGATGCTAACGAAAATGAACGTCAATCCAGCCAGCCTGAGGACACGCTCCCCAATCGCACCGTGTTCCTTGGCCGTTGCTGGTACCTCGCGCACAAATAATAGCGTGATCAGCATCGTCACGAGAATTCCCAAGCTGACGATGCCGACGGTCAGACCAACCCGTCCGGCATCCACCAACGGGCCAATAAACAGGACCAGGAAGACCGGGAGCAGCTCGAAGACCGCCATAACGCCCGAAGCACGTCCCCGTTGATCCTGCGGCACAAGATCCGGAATCAGGCCCTGGAGGGCACCATGGGCGACATTGGACGATACCTGCAGCAGCATAATGCCGGTCAGCAAAACGGCATAGGCGGTCGTCACACCCAAGGCGGGGCCAAGCACCTGATCAAAGCTTGCACCCACAAAGACTGGTGAGAGACCCACCATCATCAGAAAGAGGACGTTGAAAGCCGCACCGCCCGCAATGAAAGGGCGACGCCGGCCCCAGCGCGAGGTCGAGCGATCACTCAGCATCCCGGCGAGCGGCTGCACCAGCATCGCCACCGCCAGCCCCGCCACCCGGATCGTCGCCAGATAGGTGTTTTTTTGCTCAGGCGGCATGAACTGGACCACCAGATAGGGCAACAAGACCGGCGTGATCACGTTTGCGGTGAGACCCAGGCCCAGCCAGTAGACATTGAGTGTCAAGTAGTCAAACCATCGCAATCGTTCTTTCATAGCAGACCCCTACTGGGTGGCACAGCTAGATCAGATCCGGTCTCAGCTCCCGGATGAGGCCCAGCGACCGCTGAGTCTCCGGAACCTTTAGCTCAAAGATAACGGGGCCGTCGAATCCGACCGCCTGGAGGCGATCCAGAAACTTTGCGACATCAAGATCACCACTCCCCAGAGGACGGTGATCCAGACCATAGACAATCTCGTCCGGCGACACCGGACGCACAGCATCGTGGAGATGCACCTCCGCCAACCGAGAAGCACAGGCATCCAAGGCCTCCAGCAATGACGCCGATCCCGAAAATCCGGAAAGGACGTGACCTATGTCAAGGCAGATCGAGAGATCCAGCATCTCGGCCATCTCCAGCGTCAGATCCAGCGGGAACTCAACCGTTTCGATGGCAAGCTGCCGGCTTGGGATTCCTGTCTCAGCTAAAATCGTGCGGAGACTTGCGATGGCCCCCTGCTGAAACTGCCGCAGGATCAGCGCCTTGCCCATGGGCGGCAGCGTCATCTGTGTGAACTCGGACGCCAACGCCCCGGTCGCATGCAGGACATAGACCTCGGGATTGAGCGACTGAGTGGCCTCTATGCTCTCGACGATGGCGCGAACCGATCCCTCACGAACTGGTTGGAGCGGCGTAGAGGGCTCCACGGACCACAGCGGCAAGTGGACTGTATAGGTAAGCCCTTTCGCCACCTTCAGCGCCGCCAAGCGTTCGATCTGCGATGGCGCAAACGTCTGCGGCAAGAACAGCATTAGGTCGCCGCCCAACTCAATGGTGTCAAAGCCGGCCTCCACGAGCGTTCCGACAAGCTCAGCGTGATCGAAGCTGATCACGTGTGCCTGCATCGCCTCCGGTGACAGACCGGTCGGGATCAATGCCTCCAACTGCATCGCCATTATGCCAAATCTCATAGCTCCTCCCAAGATCAGATCATGATCACAGCTTGCACGCCGCAGTTGGGCCATGCAGGGCCCTCGTCAGGAGTCTCTCAGGCACCGACCACCGTCACCCGCTCAATCTCTGCATCGGTGAAGTAATCCTGCACGTCTACGGCTCGCGAGGAGAAACTCCACACAACGCCACCCTCGGGCCCAGCCTGAAACCAGTGCAGCGTGTCCGGCGGCAAGGTCACCTGCTCGCCGGGATTCAGGACGAACTCACGCCCAACCGTGTAAGTCGCCTGTCGCTCAGCGGGCGGCCTTGCCCTGGGATTGGACGTCGGCACGCCAGGCGTGCACAGGTAGATCCGGCCCCACTCACAGCGCAACGTCTCGGCCTTCCCGGGGTATTCGCCCAGAGGGGGGTGTCGATGCTCAGGCAATGTCTGATCAGGGAAGAGTGCAATCAGCTTGACCGCAATCTCCTGAGTATCCAGCAGCGTCAAGATCTGCGCCCCGGTTCGCGCAAGATCCCCAAGACCAAAATCGGCGACAGCGATCCTGGCCAGTTCATCGTCGCGAAGCGCAATGCCGGTCTTCCGCAGCAGGTCAGCAGCACGCGCCTGCGCGGCCTCATAGTCCGCTTGGGTGATCACGACTCCCCCGACCTAGGTCAGCTTCTCGAATAAGTAAGCATAAGCGTAGGCGGGCAGTCCCGCCTCAACAAATGTCTGCAGTTGATCGCGCCCCAGCTTGTCCAGCAGTCGGATTCCGGCTTCGACGATCGCGATAGCGGCGCTCATCTGCTCGACCTCGTCGCCATCCCTCGTCGCCACATCATAAGACAGCCAGCCGTTCCAGTGGAGGCGATCCATGTAATATAGCATCTCGACAAGATCCCAGACGTTGACGGATCCCGGCAGCATATCCCAGTCCCACTCGCGGGCGTTGTCGTTGAAGTGCACATAGAAGAGCCGGTCGGCCTGAGCAGCTAGCGCCAGCATCTCGGCCGGAGTTTCCTTGGCGATCAATGCATGTCCAACATCCATAGTCACCCCTACGTGCGCAAATCCCAGTCGCTCACATAGGTAGAGGCTGCGCCCCATATCACCGAGAAGACAGTAGTTTCGCGACTCGTTCAGCTTATACTCCAGGCTGATCCGGATATCGCTTCGATGCTCGGCAGCTTCGGCGATGCCGGCCTCAAGCCAGTGCCACTGTTTCAGATAATCCACCTGGAAACTGTAGTTGTGTCCGTCAATCAGCGGACAGCAGGTGATCATATCAGTCCCCAACTCGGCTGCCAGATCCATCGCGATCTTCATATCCGCTACCGCCTCTGCACGCAGCTGCGGATCGGGTGCGGTAAACGAGCCCCGCTGCCATTTCTTCTGGGACTTGACATTCAGATTCACAGCCGATACAGGCAAACCGACGTCCTTGACCACCGCTACCGTCTCGTTTACATCCTGAAAGTCGCTGGGATAGACGATCTCGATGCCATCGACACCACGAACCTGCTGGACCATCGACAGCCGCTCTGCCAGAGTGCGGCTTGGCTGATAACGATGAAAACGATCGGCAATGCCCCCCATCATACCCAACATAATCGAATGTCTGAGTTCCATTTCAGCCTCCTGTCATTCCTGACTGCAACTATCCTGAGAACGATGTGTCAACAGCTCGGTGATATCTGTCACGGACAGGGTCTCCGCGGATCGGATCTCAGTCGGCCCTATCAGGCGCAGCCCCAATGCCCGCTGCGTCAACCACTCATCGCCTGGCGCCATCGTGGTCCGTGGATGAGGAATCACGTCATCCGGCCCAACGGTGTCATCGATCTGGTACAGATAGCCGGGCAACTCGCCGTTGTGCCTAATCCGGAGATCATCCGAGATACAGACAAGGGTTGGCTTATGCGAGAAGACCCGCGCCAGATCGCACCAGGGCGTGATGGTGCTCCCTTCGCGCAGGACCCG
>PWVB01000334.1 GCA_003562365.1 Anaerolineae bacterium
AGTGTGCAGGTTCTGAGCTTCATCAAGACAGAGTTGCACCGCAGCGGAGAACGCTTGCGCCAGCGACTCAAGCCAGAAACGCTTGTTTCGAGTGGGTTGGGCGATCTTGATAACTATGGATGCTGTCCTTTTCACAAACACAGTACAGTACGGATGATCTGTGGTGTCAAGCGATTCATCTCCCCGCTAAAGCAGGGAGCTTTCGCGTTAGGAGTTCTGTAATGGCGATGAGCCGCGCGAGAAGCTCGATCACCCGGTGGTCTGGGTAAGTTGGCATGATGCGGCGGCCTACTGCCACTGGTTGGCGGAGTTGACGGAGAAGCCATGCCGCCTGCCGACGGAGTCGGAGTGAGCGAAGGCGGCGCGAGGAACCGGCGGGCGGCTCTACCCGTGGGGCGACCAGGCGCCGATGCAACCTTTGTGCGATTTTGACAACACCGGAGGGGGAACGACGCTGGTGAGACGTTACAGTCCGCAGGACGACAGCCCCTACGGATGCGCGGATATGGCTGGCAATGTCTGGGAGTGGACGAGCACGCTCCATCATTTCTATCCCTATGTGGCGGATGATGGACGTGAGAATATGAGTAGCGCGGGTCACCAAGTGGCGCGCGGCGGCGCCTTCTTCCTCAATCCGAACTACGTGCGCTGCGCCGTCCGCGTCAGGTGCAACCCGATCGGCTGCGACAGGCTCGGCGAGTTTCGGGTGGTCGTCTCCGTGCGCCGGGATAGACTGGCATAGGGCAAGCCGGTGAAAATCCGCTGCAACTGAGGTCTAGCCAACCGAGTTGGCCCCAAGTCATGCGTGGCTCGCAGTAATGGGAGTCATGAAGCATTGATCGGGGAAAGTGCAGATCGGGTATTGAGCCGCGAAAAGAAAGGTTCGGAGCGCTGACGCCGTGGAGACACTCGGAAGGCAACACTGGGGACCGCGCCAGGGAAAGGGGGCCACAGGCTTCGCAAGATCGGAGACCCCGTACATTCACGAAAACTTCATGCGCAAGAACTGGGAGAGCCTGGTTGTGCCTACTGAAGGAGTGGGTAAGCCGCAAAGAGAAGTCCAAGGACGCAAGCCAATGCAGCGTGCAACCAGGCAGTCGGACGAGGGCAAAGTACCAACGAAGTCAGCAAACAAGACCGGGCAACCGGAGGCGGAGTTGATGGAGGGAAGACCCTCGGCCAAGGGGAAGGCGAAACAGGGTCCACGTCCCGGACGCAGAGCCGGAACTATGACATGGATGAGACCGTGGAGCGCCTACGTGAAGTCGTAACGCAGCGGCTGCGCGTCATGACCCAAAGCAAGAGCCGGATGTGGTAACGCCGCACGTCAGGATCTGTGATGAGGGCAGCCCGCAAGGGCTGTCCCTGCCTCGACCTGGGATGTTGGCTTGGCTATGTGCCAGGTGCCCGCCTGCGTGGGGCGCCTGGTCAGGTGGTACCGAGAAGACCATCCGCATAAGTTCATCCCCCACTGCGGATCGGTGCTCGATATGTCGTCCACAAGAAGCCACAAACGGGAAGCTGTGCTGCTCTACCTGCAGGAAACCCGACCTCCGAGATTGTCCGACGGATCCGGCACGCGCCCGAGGATGCCGACCGCTGCAACTACGACTATCAGCGTGTCATGGAGTTAACCCAGGACGGTCAGTCCGTCAACCAGGCTAGCTTCTTGACAGACATACGGCTCCGTGTCGTCAGGGAGTATATCGCTCCGTGGAAGGAGTTCGAAGCTATTAGGACAGCCGAATCGGCCAGTCCGCCACCTTACAAAGAGAAAGACACCACGGCCAAGCACTCCTGGGCGTGAGGGGCTTTCTCGTCCTGTCCCTAACGAGATCGTAGCAGAGCCAGCATCGAATGGCAGGATGCGTTCAAAGGAAGGGGGCCAGAGTCATAGGACATTGAAACACTCCTGGCTCCACCAGTGTCAAACTGAGACCGGAGAGCGCACAGCGTTGAGTATGGTGCATTTCCGACAATCGACTTTGACACATATCGGCATGAAGCCAGTGGGATGCTAACCTATCTGGAGTGCTTTTCAGGCCAAAACCAGCACCGCAGTGGGGAAACCGAGCCGTTTTGAGGCCATATCGGAGGGGCAGGTGGAAAATACGTCTCGTACGCAGCCAGTTCCACTATTGGTCCCGTTGGCGGATATAGTGTCTGCCTCAGCGCGAATAAGCAACGTTTTCATTGCTGCCTCAGATTCGCAAAGCTGGCGTGAGGCCGGCTCATGATGTATAATATAATGTATAAGATAATGTATAAGATGCTGTTATATCTTCGGGAGGGATAGGATGGCTACGATGGTACGCAAACAAGTTTATATTGAGAGGCGCCAGGAAGCCCAGCTCAAGAACCTGGCCGAAGAGACCGGCCAATCTGAAGCCGGGATAATCCGCGCCGCCCTGGATGCGTGGCTGGATACTCAGGCCCGGCAGCGACACGCGCGGGAAGCCTGGGAAGCCGAGAGAGCCTTTATCGAGTCGCTGCTGGCGCAAGGGCCTGTGGCCGGCGGGCGGACCTGGACGCGCGACGCCATCTACGAGGAGCGAGTGGAGCGCTATGCCCCAGACCCTCATTGATACCAACGTTCTGATCTATGCTTACGACCGCTCCGAACCCCATAGGCAGCGCCAGGCCCTGGCCGTTTTGGATCACCTGGTCAGCGCCGGCCAAGGCGTGCTCTCCACCCAAGTATTGACCGAGTTTTGCGCAGTGGCCCTGCGCAAGCTGACCTACGTGCTGACCCCGGAGCAGGTCGAAGCGCGCGTGACCCACTACGCCCACATCTTCACCGTGCTGCCCGTCACCGTGCCGGTGATCCAGATGGGGCTACGCGGCGTGCGGGAGCATAGCCTGAGCTACTGGGACGCGCAAATCTGGGCGGCGGCTTGCCTGCACGGCCTCCCGCTACTCCTCAGCGAGGATTTCAACCCCGGCACCGTCATCGAGGGCGTGCACTTTGCCAACCCCTTCGCCGCCGACTTCGATTGGGCCACCCTGAGCCTGGATACAGTATAAATGACGACAACCCGCAACAACGCCGCCAGGCCCGTGAATACGAGGAAGAGACAGGCATCAACTTGATGCAAGCGGTCTTCGAGCAGGTGACCGACGAGCAGTTGGCGGCGGTGGGCCTGCGGACAGGCTGGCAACGCATGGATAGCACGCAAGTGTTAAGCAATCTGGCGCAGTGGTCGCCCCTGGGTTTGCTGGTCGGCGTGCTGCAAAAGGTGTACTGATAGTTGCCGAAAGGGCTGCAGTGCCCCTGGGAAGCACGCCTTCATCCGTATCTTAAAGGGCGCCTCCATCAGGCGCACCATTGCATCGCGGACCAAGCTACGCACTTCCAGGAGATCGGTGAACGATTGTGCGAACTGGCGGCAGCTTGGCGCCAAGAGACGCCAGAGCACGCCGCGTTGGCGCTACTGCACCGGGTCCTGAAGGATCAGTTCATACTGAGCCAGGGAGCGCTGCCGCAGGTGCGACCGCCAAAGAAGATCGGAGCCTGCAGTCTGCAATCGCCGCAATATCCAGACCCGATCTGTCGCGTGAAAAGTGGGGGGAGCTAACGCGGCGGGTGTGTGGTAAACGTGAGCGAGACGGCAGACCCGCAGAATCCGGTACAGCTGGCCTCGGATGTCCAGGTGGAGCCAACATTCAGGATTAGGGCAAGATGCGGCTTGAGGTTCCACGGGTTCACGCTCTGTATTGGTTCGTTGCCAACTCGAACTGGGCTCATGGATCCTCTCTTGTCAAATTGCCTACCAACCACGATCTAGTGTAGTCCTACCCAGCCCCCTTTTTGACGAAGGTATTGGCATTAGAGGAGAGAACCGTCACGTGATTCCCTCCGCAGATGAGTGCCGGGACCCGAGTCAGCGCCGGCGTCCGGCGCGGGTCCCCAGTGGATCGGCCAAAGCCTGCTCGGACCGAAGTCAGTCACGCAAATGCGCCGGGTGCAGGCTTCCCCACAGCATCGGGCCCAAACCCTGCCATCCAGACTGCCGCGCCCCAGGGATCCGCAGCCTCTGAAGGCCGGGAGTACCATCGACCAGGGGCATAGGCAGGCATCCGGCACGCTGGCCAGAGGCGGTGGCCGTCCTTGGGGCTATGGACACCCGGCCCACAGCCCCTACGACGACGGAAAGAGCGGCATCCTGGAACAGAAAGCAGACGGCCTGACTTCGGTAACACACTATCATCTGGTTTGACACGACGTCCCTTGCACCGCAGCCGGGCTCAAGGCGCCGCACAAGAGTTGTCCGCGTCGGTGATTATGTTAACATAACTGGCAATGGTGACCGCCGGATCGAACGATCTCGAATACCCTTGGTGCTCCGTGACATCCATAGACCTTGAGCACCGCCGACCAACCGCCCTGTCCCCCGACGGCCCTGACGCCAGCCTTCCCGCTGCACGCTTTGAAAGTGCGCGCAGCGGCGCAGGGTTCAGGGACGCAACAGGAGGCAGCGGGGGGCTGGCGCGCGCCGGTGCGGCGCACCACCGGCACCTGCTAAAGCTCCGGACGTGCCTTCGAGCCCCTTCACGATGAGCGATACGGATACGATTCGCCCCATTGACCTGCTGGACCTCTCAACGCGCGTCCGCAACGCACTGGTGCGGGCGGGGCTGACGACGCCCCAGGATCTGATGCACCTCACAGATGAGGAGCTGCTGGCCCGGGATCGCATCGGACCCGCTTCCGTGAAAGAGGTGCGGGAGCGGTTAGCCTTCTGGGAGCAGCAGCAGCAGCAGCGCCAGGACGCCCCGCGCGACGCCGAGCCCATCCTGGGCGATCCCTTTCCCCGCCTGCCGGGACACCGGGTGCTCCACGCCGCCTGGCTGCCCGTCGCCTCAGGTGGGCTGTTTGTGTGGGGTGAAGGGCCGGCGCTCTCTACCCCCCCGTCGGGGTACCATCCGTTCCACATTCCCCCCGCCGACTTACGCGACCTCGTGCCGGACGGGATGCTCGCCAACGCCGAGAAAGCCTCAGCGCTGGCCCGCCTGCCGATCGTCCAGGATCGTCCGCAACCCAGCCCCCAGCTTATCCTTGATGAGCACGCCGCTGGGCCCGATGATGTCAATGTGCCGGAGTCACTGGGCCTCTGGCGCATCGACGGACTGATGCTCCCGCCCGGGCCGGCGCTGACCTTCCTCATGGATCTGGCCCGACCGGAGGACACGGCGCCCCATCTTGCCTTGGGCCTCGATCTGGGGATCTGGTCGCTGGCGGCCAAACTGGTCCTGGAACTGCTTGCCCGCCAGCAGTTCGCGCCGATGCTCGTTCGGGAAGGCGAGGCCTTCCGTGCCGTATGGGTCCCCGTGTTCGATCAGCCGGAGGATCTGGGACGGGTGGACCGGCTGGCCCGGGCGATGCCGCCCGTCGGACGCGCGGTGGCGCCCGACGGCGCTTTGGACGAAGGGGAGCGGCCGGGGAACAGCGCGGTCAGGGGGCCGAGCACCTCGCGAGCGCTGCTCAAGGCCTTCGTGGGCACCCTGATGGACGCAGCGGTGCGGCAGTGGATGCCCGCCCTGCCCGCCGGCAGCACCCGGACCGACACCCTGCCGCTGCGCCGGTGGCTCAAAGCCCTCTGTGCCCCTCCCGACCAAGCGGAGATCCACGGGACCGCTGAGGATCTGGAGCGGCTCTATGGCGAGGTCACCGCCTGGCTTGAGCGTCTCATGGCCGGGGCCGAGGCTCCCTTCCGCGTCTGCCTGCGGCTGGAAGCGCCGCCCTCGCCTGAGGTCGACAGCGAGCTGCCCGCACTTCCGTTGAAGGTGCCGCGCGCGGGCTGGACTCTGCGCTTCTTCCTCCAGGCCCGGGACGACCCCAGCCTGCTGGTGCCCGCCAGCCTGGTATGGCGCCAGAGAGACAGCACTCTGCGCTACCTCGACCGCCGCTTTGAGCACCCGCAGGAGGCGCTGCTGTCGGGGTTGGGGCAGGCCGCCAGCCTGTTCCCCCCGCTAGAGGACAGCCTCCGGGCAGCGCATCCAGAGAGCTGCCACCTGACCACCGAGCAAGCCTACACCTTCCTGCGGCAGGCGGCGCCCGTGCTGGAGCACAGCGGCTTCGGCGTCCTGGTGCCGCCATGGTGGCGAAAGGACCGCCGCAAGAAACTGGGCGTGCGCGCTTCGATTTCCGCGACCGACGGCAAGGCGGGCCTGGACCTGAACACCCTGGTGCGCTTCCGCTGGCAGCTGGCGCTCGGCGGGGAAGTGCTCGACCCCGAGGGCTTTGCCAAACTGGCCGAACTGAAGCTGCCGCTGGTGCAGCTGCGCGGTGAATGGGTGGAACTGCAACCGGAACAGATCGAGGCCGCCATCGAGTTCTGGGAGAAGCAGGCCGCCGCGGAAGGGCAGGAGATGGGCCTGCGCGAAGCCCTGCAGGTGGGGCTCGTGGAGGAAGGCGAGGTGGGCGGACTGCCCATCGTCGACGTCGAGGCGGAGGGTTGGGTGGAGGACCTCTTGCGGCAGCTGAACGGCAGCGAGCCCCTGACCGAGCTCCCTCAACCAGCGGGCTTGGACGGCCAGCTGCGTCCCTACCAGGTACGCGGGTTCTCCTGGCTCAACTTCCTGCGCCGCTGGGGGCTGGGGGCCTGCCTGGCCGATGATATGGGCCTGGGCAAGACCATCCAGGCCATCGCGCTCTTCGTTGAGGTCTTCGAGAAGGAGGACGGCAAGCAGCCGGTGCTTGTGGTCTGCCCCACATCGGTGGTCGGCAACTGGCGGCGGGAGATCCACCGTTTCGCCCCGTCTCTCGAGGTCCTGGTCCACCACGGCAGCGACCGCGTGACCGGCGAGCCCTTCGTCGAAAGAGCCACCCGGCAGCAGGTCATCATCACCACCTACGATCTGGTGCGCCGTGACGAGGAGACGCTGCGAAACGTGGCCTGGAGAACCATCGTGCTGGATGAAGCTCAGAAGATCAAGAACCCCTCCGCCAAGCGCACGCAGGCCATCCGGCGCCTGGAGGCCGGGTACCGCGTCGCCCTGACCGGCACGCCGGTGGAAAACCGGCTCTCGGAGCTCTGGTCGATTATGCAGTTTCTCAACCCCGGCTACCTGGGCACCCAGAAGGCCTTCCGCGAGCGCTTCGCCGGCCCCATCGAGCGGTATCAGGACGAAGAGGCCGCGGTGCGACTGCGCAAGCTGGTGCAGCCCTTTATCCTCCGGCGGGTGAAGACCGACACGTCCATCATCCAGGATCTGCCGGAGAAGCTGGAAAACAAGGTCTACTGCACCCTCACGGCCGAGCAGGCCACCCTCTACCAGGCTGTGGTGGAGGACGCGTTGCAGCAGGTGGAGGCGTCAGAGGGCGTCCAGCGCAAGGGCCTGGTGCTGGCAATGCTGACCAAGCTGAAGCAGATCTGCAACCACCCGACGAACTTCCTCAAGGACGGATCGGCCCTGCAGGACCGCTCCGGTAAGCTGGCGCGCCTGGAGGACCTGTTGGAGAACGTGCTCGCCTCAGAAGAGCGCGCCATCATCTTCACCCAATATACCGAGATGGGCACGCTCCTGCAGCGCTATCTGCGGGAGCAGCTGGGGGGCGAGACGCTGTTCCTCCACGGCGGCACGCCGGCCCAGCAGCGCGATCGGATGATCTCCCGGTTCCAGGCCCAACAGCACGGCCCAGCGGTCTTCATCCTTTCGCTCCGGGCTGGCGGCCTGGGCCTGAATCTGACCCGCGCCAACCACGTCTTCCACTTTGACCGCTGGTGGAATCCCGCGGTGGAAGATCAGGCCACCGACCGCGCTTTCCGCATCGGACAGACCCGGGACGTATGGGTCCACAAGTTCGTCTGCATGGGCACCCTGGAAGAGCGCATCGACGACATCATCGAGAGCAAGAAGGCGCTGGCCGACAGCGTCATCGGCACCGGCGAGGCCTGGCTCACCGAGCTCGATACCGGCGAGCTCCGGGACCTCGTGATGCTGAGCACCGAGGCGTTCGAGGCCTAGTCCATCCCAGAGACCGGCTGTTGGGGAGACCGACAGTACCAGCTCCCTGAAAGGGGCGACAACGACGATGAGCAGAAGCTATTGGGGCTATTTCCCACCGTCCAGGCCGATCCCGGTGGAGGGCGGCATCAAAGCCCAGACGCAGCGCGGGCAGTTTGGCGAGCATTGGTGGTCGCGGCGCTGGATCGCGGTATTGGAGTCGCTGGGGGACAGCAGCCGTATGGGGCGCGGCCGTACCTACGCGCGCAAGGGCCAGGTCCGGAACATCGACCTGCAGCCGGAGCTCATCACGGCCAAGGTCCAGGGCTCCCGAAGCACGCCCTATAAGGTGCGCATCGAAGTCGCGCCGCTGAGCGACGCCCAGTGGGAGCAGGCCATCGATGCACTGGGTTCCCAGGCCTATTTCGCCGCCCAACTCCTGGCCGGCGAGATGCCGCCGGAGGTGGAGGACATATTCGAGGCCACCGGCGCCCCCCTCCTGCCCACCCGCGCCGATGTGGAGATGAGCTGCTCCTGCCCCGATTGGGCCAACCCCTGCAAACACATCGCCGCCGTCTACTATCTGCTGGCGGAGATGTTCGATGACGATCCCTTTCAGACATTTAACCTGCGCGGGCGCAACCGCCAGCAGGTGGTGGAGGCCCTCCGGGAGCGGCGGGTTGCTGCGACCTCAGCCGCTCAACAGCTTGAGCCGGAGGAGGCGGAGGAACCGCTGGAGGCAGCGGTTGCCGACTTCTGGACCCCGCAGGAGGCCCTGGGAGCGTTCCGCGTGGCCGTCGGGCCGCCGCCGGTGGAGGCCGCGCTCCTGAAACGTTTGGGCGCCCCGCCGTTTGCAAAACACCCGGATGCCGTTGCCGCCGCGCTGAACTCGGCCTACAGCGCCGTCACCCGCCAGGCCCTGACCTCGGCCTTCGGGCCTCGGCGGGCTGAGGAGCTGTGGCCCGCTTCAAAGCCGCCGGAGACCGACGGGAGCTGATCAAGGCGATAGGGGGCACCGGGACGCAGGCGGCAAGGCGTGTTCGCCGCCCCCTGCTCAGCAGCCCTTGCGACCATAGATGAGCGCGCCGCGCTTGGTCAGGGTCAGGGGCAGCCGGACGGATGCAGCGGCGCGGTCGATCTCAACCGCAGAGCACCCGCGGCCCCTGAGATAGAGGGTCAGCGCGTCGCGATCCGGCAGATGCGTCAAGGGCGCGTCCCAGCGTTCCACCTCAACGGCGGTGAAGCGCCGGCGCACCAGGTCGGGACCGTTCTCAGCATCGAAGGTCCCCGGCGAGGGCGGGATTACTTCGGCCAGCTCAGGATCATTGTAGCGGCTGGGGGCACAGGCTGCGAAGAGACCGCCGGGCCGGAGGACGCGCCAGCTCTCGGCGATGGCCCGTCCGGGATCGGGCAGATGGTAGAGCATATAGAGGGCGGCGACGCCCCCAAAGCAGCCGTCGGGGAAGGGCACGCATCCAGCATCGGCCTGGACCCGGGGCGCGGGGACCGCCGCCAGCATCCCCAGGGCGCGGTCCAGGGCGATGACGGCCATCCCGCGGTCGTGAAGCGGCTCCACAAGCCGCCCCTCCCCGCAGCCCAGATCGAGTACCGGACCCGGGCCCTCCCGCCGCAGGCGCTCGGCGACGTCGGCGTGGACGTCCCCAACGAGGCTGTAGCGCTCGACGGCCGCCACGTTGGCCCGGAACCGCGCCGGATCGGTCTCATAATCCGAAGGCGAAGGTCGCCCCGTCACCGGCGGATGCCCCTCAAGAAGACCTTAAGCTCCCACCGCCAAAAACCGGTGCCTCGCCCAGAATAGAGGGCACAGCGCCACCGCCCACGGCGGTTCAGAGCCACATATCGAAGCGGCGGATGTACCATACCTTGACCAGCTGGATCAGGATACAGTAAGCCAGGAGGGTGAGGAGGAGCCACGGGAAGTAGCTGCCCGGCAGGGACTCAAACCCAACGGCAGCTCCATAGGGGGTGAAGGGCAGGATGAGGCCGATGACGATGACGATCCCCGTGGCCAGCAGCACCGGTCGGGAGGCGATACTCTGAACAAAGGGGGTCTTGCTGGTGCGGATCATGTGGAAGATCAGGGTCTGAGAGAGCAGGCCCAGGACAAACCAGCCGGATTGAAAGAGCGACTGCCGCGCGACGGTGTTGGCGCCGAACACGTACCACATCAGCGCAAAGGTCGTGAAGTCGAAAATGGAGCTGACCGGGCCCAGGACCAGCATAAACCGGGCAATGCCCCCGGGATTCCATCTCCGCGGCCGCGCCAGGTATTCGGCATCGACGTTGTCCCAGGGGATCGAAAGCTGGGAGATATCGTAGAGCAGATTCTGGATCAGCAGGTGCAGGGGCAGCATCGGCGTGAAAGGCAGGGCCAAACTGGCCACCAGCACGCTGAAGACGTTGCCGAAGTTCGAGCTGGCGGTGATCTGAATGTACTTCATAATGTTGCCAAAGACGTGGCGCCCGCGTCCCACGCCCTCCTCAAGAATCAGCAGGTCCTTGTCCAGCAGGAGGATGTCGGCGGATTCCTTGGCGATGTCCACAGCGTTATCAACGGAGACGCCCACATCGGCGTCACGGAGCGCCGGGGCGTCGTTGATGCCGTCCCCCAGAAAGCCCACCGTGTGGCCGTTCTGCTTCAGGGCATTGACGACGCGCGACTTCTGCAGCGGCGCCATCCTGACAAAGATGTTGACCGCGCCCACGGCCCGCTCTAAGTCCTCATCGGACATCTGATCCACCTGGTACCCCTGCAGCAGCCCGTCGATCTGCAGCCCTATCTCGCCGCAGATCCTGCGCGTGACAGTTTCGTTGTCGCCGGTGATGACGCGCACGGCGACACCCTGTCCCTGCAGTGCCGCGATGGCGGGCCCTGCCGACGTCTTGGGCGGATCCAGGAAGCCGATGAAGCCGACCAGGATCAGATCGTGCTCGTCGGCGACGCCATAGGGGCCGTCCCGGGGGTCGGCGACCCTGTAGCCCACCAGCAGCACCCGCAGACCGCTGCGGTTGAGAGCAGCGGCCCGTGCGGCGATCTGCTCGCGGAGTGGCTCGGTCAGCGGCACGACCTCGCCGCCGTCCAGCACCGCGCTGGAGATGGAGAGCATCTCGGCGATGGCGCCCTTGCAGATCAGCCGATGGCGCCCCTCGTCAGTCTCGACAATGACCGACATCCGGCGGCGGGCCGTCTCGAAGGGGATCTCACCCACCATCGGATAGCGGCGCTCCAGGCCGCCGAGCGATCCGGCCGCTTCGTGCGCCAGCACAGCAGCATCCAGGGGATTATCCAGGCCCGTCTGATGGACACTGTTGAGATAGGCGTAGTTCAGGACCTCCAGATCCTCGGTACCGTGCACGTCCAGGTAACAGTCCAGGCCCACCGCGTCTTCGGTCAGCGTTCCGGTCTTGTCGGTACACAACACATCGATGGCGCCCAGATTCTGAATAGCGCTCAAGCGTTTGACGATGGTCCGGCGTCCGGCCAGCTCCAGCGTGCCCTTGGCCAGGTTAGCCGTGACGATGGTGGGGAGCATCTCCGGGGTCAGCCCGACGGCCACCGCCAGGCCGAAGAGGAGCGCCTGAAACCAGTCGCCCTTGGTGAGGCCGTTGATGACAAAGATTATGGGCACCATCACCGCCATAAAGCGGATCAGCAGCAGGCTCACCTGGTTGACACCGCGGTCAAAACTGGACGGTGGGTGGTGTCCTACCAGCTCGCGGGACATGGAACCAAAGTAGGTGCGGCTGCCGGTGGCCACCGCGGCAACTTGAGCGGTCCCGCTGACCACGTAGGTGCCCATAAAGGCAATATTCTCCAGATCCAGCACTGCGGCGTCCTCATCGATCTCCGACGGAAGCGCCGGCTCGGGGAGCCGCGCCGAACGGGCGTGCTTCTCCACCGGCAGCGATTCACCGGTCAGCGCAGCCTCGTTCACCGACAGGTTATTGGCACTGAGCACGTAGACGTCGGCGGGGATAAGGTCCCCGGCAGCAAGATGCACAAGATCGCCGGGAACGAGCTCGGTGGTGGGCACCCTGGACCGGCCGGTCTCCTGGCGCTGTACCGTGGTGGTGGTCTGCACCAGCGCCAGCAGCTGATCGGCCGCCTTGTTTGCCTGATATTCCTGGACGAAGGTCAGCAGGACGCTGATCAAAATGAGCACGATGATGATCACCAGTGCAGCGATATCCTGCTCACCAGGCGGGGCGAAGACGACCTCGGTCAGATAGGAGATCACGGCCAGAACCACCAGGATGCCCACAAAAGGGTTGATGAAAGCCTTGAGAAGCTGACGATACCAAGCCGGCGTCCGCTCGTGGGCGACCTCGTTGCGCCCAAAGCGCGCTCGACGTTCCGCTATGGCCGCCTCCGACAGCCCTGACCGGCCGGTTTCGAGGTGCTCCAGGAGCCCGTCAGGCTCCAATCGCGAGGCGGCCAGCAACCGCTCCGATGCAGCCGAGACGGCCTCGGTCACCTCTTCGGTATGAATCTCGAGTCCCGAGAGCCGCTGAAAGAGGGGTCTGACGAAGGTCATGCGGCGTTCAGGATGTCGGCCGCCATAGCCGCATTGGCCTCCACCATATCATCGCGGTCGCCGCGGTGCATGCCGACGTTGACGACGTCACCGGGCTTGATTTGCTCGAAAGCGTACTCGAAGGCCATGCGTGCGTCGATGCGGCCGGCGCCCATAATCTTATAAGCGATGCAGGGCTTGTGGATATAGCGGATGGCGTCGACGGCGACGGGCACGTCGGCCAGCCGGAACCGCTCCCCCTGCCCGGTATGCAGGCTGCCGCAGTTGAAGAAGCAGACGGCGTGGAAGTCGGCCAGATCGAGATTGTCGACCCAGAGGTGCGCGGCCGGGGCATGGCCTGCAACCCCCACGGGCACGCCGAGATCGCGGGCGCGGCCCACCCACCCCTCGAGCGTGGCGTGGTCCCGGCGGCGGTAGGCGTCATCTACGAGGGCGCCGTGGATGTAGAGGGCCTTGGCCCCGATGTCGACAGCCTCGTCGATGGCGCGGACCATATCGGGCTTCGTGCGGCAGTTGAGCTGCGCGATCCACTGCAAGGCGCCACCGCCGCCCAGATAGCGGCGCACCGCCTCCAAGACGTGCGGCGTCTCGTTGTTGGTGATCATCGTGTTGATGCCCGCCGCCTCAGCGCGGGCCCAGGTCTCAAGGATGCGCTCGACGGTGTAGTAATCACGCATCGCCGCATCGCGCTCAGGAGTCTGGTGGCTGTAGCCGCCGAAGGGATTGGCGCCCAGAATCAGGCGGGTGACAGTGAGGCCGCAGAAGTTCACGGTAGCTAGCATATGGGCTCCTTGGAGAGATTATGCACCGGCTGAGGCGTCTGGGTTCCGTCCGATCGAGCGATCAGGCCGCCTGAGGGATGTCGTTCCGCTGGTCGGCGTGCCAGTGGCAGTAGCGGTAGGTCTTGCCGCTGCCGCACCAGCAGACATCGGTGAGTTCGGGACGCTCGCCCGCTGGGGGCGGCGCAGAGACAGTGCCCGCGCCAGCGTCGACGGGCTCGTCCGCCTCGAGTTCTTCATACCAATCATCAGGATCCATAGGCATAGCGTCAAAATCCAGCTCGGCTTCATCGGCTGCGCTCAGAAACTCTTCCAGCGTCATCGTCCGATACAGATCGGCAAATCTGGCTTCGGCCAGTTCGGCAGGCGGGCTGAGGAGCTGATCGGCAACCGACTCGGGCGTGATGTCCGGTCGAACGGGATCCTGGCCCACCCCAACCGCGTCCAGCTCCTCGATGATCGCCTGGCGGCCGATCCGATGCGCCACGAGGGTGATGGCCGCACCGATGTCTGAGTCCACCGCCGCCTGGTCTTCGGCCATCCACGCCAGAAGGGGCAGCAGCGCGCGGCGGTCGCCGGCGCGTCCGGCCATGGCGGGAAGCTCACCGTAAATCCAGCCTTCTTCAAAAACGATGGCAACAGCGTCGGAGGCGCGGGGATCCTCGAGGTCGATCAGGCCCCAGAGCGGCCCAAGGATGTATCCGGTCTCCGCGGTCTCCAAGGCGGTCTCAAAGTAGCGCCAGATGCGGTCAGCCGCCCGGTGAGCGCCCAGCTGGCCCAGCGCCACACAGGCCAGCGCCTTACCGTAGGCATCAAGGTCGTCGAAGACGGCCCGCAGCGCCTCCACAGCGCGCTGTCCATAGCGTCCGATGACGCACACCAGGCGCTCCTGGACCCATGACCAATCATCCGGATCCCACCGATCCGGTTCCTTCAGGCGCTTGGCGGCCAGCGGGATGATGTCCGGGACGAAGTCATCGAAGCGCTTTCCCCAGGAGACGATCAACATTGGGTTCTCCACCGGCAATAGATCCAGCAGCGCCGTCGCAGTCCTAGCAGTCCGGATGCGCCGAGCCCGTCGGTTGTGACCGGGCCCGGGATCCAGGAGATACTCGGGCATACCGGGAGGAATAACCTGGGCCAGCTCAGGCGAGAGTAACTGCCAGCGGACGGTCGTCAGCGGATGGGGTTCAAAGCCCTCCGTATCGAACCCGGCAAACAGCCCCTGCAGCTCGCGAGTGACCTCCTCGGCGTCAAAATCCTCCGGGTCAAAGTCACCGCCGATCCACTCAACATACATCTCGTGCTCCGGATGGGCTTCATCCTGGAGGGCCTCCAGGAACTCCTCGTAGCCCGGGACACCACCGACATCCTCGGGCGGACAGGCGCGCCGTCCCGCGGTGCAGACCGGATAGCGCACGCCCGGATCGGGCGGCAGGATCTTCTCCAGCTTGAGGCGGTGGCGCCATCCATCCCCAAAGTCATATTCATAGATGAGGATGTCCCCAACCTGCGACATAACGTCCGAGATATAGAACAGCTCCTCATCCAGAAATTCCAGTTCTTCGAAGCTGACATCGCCGTACTGATCATCACCGTCATCGAACATATGAAGGTGACTACTGGTCCAATCCATTGCCACCTGGATGACGTCATGCACCATGTCAAGGGTAAAATCTGACGGGATGAGCACGCGGCGCCAGATAGGGGGACGGATGTACATAAGGTCGATGCGAATCTGATAGATGGGCGCCTCAGCGAACTCGGACTCGCCGGCGGTCTGCTTGCCAGGGGCCATATTTATGTCTCCTCGTATAAGATACTCGTAGCTAACCCGAATTACTTGAACATTCCGTCGGTCGTAGCGGGGTACACCCCAACATCGGGTACAATTGTGACGACAATTGTCGGCGGCGAGGGCGTTCTATGTCTCCTAGTTGCCC
>PWVB01000202.1 GCA_003562365.1 Anaerolineae bacterium
TACTCCTTTTCGTCACTCACGATCTCCACCTCCATCTGATGAACGAGGGGGGAGGGAAACACAAACCCCACCCTCGCACCAATCTACTGGCCTTCGCGCTTCCCAGCACAAGGCCACCCAACTCGTCAGCCAGTGTACAGCCCGAAACTGGCGAGCCAAGCGATAATCACCGCCAAGGGTCCCGTGATCATACGGGAGAAGAGAACGGCCGGCACTCCGATCTCGACGGTCTCGGGCTCTGCCTCGCCCAGGGCCAGGCCCACGGGGATGAAGTCACACCCCACCTGCGGGTTGATGGCAAATAGCGCGGGCAGCGAGAACTGCGGCGGAATGGTGCCTCTACCGATCTCTACGCCGAGGAGCGTGCCTACGACTGCCGCGATGACCGCTCCCGGCCCGAGCAGTGGGGACAGGACGGGCAGGGCGACAATCAGTGACATGACGACCAATCCCGGCAGGGTGCCCGCCAACGGCGCGAGCCATTGGGCGATGATGTCACCGATCCCGCTGGCGTTGATGATGCCGATCACCATAGCGATAAACGCCATGAACGGGATGATGTTCCTCAGGATCTGCTCAGTGGACTCGCGACCGGCTTCGAAGAGAGCCCCGACGACACCGCCCACACCCCGACCTACTCGTTCCAAGAACCTGTTTATCTTCTCCATCTCACGCTCCTCCTTCTTCGGCTGCCTCTGCTTCGGCTGCCTCTGCACGAGCCCACATGATGCCGCTCATTATCTCCGTCACGATCCCTCGGATAAAGATCACGACCAGGCCCACCAGCGCGTACCGGATGGCGAGGTCTCCCAGCGGCAGCCCGAGAGTCCTGATACCCTCGGCGATGCCAAGCCAGACAAAGATCTCCGCCGGGTTGATGTGGGGGAACAGCCCCAGCGGTGGATGGACATAGGACACCGCCGAGTCATAGAACGCTGGCTTGAAACGCTCAGGTAGGAACCTGCCCAGCGTGTAGGCCATGGGGTTGGTGAGGAAGAACACGGCCAGAAAGGGCAACACGATGTAGCGTAGTGGGTAGTGGTACCACTTGGTCCCGGCCGCTGCCTCAGCTACTCTGTCAATGCGCTCTGGGCCGATGAGGGCAATCAAAGCGTTGATTGCCGTCATCAGGACGATAAGCAAAGGGACGATGCCAGTTACCAGGCCAGCGAATACCTCACCGCCCGCGATGAACAAACCGATAAACGCCTCTGCTGCAGCTGCTAAAGCTTCCATCTTGCGCGTTCTCCTTTCTACGACATGCGGATTCGGATAATGCCCATCGCAATACGGCGTGGGTACCAATCAGCGGGTATTCTCGCAGATATCACCTCCTTTTCGCTCCCTCCCCTCGTCGGAGCCTTCCTGACTGTGGCGCTCACGACAGGAATCCACGAGCAGACTTGCTGCCTGGCGGAACGCTCTTCTCACCTTGGGTGAGACTCCCTCAATCGGCTCGTCTTGCGCCACGGTGTCCAGATCAAGACCCACAACTTGCCGAACCGGGCGCAGCTGAGCAAACACCGTCCATCCCGACAGCTTCTCGGCACTTACGACTGCGTCGCAATCTCTATCAGCAACCAAGACGACGTAGACACGCCCCCCAAAGATCGATCCCTCGTTCGCTATGGCCGCGCGTTTGGCGCGGCCTACCTCCTGGTAGCGCGAATAGAAGAGTCGCATCTGCCGATAAGTCAACAGCAGCTGCAATAGCCAAGCTCCTGCCAAAGCGACGAAGATCCAGACGTACGGTCCACCCATATCGTACCCTAGCCTAGCGTTCCCTTGATCCCGCGGTGCCTACGCCAAACCGACTGCGAGAACAGCCCTACTCTATGCAGCATCGAGCTCCTTCGAAGAGCCGAATCTAGCCGACCAGCGACGTTCGATCCTCATCTCCGGTGCGACCTGAGCATAAGCAGCGGCGTCCAAGCGCACCACTGCACGTGCCGCCACCTCATCGGTCACCACCACATCGACATGCTCGCCTCGCAGGGCGCCCAGGATGCTCTCCGCCTTGGCGATTCCGCCCGAGACCCCAATCCCCTGGTCCACCTGCCCCAGCGTGTCAAGATCCACGCCGACGACCCGGTGGTCCAGCTCCGTATCGAGAGGCTCCCCTTGGATATCGTAGTGACGAGCGCAGATGTCCCCTACAGCACCCTCTGCTCTTAACGCTGCCAAGTATGCTTCGCTGAGGTACCGGGCCCTCAACAGGCTCGAAACAGAGGGGTTCGGCGAGCCCACGCCCACCAGAGCAATGTCGGCTTGCGCAGCTAGCGAGAGCGTCTCGCGAATGGAAGACTGCCGCAACAGACTGTCGCGCACATCGGGATCGTCGACGATCAGCGGGGCGTGAAGGTGACGGTACTGCCCGCCAAGTTTCCGCGCCAGGGTCTGGGCGACCTGAGGACTGTCCGTCTCGGAGTCCTCTGCGTCGGTCGCGCCGATCATCTGTACAACCGTAACTGAGAGACCACGGGCCGGCTCGAGAGCCCGGACTGTGCTATCCACTGCTGTGCCCCAGGATATTCCCAATAGCGTGCCGTCACCGATGGAATCCTCGAGATGTCGCGCTGCTAGAATACCCAATCCGCGGAGCGTCTGGTCGTACGTCAAGGAGTGGCTGGCTAGAACTATGGCCCGAGTCAGGGCGAATCGCTCAAGGAGTTGCTCTTCGAGGTCGAAAACCCGCCTCCATGGGTAGTGGATGACAACCTCCACAATGCCACGCTGCCGCGCTTCATCGAGCAGCCGAGACACGGTCGAGCGCGATACGTGAATACGCGAGGCAATCTCGGTCTGCGTGAGCTTCTCTTCGTAGTAGAGGCTCGCCACACGGGCTAGGGTTTCGGGTTGGCGCACGGCAATCTCCAGCCGAGGCCGAGAACTACGATCTGGGGATGAACGAGACTTGCCAGCCAGCACCTGCCACTGGCCCCGGTCTATGCGTGGCGTCCCGGCCAGCATAGCAAATCCCCTCAGTTGCACCAATCATGGAGTAGGGCTTCACCCGGTACAGATTATCCCCTATGAGTATATCATCTTATGCGGCCGCTGTCAACCATTCGTGCTGGGGCTGCACAAATGTGCAGACGAGGAGTCCCTGTCGCACTACAGCATACAACCAGTGGTCTTTCTGAAGACCATGGAGTCAGTCGTCGGTTGATCAATGCTCAGCCCTTCCCAATGACCAACTGGAAACCCGCGGCGCTGGCCGCACGTTACCCGCCGTCATCGTCGCACAGTGTCCTGCCAACGGCCCCACCGGGGTGGATCTGCCGAAAGGCCTTTTCGTCGAAGGGGCGCTCCCCCAGGATGGCGAAGCAGATCGCATCTCCAATCGCCGCGGCTGCCAGAGAGCTACCGAAAGGGATAACTCCACGCGCATCAGCAGCCTCATCCACCTCGAAACACATCACAACATCACTGTGCTCTGGCATGGCGGACTGCGCCGCCTGAGTGAGCGAGATAACCACAGTTCCCCGGTTGTGGGCCACGCGCACCAGGTTGTTGATCTAATCCGTCTCCCCACCCTAGTATAGGGTGTGGGGTACACAGAATCAAGATATGAGGTATCCTTCTGTACCGTTAACAGTGCCACACACAGACAAAGGAGGTGCTTCATGTCACGCGCCGTATCCAGGCGGCTTGCCAGTATCGAGCCCGGGACGCTGTTCGTCGGGGTGGACTTATCCCTGGAGGACAGCGTCGCCGTCGTCCTTGATGGACGCTCCAAGCAACTGGATCGGTTCAGGTTTCCTAACGATGCCGATGGATACAGCTACTTCCACCGTCGTCTGGTCACCGTCTGCGAGCGCCAGCAGGCCCCGGCTATGCTGGTAGGGATGGAGCCAACCAACTACTTCTGGAAGCTCCTGGCATCTGACCTGGAGCAGCGTCGGGTGCCCTACCGGATGGTCAATCCCTACACGGTCAAGAAGCATCGAGAGGGCGATCAACTGTCTCGATCCAAGAATAACTATCGCGATGCCTTTATGATTGGCGATCTGCTCCGCACTGGGAAGTTCACCGACACCCAGCTGCTGCGCGGTGAATACGCCGAGTTGCGCCAATATGTCGTCCTACGAGATCGCCTGAAAGCCGACACCCGTCGCCAGAAGTCGTTGATCCGCAACATCGCCGGTCAGCTGTTCCCCGAATTGGTCCACGAATTCGCA
>PWVB01000210.1 GCA_003562365.1 Anaerolineae bacterium
AAAAAGGTCGCGAAGTACGAAGAATCTCAGCTTTACCCACTACATATGCCGTTTTTTGTCTTGTAAAACACAATATGTGGGGCGTGCCGCTGACGCGCCCACCTTTTTACAGGGGAGCCATGCTTGGAGATTTAGTATAGGAGAAAGCTATGAAGACATTCGGTACGCTGTCACTTGCATTGCTAACGCTTGTGCTCCTAACCGCAGCCACAGTCGCGCCAGCTGCAGCTCAGGAGCCCGCAGCCAGTGCGGCCCTCACCCAATACTGGTTACCGCCGCTACCGGAATGGCCCATTATCGGCCCGGTCCTGCGAAGTCTAGGGTTGGTGGAAGTCGCACAGGAGACACTCCCGGTCCCTGACCCTGCGCGACCTGAGTATCGGATTCGTGATTTCGAGGATCTTGACGCGCTGGACCAGATAGAGGAAGGTCGACGGGTTCGCTTCATCGCTGCCGATGAGGACCTGAACCGGATGATCCGCGAGATCCTGGACGAGAACATAGGCCGCGAGGCCACTATGACCCTCAGATTCGAGGCCCACCGACTAGGAGTCGCGATCCAGGCAGATGACGCGCTGCTTGACGAAGCCGGTGTCGAACTGCCAACACGGATTCGCGGTAACTTGGACCTGGCGGCTACGCTCAGACTGACCAGCGAAGACTGTGTCCCACGTGTAGCTTTCGAGGAGATCCGCCTTAATCGCTGGAGCTTCGGCCTACGCTTTATCGCACAGCGTCTGATCAACGCGCGGATGCCGGAGATGTGGCCGTCCACGATCTGTGTGGAGCAGATTCTGCTGCTGCCGGGTGAGGCCGCCGTCGAAGGCTATCGGCGCTGAGCCAGACTTATGAAACACGACGAAGTCATCGCCAAATAGGCTGAGCGATGGCTTTGTTGATACCCAATACAACGTTTACAGAGGAGGACGGAGATGGAATACCGTGCAATGGGCAATTCAGGCATCCGCGTCTCAGCAGTGGGGCTCGGTACCAATCAGTTCGGCGGCAAAGTCGACCAGGAAGGCGTCAACGCGATCATCGATACAGCGCTGGATCTGGGGATCAACCTTATCGACACTGCCGATGTCTATCAGAGGGGGCGTTCAGAGGCGACCCTAGGCGTGGCACTCCAAGGCCGTTGGGACCGAGTGGTCTTGGCAACCAAGGTGCGTCACGGTACTGGTGATGGACCCAATGACGCGGGGGCATCGCGATACCACATCCTGGCTGGTGTTGAAGCCAGTCTCCGCCGCCTTCAAACCGACCACATCGACCTCTACCAGATCCACTCGTGGGACGAGGACACCCCGATCGACGAAACGCTACGCACGCTGGATGATCTGATCTCTGCCGGCAAAATCCGGTACATCGGCGCGTCCAACTTCGCAGCCTGGCAACTGGCACGAGCTAATCTCCTCGCAGAGTTCAAAGGTTGGGAGCCGTTCGTGACCATTCAGAACCACTACCACATGCTCGAGCGAGGACTAGAGCGGGAGATGCTGCCTTACTGTGAGGCTTACGATGTGGGCATTCTGCCCTATTTTCCTCTAGCCGGTGGCTTTTTGACCGGAAAATACGAGCGGGGAAAGTCAGCGCCGTCGGGTTCGCGGGGTGAGACCAGCAGCTACGTGCAGCGCTATATGACCGAAGGAAACTACGATAGGCTGCAAAAGCTCACAGCGTGGGCACAGCAGCGGGATCACACAATGGCAGAGCTGGCACATGCTTGGCTACTGGCGCATCCGCAGGTCTGCTCAGTCATCTCGGGGGCTACGAAGGTGTCCCACGTTCAGCAGAACGCTAAGTCAGCCGACTGGCAGCTGAGCGCCGAGGAGCTGGCAGAGGTCAATGGTGTCCTTGGTGGCACAGCCTGACGCCAAAGGAGACAGGCCCTCAGCCAGGATGACGGAGATGAAGCTGTCCAAGAAGGTCGCGCGACGTATCCTCAACGGGTTAGCACGCACGTTGACTGGCCTCACCTGCGACATTGATGCCACCGACCTGTCCCGGATCCCGCTGTCAGGCCCATTTATCATCATCGTAAACCACGTCAACTTCCTGGAACTGCCCGTCATCTATCCCCGCATTCCTAGCGACCTGGGTGTGGGTTTCTCAAAAGTTGAGAGCTGGGACAACCCTATCTTCCGCCTGCTTTTCGCCAACTGGGACATGATCCCGATCGAGCGCGGCAAGGTGGACGTGACCGCGATCCGCAGAGGATTGGCGGCCCTGGAGGCGGGCAAGATCCTCTTCATCACGCCAGAAGGAACACGGAGCCACCACGGACGCTTGCAGAGAGGCAAGCCCGGTGTTGTGCTGATCGCGCGGCACAGCAACGTGCCGATTTGGCCGGTTGCCTGCTACGGCGGAGAGGTCTTCAAGCAGAACCTGAAACACCTGCATCGCACTGAATATCACGTCAAGGTTGGACATCCCTTCCAGCTGGACACCGCCGATGTGCAGATGACGAGTTCAATCCGCCAGCAGGTCGTGGACGAGATGATGTATCAGATCGCAGCGCTGCTGCCAGCGCGCTACCGGGGAGTATACAGCGACCTGGAAACCGCAACCGAGCTCTTCCTTGAGTTCCTGCCGCCGGCGCGCAGCAATCTGCCGCAGGCTCGATCCGCACCGATGCTGCGCTCCGCGTCACAGAGTTAGGGCCGAGATGATGACCACTTCCATCGCTAAGCGGGCCTCGGCCATACTGTCAATCAGATTCGAGTATTTGTCCACAGAATAGCGTACCTGTAAGGAGATTTCATGGATTACCGAGTGTTGGGTAACACTGGTGTGAAAGTATCATCACTATGCTTCGGGACAATGTCATTTGGAGGCGACGCTGATGAAGCGACCTCAAAAGCCATGTTCAATCGCTGTCGAGATAGCGGCATCAACTTTTTCGACTGCGCCAACGTCTATCAGAAAGGGCGAGCAGAAGAGATCCTAGGCGGCCTGATCCGCGACTGCCGTGAAGAAGTCGTGATCACCACCAAAGTCTACTTCCCGATGAGTCAAGACGTGAACGCACGCGGCGCCCACCGACGTCACATCACCTACGCCTTGGAGGAGAGTCTCCGGCGCCTGGGTACCGATTACGTCGATGTCTACTTCATACATCGCTTCGACGAAGCGACACCGCTGGAGGAGACCCTGCGCGCCCTAGATGATATGGTCACCCAGGGCAAGATTCTCTATCCAGCAGCCAGCAACTTCGCCGCCTGGCAGGTGCAGAAGGGACTGGGGCTCTCCGCCCTGCACGATTGGGCTCGTTTCGAAGTAGTCCAACCTATGTATAATCTCGTCAAGCGACAGGCAGAGGTGGAGATTCTCCCGATGGCACAGTCCGAGAAGTTGGGTGTAACGCCATACAGCCCTCTCGGGGCCGGTCTGCTCACCGGGAAGTACGGCGTTGACCGCCGACCAGAGCAGGGGCGCCTCATCGGCAACGAGATGTACCAGAAGCGCTACAATGATGACTGGACCTACCAGGTTGCGGATGACTTTACCGAATTCGCCCGGCACAATGGTTACAGTCCCGTGAGCCTGGCGGTCGCGTGGGTGCGCGCTCACCCAGCCATCACCGCACCGATCATCGGCGCTCGCAACGTCGAGCAGCTTGAGGGATCGCTGGGCGCCATCGAGATCGATATGACACCCGATCTGCGCGCCGAGATTGCGGCCTTATCACCCGAGCCACCGCCGGCCACCGACCGCAGCGAGGAACGGGCCGGGGATATGTTCAGCGCGCAGTTGCAGAAGAAATAGCGGCACCCCCCTGCCCCTACGCCAAGCCCCCGCCTCGCGCGGGGGCTTCTTGCGTTACGGGTCCGCTTCACTCAGCGCAACCACGCAAGCGAACGTCGGGAAGCCACTGTCGAGCGCGCATAGCCATCTTCCGTAGCAGTTCCGGCGGATAGGGTGCCAGGTTCGTCAGGGCAGGATCCAGAGTTTCGGCGCCACGAAACTGCTGAAGAGTGTAGGGAAGGCTGCCTTTGACCAAACTATCTGACAACCAGCGTGCCACAGCCTCAATGTCGTCAGCATCCAGCAACAGCGGGACCACGGTGGTGCGCAGTTCACCAACCACGGACCGGGCAGTCAGCATCGCAAGCGAGGCCTCGATGGCTTTGAGATCAGGATCTTCCACACCCGCCACCACGCCATACTTCGCCGGCGGACCTTTAATGTCCATAGCGACGCGATCAACAAGGCCTGCGGTCAGGAGCTCTTCCAGAGCATCCGGTCGATAGCCGTTGGTGTCCAGCTTGACCGCACAGCCACGATGCTGAACCGCTTCCAGGAAAACGCTAAGATCCCGTTGAAGCGTGGGTTCGCCACCAGTTATCACCACACCGGTAACTTTTCCCTGCCGGCGAGAGAGATAATCCAGGACCTCCGCCGGATCGATTCCCGGCAGCAATCCAGGATGCTGCACGAGATCGGGATTGTGACACATCGGACACGCAAAGTTACATCCACCGAAAAATAGAACGGTGGCAATGTGTCCCGGATAGTCAATCAGAGAAGTTCTAATCCAACCCCTAATCTCGATCATCCCCGGGCTTGAACACCTGCCGTTCCTCAAACTCTTGCTGCTTCCCCTGGTTCCATGCCTGTACCGGCCTCAGATACCCTACGATGCGCGAATAGACTTCACAGGGAACCTTTAAATGTACGGCATCCGACTCTGGCTTTGATGCTTGGGACTCTGACATCATCATCCTTCCTCTCTAATCTTCACTCAGTTAACGTCACTGTGTTGTGTCCGGCACGACCTCTCCGCTCACAGAAACACCATACTGCGCCAACTCCTCCGGCGTATGGTCGTGCGGACAGTAGCGGTGCTCGCCAGCAATATAGCCGTGCACCGGACAGATACTGAAGGTGGGCGTCAATGTGTAGTATGGCAACCGATAGTCCTCGGCGACGGCCCGAACCAGCCGACGTGCTTGCCGCCAATCATCGATCTGTTCGCCCAAATAGATGTGCAAGACCGTTCCTCCAGTGTACAGACTCTGCAGGTCATCTTGATGGTCCAGCACCTCAAAGAGATCATCGCTGTAGTCCACGGGCAGATGAGTGGAGTTCGTATAATACGGAGAGGTCGACGTCCCAGCGGTCAAGATGTCGGGATACCTCTCCTGATCAGCGCGCGCCAGCCGGAAGGTGGCCCCCTCGGCAGGCGTCGCCTCCAGGTTGTAGAGGTTCCCCGTTTCCTCCTGGAAGCGCGCTAGCACCTCGCGCATAAAGTGCAGCGTCCGCAGAGCAAAATCCTGCCCGTCAGGATGATCGATCCCCACCCCGAGGAAGTTAAGACATGCCTCATGCATGCCGTTGATACCGATGGTGGAAAAGTGGTTACTCCAGTACCCGCCGGTTGCCATTCTGATATCAGCCAGGTAGTAGCGGCTGTAGGGATAGAGTCCGCGGCCGGTGAGCGACTCAAGCATCTTGCGCTTGATCTCCAAGCTTGTTTTAGCGATCTCCATCAGCCGTTCCAACTGCTCACGAAAGTCGCGCTCGTTACGGGCAGTATATCCAAGCCGCGCTAGGTTCATTGTGACCACCCCCACCGAACCGGTCAGGGGTGCAGCAGCGAACAGGCCGCCTGTACGCTGGCGCAGCTCGCGGTTGTCCAGACGCAGACGACAGCACATACTGCGGGCATCCTCTGGACTCATCTCACTGTTGATGAAGTTCGCGAAATAGGGGATCCCATAGCGTGCTGTCATTGCCCAGATGGGGGCTAGGGCGGGGTTCTCCCAATCGAAGTCACGCGTCACATTATACGTGGGGATGGGAAACGTAAAGACACGGCCCTTGGCGTCGCCCTCCAGCATAACCTCTGCGAACGCCCGGTTGATCAGATCCATCTCGGATTGATACTCCCCGTAGGTCGCATCAAACGTCTTGCCACCAATCATCACCGGTTGATCGCGGAGCATCGGATGCGGCATCAAATCCATCGTCAGGTTGGTAAATGGTGTATTGTGAAAACAGAGCAAGCCGCTGCCACCAGCAAAATTCTCCAGAGACGTGTCAACGCTTAGGTCGTACTCGAAGGGTCGATCATATTCGAAAGCTGTGCGATCCAAACAGACCCCGGCTGCCAGGTCCCCCACCGCATAACGCTCCGCAGCCTCTACACGCTTGCCGACGCGCAGCATATACTCGTCGCGTACGGACGCAGACCCGTGGCGAGCTTCGTAGACGCTAAACTCGCGTCGATGCATTGCCAGAAGCAGACTGAGACCCAGAGACAGCTTCTTGGATGGCGTACGATACTCAAAGTCGGCGTCGGACTCAGCACCATCACTCTGCAACAACATCTCAATGAAACGGGACTGTAGCGCCGGGTCGAGATCGTAAATGAACCACGGAATCGCCTTCGTAGTACTGTGTGTCCCCCCAAGCTGGCCAACGAGCGCCGCAAGCAGCCCTTTGCCAGCCATCTTCAAAACCGGCTGCGGTGGATTGCCTGGCGAGACCTCTAATTCGCCTGCCGTCGTATGTCCTGGCGCGCTCGACACGCCCATAGCCTGCACCATCTCCTCCTGGTTTACGCCACGAGCCTGGCTGATGTGGAGGCCGCCGGTGATGTCAGGGTGGCCTGCCCTGATATACCACGCCAGAAGATCCACAAAGGCATCGAGCGAGGAGGTCCTCAACATCCGTGGATACCACCGAGCGGTGCTATGCAAGGAGAACTCGGCCTCACTTTCATCCTCGCCAAAATCCCGCCATACTGAGTAGGGCAGACTTTGACTGGCAACCCATTCTTCCCAGCAGTCCTTGTTCTTGATACCATAAGTCAGATAGAAAGGCGTGTACCCGCCATACACCGTGATGATCCGCTCACGCAACCGATCTATCGCCGCGGCGACATCTGGAAGGCGGACACGAGCGCGCGCAGCGACCTGCGGAACAGTATCAATAAGCTCAACAAGGTTGAGAGAGCGGCGCTCTCCGTGATTGGGCGCCCCTCGCACAGCCACGAAGTGATTGTGGGGATCGATCCTGGAATGACTTGAGGCAATCTGCGCATTCTGAGCCGCTTGAGGCCGGATCTGGAACGTACCATCCATGGCAGTAAAAGCAAAGAGAGAGTGGGCACGAGATACACTAGCAGCACCACGACTGGTTTGCACGCGCACGAAAGTGGATCGATCCGGGACCTGATGGCGAATGTATGCCTTTACCGGTGCCCAGATAACCTCTCCATCCTCGCCGAAAGCCAGTGCCTCGACCTCATCAGCATTGGCCACCGCAAAACTGCCCTCGCCTTGTGTTAACACTCGATGCCGGTTACGCTCGAACTGCGCATCGACTAACTCGCCGATTTCCAGAACCTCAATACGGCCCCTTCGCCGGACCACCACCAACTCATCCCAGACAAGGCTCTGAAAACCGACTCGCGTCGGCACGTTGATGTTAAACATGAACTCCTGCATTGCCTGCTTGACCTGAGTATAGTCCAGCCCATCGTAGCGGACGAATGGTGCCAGTAGTGTGTCAAAGCTGGAGACCGCAACCGCACCGGCCGATTCCCCCTGCATCGTATAGAAGAAGTTCACGAGTTGTCCGAGCGCCGTGCGGAAATGCCGCGCGGGCTTGCTCTCAGTCTTGGCTGTGACGCCACCAAATCCGCGATCCAGCAGAACCTGTAGATCCCAACCGCAGCAGTAGACCGATAGCATTCCGAGATCGTGGATGTGGAGATCTGCGCCGGTGTGCGCAGCCTGCACCTCGGGAGGATAGATACGGTGCAGCCAATAGCGAGCGGCGATGGAGGAGGCAACGTAGAAGTTGAGTCCCTGCAAGGAGTAGTTCATGTTGCTGTTCTCGTTGACCCGCCAGTCAGCCCGCTGCAGGTAGTCATCGACGAGCTTTTCAGAATCCAGCAACATGCGAGTGGTTTGTCGGGCCTGAGCCCGCTGCTGCCGATAAAGAATGTAGGCCTTGGCGATCCGAGGTTTGCCGCTCTTAACCAGGACCTCCTCAACGATGTCCTGAATCTCCTCGACGTGCGGCACCCCCTCACTCCCGTTGGTTCGCTCCTCCAGAAGACCGGTCACCGCCCAGGACAGCGTCTCGGCCCAGGTCCGCCCAACGCCATCACCTGACGCCCGTGCAGCAGCGTAGATCGCCTGCTCAATGCGCTGCCGATCGAACGGCACAACCGCTCCATCCCGCTTCATGACGCTGTCAACCGTCATGGCTGACCCTCTCCTTTCGATGCAATCCTAGGATGGTGCGCGCATCCCGCCAATCAGGTCTCAGCTCCGTGCGACAAAAAAAGACTCCAGAGTCTAGCCCCTGGAGTCTTAGATCCGCAGGGTGAAAGATGGCGCCACCGATGAGCGCGACACTGAACCCGATCGTTTGAGCCCGTCCCACCTCTAGGTATGATGAGAGCGCGTTTTGTCAGAAAATAGTGGTGCAAAATACAGAAATTGCGCCACTATTGATGAAAAGCCTCTATTTAGGGTTCGGGTTCCCCCAAACTACTAGATGCGGGGCACAAGAACGCGCTCGTGCAAGCAATAGTAGCAGACTACGCTTCTACTATAGCATCGATGCGAGGGCTTGTCAACCACAAAACCCGCCTTTTTGCGCATTCCAACGGGTGATCTTCTCTGGGCTATTCACCCTCACGAATTACGGCCACCTCGTTTTTCGACAGAACCATGCGCACACGCGCCGGCTGCCCGGTAATGAGATTGAAACCGGTGGGCAAAGAGGAGATCGACACGCCCATATCGTGGTTATTGATTAAGAACCAGAGCCGCTTCTCCTGATCCAGACGCAGCACCACGTCAACATCCTCGGGTAGATCCGGCCACAACGGTGCTAGATCCGGGCAATAATCCATCAACGAAGGCAGCAATGCCGACACCATCGCCTCGGTGAGATAAGCACCTACGTAGACCACAGCGCCTTCGCCCACCTTCCGGCCTGAGACCGCCGGCTTTAGTGAAAGGTGGCGTCCTTCCCAACGGGCCAGCGTCCTGGCGCCAGGCAAGGGTTCCAGCTGCTCATACCAAAGCTGGGATGCGGCGCGATTACCACTGGGATAGAACCGCACGCTCAAGGGTCGCGTCTCTGGCGAGTTCTGACGCCCATACTCAGCGATCCGAATCCCCGCAAAGCGCTGCAGGAGGCCCGGTGGCGTCTCGGCGACGACGTTGTTATGCATATCCCTGGTCGCCGTCCGCGCACCAACGACCAACACCCCACCGCCCTCCACGAAAGCTTGCAGGTTTGGCAGCCACTCGGGCTTAAAAAGAGCCCAGTGGGGCATTATGTAGACTCTGAGATCAGATAGATCGTCGGCCGGATGGACACAGCCAACACCGTAGTTGCCTTTGACAAAGAAGCCGTGGATGGCTTCTGCCATCTCCTTCGGTGAAGGTAGGCCGAGGGACAACGGTAAGTGGGCATCATAGACATCGACATCCACTGCTGCGATACCGATATCAACGTGAACGTGAGTTCCAAGGACTTCTGGGCCAATAGTCTCCAGCTCTTGCCCGAGTTGCTTCACCTCATCATAGCGGCGGCGCGGCACGTTATCGTGATCCAGCACCCCGCACCAGTAGGCCTCCGCGCCAAAGCGACAGGTCCGCCAACGGAAGAAAAGCAAGCTGTCGGCACCCCGCGCGATCGAGGCATATGCCATTCGCCGAAGCTCGCCCGGTTCCGGATTGTCGTGAAAGTAGCTCCCTTGGCCGCCCGGCCCAGACTGCTGCTCGGGGATCATGAAATTGCCCGTCCAGGCCCGCGCGTGATCGAGATTGAAAGCTTGGCTCAGGGGACGGTGCGTCGGATCGGGGTCAAAGAAAGGGTAGAGGTCGTAACCAAGAAAATCCAGATCGCGGCCAAATTCGCCGCGATAGTCAATGTGGGCAAAAGTCCCATTGTGCATCACGAACCAGGCCGGCTGGACCTCACGCAAGATAGCCACCTGCTCATGCTGGAAGCGGGTGGTGTTCCAGGAGATAAAGCGATAGTAGTCCAGCATATGCGCCGGATTGGCATAGGCGGGTTTCCCGTGTGCAGGGGTTGGAATCTCATCAAAGCCACGGTAAGTCAAGGACCAGAACGCATTGCCCCACGCCGCGTTCAGTGCCTCGATGTTACCGTCATAGACGCGATGGAGATAACGTTGGAACTCGGCCTGACAATGGCTGCAATGGCACTCAGAGAAGTGGCAGTTCAGCTCGTTGTCGGTCTGCCAGCCCACCACGTTGTCGTTTTCCGCATAGTGCTCGGCCATTGCCCGCGTGATCTTACGCGAGTAGGCCCGGAAGGTGTCGCTGCTGGGGCAAACGTGTTGCCGGCTTCCATGCTGCATGGTGACGCCGTCGGCATTGACACGCAGGACCTCCGGATAGGCCGCCGTCAACCAACGCGGGGGGGTCGCTGTCGGGGTACCCAGGATCGTCTGGATGTCCTCGGCGCCCAGCGCCTCGATCGTCCTATCGAAGAGCTCAAACCGACAAACGCCCTCCTTAGGCTCCAGATAGCTCCACGCGAACTCCGCCATCCGCACACAGTTGAACCCAGCCTCGGCCATGCGGGCCGGATCCTGCTCACGCACGTCTGCATCCCAGTGCTCAGGATAATAGGTAGCCCCATAGTAGAAGCGGCTCACGGCCGCGGGGCGCTTGTGAGAGAGTTCTCTGTCTGTCATTTCCCGTCACTCCCCGATGTCTCTAGAATCTCACCAAAAAACCATGCTTTGTCATCCCGTCGAACGCCATCCGCATCGATGTACCACCAATCGGTCTCAAAGGCGTGACGCCCCTTACCCGCAATGCCGGGCAGGTCAACCTGCCCCTTTCCGGTGACCGGTTCCTTGGTACCATCCCGGGTTGGATCGGCGTAGCGCGCGAACCAGTCTTCCAGCTGTCGTTTCATCTCCACAATGCGCTCAGCCTGCGCAGGATCATCGCTCAGATTTCTTGTTTCATGTGGGTCACCGACCAGGTCATAGAGCTCATGGGGACCGTAAGGATAACGGTGCACGTACTTCCACTCGCGCGTGCGGATCATACGCACTGGGCCGTATTCGTCGAATACCACGACGTGGTCACGGGGTGGCAGCGCCTCCCCACGGAGCAGCGGCGCGAAACTCCGACCCGGCAACGCGGACGCGACGGGATTATCCAAACCGATGTAGTCGAGCAAGGTAGGCAGAATATCATAATGGCTCAAAAGCTGATCGCCAATGACAGCGTGCGGCACGTGACCGGGCCGGGCCATCAACATCGGCACCTTTACCGAAGTATCGTACATATTCTGCGGAAAGGTGCCGTTGCCCTTACCCCAGATGCCGTGATGGCCCATGTTCATCCCGTTGTCGCTCGTAAAGACAACCAGGGTGTTCTCCAGCACACCCATCGCCTCCAGCTTATCCAGGATCTCTCCGACCCCTCGATCCGCGCCACTGATGGCGGCATAGTAGCCACTCAGAAGCTCTTCCCGCCGCTCGCCGGTGCCCCGCGGGGCGCTGTTGATCTGCCACGGGTGTCCACCTGGCACCTCAGGACAGGACACAAACGGGCAATCCGCATACAGATCGACCAGATCGGCGGGATGCTCACCCCTATGCCAGGGTGAGTGGGGTGCAGTGTAATGCACGCTCAAGTAGAAGGGCGTGTCATTGCCGGCCTGCATATCCAGGAACTTCAGCCCGTCCTCAGTTATAACGTCCGTCAGATAACGGGGATCTCGCTCGACCTTACCGTCGCGGATCATATAGCCATTGTAATAGCTTCCCCCGCCGTAGGGGAAGACGGGCCAATATGAGAATCCTTTCTGCGGTTTGAGGCTATCGCCAAGATGCCACTTGCCACTGAACCCACAGACGTAGCCATGGTCGGCCAAAACCTCCGTATAGGCCAGCATCCCCTTGAGGTACTCGATCTCGCGATCGTCGTCCCATCCGAGACCGGGTGTCTTGTCGGACTCTAAGTTCCCCTTGCGGATCCAGTCGTGGACGCCGTGCTGAGAAGGAATGCGTCCGGTGAGAATCGAAGCCCGTGCCGGCGAGCAGACCGGCGACGCACAGAAAAAGCTTTCGAACCGCATTCCTGTGGCGGCGAGCCGGTCGAGGTTAGGCGTCTGTACCTCCTCATTGCCGGCGCAGCCCATCGCCCAATATCCCTGATCATCGGTCAACACCAATACAACATTCGGTCGGTCTGAATTACGACTCGCCATCTCTACCCCTGTCTCTCATGTTCCTTCCGCTGCCGCAACAATACAGACTCACCCGTAGGATAGCTGGATGGAGGACCCGCAGGCTATCCGGACGGCACCATCAGGGTATTCGTCCACGCCCGCCGTCCTCCGATGTCCTCAATCTCCACGTACGCGTACGGCCAGTCGCTGGGGAGATCGAAGGTCGCTTCACACAGCAAAGAGTCCTCAAAACTGCCCATCCGCATCCCGTGCGAAGTCGGCCCCACGAGGCGGATGAACCGCACCGGTGACGTCACAACCGTAACGCGCTCACCATCGCAGGCGATTCGTTCGAAAACAGGACCAGTGCTGCTGTAGAAACGCCCGGCGCGCAGGCCCTCCATAAGCGCCTTGGCTGAAAGCTCCGCAGCCTGGACCATCACCCATCCACCGTTCCAACCGGGATGCTCTGGACGAATATGAGCATCGTCACAGGCAAACCCCAACGTTCCGGGGGCGTTCGCCAGCATCGCGTGCCAGTAAGCCAGCCCGTCTCCTTTGCCGTTAAGCCAATGGCAGACGTGGTTATAGATTTCGACCCCCTGAAACCCCCAGCGGCGGGCCTCCTCGAAGGCGTTGCCCGTCCAGAACGGGTGGGCCAGAATCAGAAGACCTGCCTGCTCGCGGACCGCCGCCAGCGCCGCCGGGAAGCCCATTTCTCGCTGAATCCCCTCAAAGTGTCCCAGCGCCACAACGTGGTAGAAGCTCCCAAGATCGTCAAATCCATCCAGCTCAATGCCGTCCAGCCACAATAGCGGATTGCCCCCGTCAGCGCCACTCGCTGCCGAAGGAACCCAGTGATCTGTTCTAACGAGAAAGTGATAGCCGGCACCGGCATAGCCGTCCGCAAGCTGCTGAAAACTCCAGCCTCCATCGGAAGCCGTGCTGTGAATGTGCGTGTTGCCTTTGAACCAAGCATCCATCATCAGATAGCGAGGTGTCGCCATAGAGTCCCCCCAGTATTAGAAAGTGATTCAGCCAGCAATGTCAAGAATAGCATGCCTCGACATCAGCGCAACGACGGGGTGAAAGGGATGCGGCAGGTGCCCTTGACTGGTTTTCAGGTGAGATTGGTCAGGGGAACAGAAGGGGTCACACCGCGGTGTCCTATTCAGAAGCGGCCCGCTCCGCCCAGTTGTGATATGCGTCCAGCATGGCCATAAAGTTATCGTAACTGGTACCCACCGCCACGGAATGGGTGGTGCCGAAGATGAAGCCACCGCCGGGAGTGCCCACTGTCATGGCTCGCGCGACATCGGAACGGACATCCTCGGGAGCACCCGAGACCAAGTTCTCCACCAGGGCGCCGCCCCACAGCGTCAGGTTATCGCCGTAGCGAGCCTTGACGGCTGCCAGATCCATACTGGCCGACGCCTGGATCGACTGGTAGGCATCATAGCCAGCCTCGACAAACGCATCCAGCAGCTTCCAGTTGTTTCCGCAGGCGTGTTTGAACACCTGCAGCCCCCGCGCCTTGACGGCCCGCACTCGCGCCTGAATCGAGGGCAAACAGAACTGCCGAAACATCC
This sequence comes from Anaerolineae bacterium, assembly GCA_003562365.1. Classification (GTDB taxonomy): domain Bacteria; phylum Chloroflexota; class Anaerolineae; order B4-G1; family SLSP01; genus PWVB01. Next base: position 13,779 of record PWVB01000210.1, read on the forward strand.
GCGGAGAGATGAACGGCCCCTGGGTCGCAGCGAAGTCGGTACCCCACAGCACCCCATCCGTCCCAGGTCGGATGTAGTATTCGTCGAGCAGCGTTGCTCGGTGCGTATGGTAGGCAATAGCCTGTTCGACCAGCTCAGGCCTGAGAGCGTACATCATCAGCCCGTGCTCCATACCGCCCAGCAGTACCAGACCAGCCTCACCGCCGTTGGGCCCCAGAATATACCGCTCCTCACCCAGCTCCGCGATGATCACATCCACGGCCTCGAAGACCGACGGATCCGGCGGGTCCGGTGCCTCGTCAAGAGTGAACTCCTCCAACCTGTATGCCGGCTCCGGACGATCTACCAGAGTCAGATCTGCCGTAATCTCCGAGTACTTCCAGACGCGCCCATCCTCCGCCGCCCAGGTATCAGCGTCGATCCGGCGAACGCGCTCCGGTTCATAGTCTCGGGGCGGCGCGACACTCCCAGCCATAGCGCTGACATTCACGATATCGATGAAGTCCAGCTTGCGGTAGAGGGCAATCGTATCCTCGGTCCAGCTCTGAACCACCTCATCTCGACGCCCTTCCCAGAACGCGATTTGAGACTTGGCCTTTGCTCGCAGGTAGGTCTCATGCCCCAGGATGCGCTCCACGGTATCGAAGTCAATGGCAAAGAATCCAATCGGAACGCGATCCACCGGTTCGCGGGCCAGCGTCCTCCGGACCCGCTCTTTGCCATTCATCGGCTCACCATTTCGGCCTTCGCGGCGGCCAGCTCCTGAAGGTAATCCTGCAGCCGTGACCACAATCCTTGATAGCGCGTCAGCCACGGCGCATACTGAGCATGTCGCTCAGCAACGGGTGTGAAAGTCCGCTCTAACCTTACCATAGATGCAATGCCCTCTCCAAAGGAGTTGAAAGCCCCGCTCCCAACGCCAGCGATAATCGCCGCGCCCAAGGCACCAGCCTCGGTCACAGCCGGTCGCACCAGCGGACGACCCAGGATATCTGCTGAGAGTTGGAGCCACACATCGGACTTACTTCCCCCACCCGTTGCCCGCAGTTCCGTCACAGTGATCCCGGTTTCCGGCAGGCGATCAACACAGGATTTCAGATAGAAGGTGGCTCCCTCAAGGATGCCCTTAAGAATAGCTCCCCTGGGGGTCTCAAGGCGCAGTCCAGCGACGACACCGCACGATTCAGAGATGAAATCCGGTGGCCCCGTTGTGGTGAAGTGGGGGAGGGCGATGATCCCGCTGGGCCCCTCCGGCACCTCGGCGAAGAGTGCGTCATAGACATCGTCTCCCGCGCCGAGCGCCTGCCGGTGCTCCTCAGCAGCAAAGGTGTCACGGTACCACTTGACGAGCGCTCCCCCTTGATTGTACAGAAAGCTCACATACTTCCCCGGTACGGCATGATGCTCCGTGTTCAGCCCGCGGGCAATCATCACAGCCGACGGCGG
>PWVB01000239.1 GCA_003562365.1 Anaerolineae bacterium
TTCAAAACCTTGCCACTGAGGTGCGTATGGAACCCTATCCGCCGGAAGTCGAAGAAACGATGCGTCGCTTCTACCAGAGTCTGAACGAAAGAGACCGTCGACGCTATGCGGGATTGGAGGCTTTGAAGTATGGGCATGGCGGACGGATATACATCGCGCAGGTCTTGGGATGCAGTCGGAACACCGTCAGCAAGGGCGCACGGGAAGTTAGTGCGTTGCCGGAGCGGTTTGTGGAAGAGCGGATCCGCCAACTGGGTGGCGGGCGTAAATCCTATGAGGACACCTGGAGGCCGGAACTGGACGAGAAGTTCCTGGTGGTCTTGCGTGAGCATACTGCAGGCGACCCGATGGATGATCAGTTGCGCTGGACGAACTTGACCCAAGCTGAGATTACCCAGGCCTTGGAGAAGGACCATGGTATTCGTATCAGCAAGCATGTGGTCCGCAAGCTGTTGCGCAAGCACCACTATCGGCGGCGGAAAGCCCAGAAGAAACAGGGTCTGAAGGCGGTCATCCCACAGCGTAACGAGTAATTTGAGAACCTCCCCCGGCTTGAGGCAGAGTTTGTAGCTGCCGGGAATCCCACAATCAGTCAGGACACCAAGAAAAAAGAGTATCTGGGTAACTTCTACCGCCCCGGTAAGCTGTATACGCAGGAAGCCCTGCATACCTACGACCACGACTTCTACAGCTATGCCGAAGGCGTCATCATTCCGCACGGTATCTACGACCTGCAGCGCCATGAGGGCTACCTTCAATTGGGGGTCAGCCACGACACCAGCGAGTTTGCCTGCGCGAGCCTGCGCTATTGGTGGCTCACCTATGGCCAGCACCACTATCCGCAGGCCACGGCGTTGCTGGTGCTCTGTGATGGCGGCGGGAGCAACAGTTCTCGGCAGTACCTGTTCAAGCAGGACTTGCAAGCCCTCGCTGATGAACTGGGGATTACCCTTCGTGTGGCTCACTATCCCCCGTACTGTTCCAAGTACAACCCCATCGAACACCGTTTCTTTCCTCACGTCACCCGTGCCTGTCAGGGCGTCATCTTCACCAGCTTGGAGGTGGTGAAAGCATTGATGGAGAAAACTTGCACCACGACCGGCTTGCGCACCTTCGTACATATCATTGACACTATCTATGCCACCGGTCGTAAGGTGGCGACTGACTTCAAAGAGAACATGCGCATCGTGTTTGACGAATATCTGCCGCAGTGGAACTACTGCGCCGTTCCCTTGGCCCTTCAGAGCGCACAAGTTATCTAATTCCCATTCCTAAGCGTCGATTTGGCGTACTGCGGCCTGCCGGCTTTGTTGGGCCAGGTGCATCGCTTGCCGTTCAGCCGGGCGTAGCCCCGCCGGTCTAGCTCCTCGCAGATGGCCTCCAGGCTGTATTCGCCTGTCAGCAAAGGATCCTATGCCTGCTGGATGATCGGACTGCGCTCGGGATCCATCTCGACCCACGACTCACGTTTGCCTGAGTTGATGTCTCGATGGCAGTTCTTGTAGCCGTCCGGCGCGCGCCAGCACCAATGCGCGCTCTCGAGCTTTGCGCGCATGCCGCCGGTGGTCCGAAGCCGCAACACCCCTACCTCGTGTTCGCCCAAGCCCAGCAGGATTGTGAAGAGCATCCAGCCATCGGGCGTGGTGATGTCCTGCCCGGGATTGGATGCCGGGATAACCTGGACGCCCAGCTCGCGAAGCTCCTTGGCGACGGTGAGCCCTTCGATGGTATAATTGGGTGCAATCGTCTATCGGCGCCGCGTTTTGCGCGCCGAAAAGACAGTGAGGTTGCTATCGTCATCTCGAGCGCTGTGTCCGTTCTATCAACCATCAGGAGCGTTCGGCAATGGTCAGAGATCGCTGTTCTGAGGTCGCCGAGGCGAACCTGTATGGACGCGGGAGTATTACCACAGGTTGCGTAAGTTCGCCAAGCAGTTCGGTGTCTTGTTTGTGAAAGGCGCCGAGCGGCCTGCTGCCCGGGCGCCGCGCCGCCCCTCGCTCAACTGGGGCCTTCTCGTGGTCTTGGTGATCATGTTAATTGTTGGGGTCCTCAGTTGGAGGCGGTTGAGCATTGCGCGGTTCAGAAGCCTGGGCTATGCTGGCGTGTTCTTGATGGCCCTGATTGGAAGCTCCACCGTCCTTCTCCCGATTCCGCATCTGGCTTTCACCTTCACGATGGGAGCTGTGCTCAACCCGTGGCTGACAGGGTTATCCGGAGGGCTGGGCGACGCGCTGGGAGAGATTACGGGATATGTAGCGGGCTATGCGGTGGAAGAGATGGTAGCGGGACGCCGCCTCTACATCAAGCTCAAGCGCTATATGGCGCGGAATGGCGACCTGACAATCTTCGTGCTGTCGCTCTTCCCTGTACCCTTCTTCGACTTGGCGGCGATGGCGGGGGGTATGGTCGGCTATCCTCTATGGCGTTTTATGCTGGCGACTTGGGCTGGCAAGACGATCAAGGCCTGTGTAGCCGCATGGGCGGGTCATCTGGGCATCGTGTGGATCGCTAGCCTGCTAAGAGTGGGATGAGCTGCGGCCTGCATCCGATAGCCCAGTGAGATAAGCGCCTGATAGGCTGCTTTTCGAATGGTCTCCTCTTCACCGGCAGCGGCGACGCTTCCCTCGTGACTGCTGGACTCCGAGTGGTAGGTCATCCTCGACATCGGAATCGATGCTTGCTGGCTTCTGGAGGCGGGAAGGTAGATCCGGAAGGTCGTACCTCGGCCTACCTCGGATTGCACGTCGATGTGGCCTTCGTGTTGGCGCACGATGCCGTAGACTTGGGAGAGGCCCAATCCGGTGCCCGCTTCGCCCTTGGTGGTGAAGAAGGGCTCGTATAGGTGGGCGAGCACCTCCTCCGACATACCCGTGCCGGTGTCGGCGATGCTCAGACAAACCCACTCGCCAGCAGACATGGAGGCGAGTGGCAGAGGTCCTTCGGCGCGCACTCTCAGGGTCTGCAGGCCAATCTGCAGCCTTCCCCCATTCGGCATCGCGTCACGGGCGTTAGTCGCTAGGTTCATCACCAGCTGCTGGATGCGCGTGGCATCAATATCGACCAACGCTACATCAGGTTTGATCTCGGTGGTCAGCTGGATTCTGGTGGGCAGAGTGCGGCGAAGAATAGCGCTGAGATCCTCCAGAAATCCCACCATGTCCACAGCCTGGGTCTGCAGTGGCGCACGGCGACTGAAGTCTAGGATCTGCTGCACCAGATCGGAGGCGCGATGTGATTCAGTGATGATGGTGTCGGCAGCTGGCTTGAGATCTTCCGGCAGTCGCTGATCCTTGCGCAGCAGGTTGGCATACAGCACAATTGTGGTCAAGAAGTTCCTGAAGTCGTGAGCGATGCCGCCGGCCAGCTGTCCTACAGCAGCGAGGCGCTCCTGATGGTCCATCTGGCTTGCGGGTTCGCACGGCTGGGTCACTTCGGTCGCGATCCCAATCATCCCGACGATCATCCCGCTCTGATCGCGTACCGGGGAGCCCCATACATCGAAGGAGAGGGACCCATTGTCGACGGTGAGATTGACCGACTCGCCGTCCAGCCCGCGCCGCACAATTTCTGAAAGCTCTGGCACCTCATGGAAGACCTGGAGGGCTGATTGCCCTGTGCAGGCGGTGTCTGTGATGCCCGGAAGGTCCAAACCTTTGCCATCCATCATCGTGAGGATGCCGTGGTAGTCGACGGCAAACAGCGCCACCGGCAACGTGGCGACCACCGCGTGCAGACGCGCTTCCAGCATGCGTTGCGCCTGCTCGAAGAGTCGCGTCCGCTCAATTGCGACAGCCAGCCGGATAAAGGTCTTTACCTGTGTCAGGAACTCGGGGTGCCGATCGGCAGTCTGTGGACAGTGGAGATAGCCGTCAGCGCCGGACTGTTCCACCGTCTCGCCCGCTAGCGCCTCCGCGTCAGAGAGCAAGACAACCAGCGTGTCAGACAGCGTCGGATCGGCTTTCAGACGTCGGCATATCTCGAGGCCATTCAGATCGGATAGCGTCGGAGTTACGAGTGCTAGGCCTGGATGACGTTCCCTGGCGAGCCGCAATGCCACCCTGCCTGAATCCGTCTCTAGGACGGGACAGGCTAGGTCGACCAGGAGGCCGGCGATGGTGTGTCGCAAACCGGGGTCGTCTGCTGCGATTAGGATGCGTGTGTGTTGGTCCATAGGCCTTAGTTATTTAGTAAGATGAGTTCAGTCTGCTGCCACCATCTCCTGTTCCATACCGCCCATCAGCAGCTGCTGAGCAAATTCGGGCAGCGTCCTGACCCGCATCGTCTTCAGCTGGCTGTGCAGTCGGTCGTTCATCCGAAAGCGCTCGCCTTGATAGCCTTCGTTGAAAGCCTTGACCGGATCGACAAGGAGCAGCCGGCGAAAAGATTCACTCACAGCCGCGGCGCTTAGCAGCCGCTCCAACTCTCTACTCTCCAACATTTGTGATGACATAGGTATGGGTCCTCCGTAGTGTAGGTTGATTAGCTTCGTTGCCGCCTGCGGCCCACATTAGTCCGACTGTGCCCACAGCGATCAGGATGTCACCCAAGCTGAATGCCGCTCGATAGGGAAACCATGCCGGGACCACAAAGCGATCTGACAGCCAGGCCAATCTCGTATCGGCTGTGGCCATAATGAGATCCTTGCTCGTCCCTAGACGTTGGCCTACAACCCATGTTTCAGGGGCGCGCTCCGGGTAGAGGCGGTGAAGAGTCTCCGGGCTGATGGGCATCCACCCGCCGTTCAGGGCGATGACCGCCAGATTCATTGCTAACCCAAATCCTAGCAGCCAGAAGCCGGGTTGCTCACGATTGATCCAGACAAAGAGCAGCAGCAGCACCTGCGAGGCTACCAATCCAATGGCAATCCAACCATCCGGAAGCCGGTCTCTTGACGCCGGCCAGAAGAAAGCCAGCCATTGGGGCAAAAAGGCCACCACCACCAGCCACGTTGCTGACAGCGAGGGCGCCGTCAATTGGCGTCCGGCCCAGCGTGCTCGCAGGTAGCCACCGGCCAGGCCTATGGCCACGGCCAGCAGCAACAACGCCATTAGAAGCCGTGACCCCCGTCCGATCCCGGTGCCCCGGCACCAAGCACGAAGAGCGTGACCGACAGCAGCAACCAGAACAAGCGCACCTTGCGCGAATCAACCTGTCCGACCAGCAATGAAGCCTGTTGCACACTGTTCTTCATCATCTTGCGACCCCCTTGAATAAGTTATCTGAATTGCCCATATACTAGCGGATGAGGGTAGACAGAGGAGTAGACAGTGGCGGAGAGGTGCGACGAGATTGTAAAAAATACTCGCGCCGCGGGCGATGGTGAAGCATTGATGGGCGCGAAGCACCGTGCGATGCCGGGGCTGCGACCAGCTGTCTATCGATTGCTAATTGGTCAGTTTGGCGTAAAGCGTCTGGGTCTGCGGCGAGGGCGTCACGTCCAGCTCCTGGGCCAGCAGCTGCTTGCAGTGTTCAAACTGCCGCACGACGGCAGAGCGGTCTCCCAGGGCAGCGTGCGCGCGCATCGCTAGGCAGTGAACGTCCTCCTGGCAGGGGTCTTCGGTCAGGAGGCGTTGGCAGTAGTGTAGAGCGGATCTGAAGGCCTGCCCCTCCAGCTGGGTCCGGATCAGCGTCAGAGTCGCCTCACGATAGGCCTGCCAGAGCTGTTCGCGGAGGGTTAGCACCCAGGTGCCGTCCACGGTAGGCAGATAGGTACCCTGGTATTGCTGAACGGCCTCCTCATAAGCAGCGACGCGCGTCTCTGAGGTTGGCGCTGCGTGGGCTGCATCCAGAGCCTCGCGAAAGGCCTCGACGTCATACTCGTAGTCGAGCGCGCGATTGAAGTGGTAGCGTCCGTTTTCGAACAGCACCGACTTGTCGCCCAACGCCCGGCGGACTCGATACAGGGTCTTCTTGAGGTGCATGTTGAGGCGCACCGGATCTTTGTCGGGCCAAAAGAGCAGCCCCAGCTCCTCGCCCGTCAGGCCTTGAGGATGGGCGAGCAGGCAGAAGGCCGCGTCCCGGGCCACCTGAGCTTGCCAGTCCGCGCCTGTGACAAGGCCGCCGTTGACCCAGGCCTGGACCTGGCCCAGGGCCTGAAGCTTGAGGCGTGGGGGAGCCAGTCGAACGGTCTCACTCTGGCGGCGCAGATCGCGGCGCAGGCCGGGAAGCTGGTTCTTCCATGTCTCGGCTTCGGCCAGCAGATCCGCCCGCTCGCGGTCGAGACTAGAGGGCAGCTTCAGCGCTGTCAACGTTGGCGCCAGCTCGTGGGCTACTGCCAGTAAGGCTTGATGGCTCCCCAACTGGGCGCTTAGCGCGAGAGCATGCTCCAGCTGGATTGCGGCCTGTTTGTCGTCGCCGGCTAACTCGCAGGCCGCTGCGAGATACAGTCGCGCGCGAGCGCCCTCCAGGCGCCGCTTCCCGGCCTCAAAGTCCTCGACACCAGCCTGCAGCTCTGCACGCGCAGCTTTTTCGTCCTGCTGATGTAGCGCCAAGCGCCCGGCTATCAGATGCCAGAAACCGCGCTCGTAGCTCGCCTGGCTCTCCTCGACCTGTTCGCGTGCGGTGTCCAGACAGCGTTGGGCTTGAGCGTAACGCTCGCGGGCACAGGATAGGGCGGCCTGCGCTAAGACCACGTAGAGGCTCAGAAAGCGGTCTTCCATTCGCTGGGCGAGTCGCAGTGCCTCACTGTAGGCGGCCGCTGCGGCCTCGTGGGCGCCGAGCTCCGTATAGACATCGCCCAATCCAGCGAGGGCGGACCCCTCCATCCGGGGATAGGCGCTCTGGCGGGCCTCGGTGATGGCACGCTCCAAGGTCCGCACCGCCTCGCGGTAGTCACCGCGATAGTGATATAGGACGCCTAGGTTATTGTAGAGCGTCGCTTGCCGGATCGGGTCCTCAGTCTGCGAAGCCAACTCGAGGCTGTGATTATAACTCTCAAGCGCCTGTGAATAGTCTCCCATATTCATGTAGACCAGGCCCAGCTCCATATGGACGATGGCAACAAAGTGCTCATTGCCTAGAGCTGCATAGGCTACTGAGGCCCTATTCAGCCAGGTGGTGGCCATGTCCGGCTGGCCCATCCAGTAGAGGCAGAGACCTTTGTCTCGATAGGCTTCGGCTTGCGTCTCGGCAAGATCAGGTCGTTCCTCGACCAGCTTCAGAACCTGCGCTACGTTGCGCAGCGACGCTTCGTAGTCGCCCAGTAACCGCTGATCCACGGCCTGGCGGATAAGGACTCGTGCCAAGTTCTCCTGATCGCCTGCGGCCCGGTAGGCTTCCTCGGCCTGGCTCTGAAGGCGCGCTCCGGTCTTGGGGTCACCGGTCATCGACGCAACCACGCCCTGCAAGGAGAGCAAGCTGGGACCCGCGGTGACATTGGGCTGCGTCAGGGCCTCCAGCCAACGCTGCAGCCGTTGGATCTGACCAGCTTTGATTAAGGGGAATCCGGCTTGCTCGATCAAACGAGCTGTGGCTTCCTGGTCGCCAAGGCGTTCGTAGACCGCATAGGCACGGTCCCAGAGACGCCGTGCTCGATATACGTCACCGATGCGCCGCAGGAGCTGAGCATATTCGTCAGGTCGGTCGCGCTGCATACGATCGCGGAGAAAGTCACGGAAGAGATGATGATAGCGCAGCCAGGTCTCGGTCCCGCCCACCGGTACTACAAAGAGATTGCTGCGCAGGACACTGTCCATCAGGGACGCCCAGTCGAGGTCCTCGATCTCGTTCAGCACTGCCTCGCAGAGCTCAGCGTTGAAAACCTCAAAGAGGGAGGTGCGCAGGAGGAAATCGCGAATTTCAGGAGGCTGCTGTTCGAGAGTCTGCTCGGCCATATAGTCGTAGAGACCCAGGCCTGAGAGCCGCGCTGTGCGCACCCGACCCGCTGTTCCTTGCCACATCGTCTGAGCAGAGAGCAGCAGACCTGTGACCCACCCTTCGGCCTCCTCGGTCAGTGCCTGGGCCTCTTCGGATGAGAGCGTCAGGTGGTGATTCTGGAGCACCAGGTCCTGGACTTCCTCCGGCCGGAAAGCCAGCTCTTCGTAACCGAAACCACTGACCTGCGCACGGGCAATCATCAATGGTAGTTCCGGAAGAGCGAGCAGCGTACGCGAGACGAGGACGATGTGGCAATTCTCGTCCACCTGTTGCGCCAGCCGGCTGATAAAAGCGCTGATCGTGTCATCTTGCTGCACCAGATGATAATCGTCGATCACCAGCGCGAAATGCTCGCGGATGTGTTCGTAGGCTTCGTTGACAATCACCTGGACCAAGCGGGCGAGGTCCAGGTCTTGGGTCATGCTGCGCAGTGCGGCTGCCGAACGCGCGCCGAAATCCGGAAAACGCTCGGCCAGTGCTGCAATCACGTAGGCGATGAACTGCCGAGCATCTTGGTCAAACTCATCGACGGCGTACCAGCAGAGAGGGAGTTCGGCTTGGTGGGCCCAGTCCATCAGTGCCGAGGTCTTCCCGTAACCGGCGGGGGCAATCACGAGAAAGAGGCGATAATCGATGATGCTGTAAAGCGGGTCGAGCAACCGTTGTCGAGTCAGCAGTGTGTCCGGGCGCCGCGGCACGACGATCTTGGTGCGCGTGAGATTCAGATCTAAGCCTATGCTCATGGGCGTTCGCCTGGCCTCTGCGATATTCCCCTAACTGGTGTTCCCCTGGCGCGTTTTTGCCACACGCCTGCTTGTCTGTGTTCGGTCGCAGATAGTTGATGCAGACACGATCGTGGACCACGCCTCTGCACCGATCTTGGATTTCGCTGAATAGTAGCCAAAAAAGAGTATAATCGCATTCTCAGTCAGGTCAAAGCATCTGTCTGAGGTACGGATCAGTGCTGCACCCACGGAGGAGAACATATGCCGTCGAAATGGAACGTGGTTCATCTAAGACAATCGCACATCGCGCGCGCTGGAGATGTGCTGGCACTGGCCTTCGACGCCGATCCGATCTTCCGATCTCTGGTTCCGGACTCCGGAGAACGGTACCGTTCCTTGAGCTTGGTCTTCCGCGCGGTGGTCGAATACACCCTTACCCACGGTATCGTGTACGCGACGCCGAACCTGGAAGGCGTGATCTGTTGGCTCCCACCGGGAAAGACCCGGATCACAGGACGGCGAATCGCAGCCGCGGGCTTCGGCCTAGCAATAGCGGTGCGCAGGTTGAGCCCGGCGATCCGGCGCCGTTTCCTGCGAGGCACTGACTACACCGCTGCGGTTCACAAGCGCATTATGCCCGAGCCCCACTGGTATCTCCTAGCGCTAGGCGTCCAGCCCGAGCAGCAAGGACGCGGGATCGGGAGCGCCCTGATGGCGCCGATTCTGACTGGTGCTGGCGCCACTGGTGTGCCGTGTTATCTTGAAACGCAGACCGATCGGAACCTCGGATTCTACCGGCGCTTCGGGTTTGAGGTGGCAGAAACCGGACAGATCCCGGGAGATACACTGCCACTCTGGTTTATGGTACGATGCGGTTGACGGATGGGGCTCTCCACCGCCGATCTAGCGGTGGAGAGCCCCTTACTGCTGGAGCGATCGGCCTCAACGCAGAGGCTCGAGCAGTGTCGTAATCTGCTCCGTGTTGAGAGGCTTTAGTGGTTGCTTAACCAGTGGCCCAGCCTCCAGGGCCGGCTCATATGTCTCCAGACTCGGCTCGGGATCCACGCGATAGAAGATGCCAATTGGAATGCGCTCACCCCACGCCTGCGCCTGCAGCCAAGCCGCAGTGCGGTCAGTAGGGTCGTAGTCCGATTCGTCCTCTAGCGCGTAGACGCGGGGATTGTAGTAGTCATAGGAGCGCTTTGGGTTGAAGGTGACGCAGGGCTGGAGAATATCGATCAGCGCGTAGCCCGGATAGTTGAGGGCTTCGCCGATTAGCCAGATCAGATGATCCAGTTTGCCAGGATAACCGCGCGCTACAAAGGTGGCACCTTGGGTGATGGCCAAAGCCAACGGCTCAACCTTTTGCTCCGCCGATCCACGCGGCGAGGTTGAGGTGCGCCAGCCCTGCGCGCTGGTCGGCGAGTACTGTCCCTTGGTTAGGCCGTAGATCTTGTTGTTCTGTACCAGCTCTGTCAATCGGGGATTTCTGCGCACCCCGTGAGCAAAGTGCCCCAGCCCCTCACCGTAGCCGTCGCCGTCACCGTGGACCACAATCACGTGCATATCGTGGTTGGCCAATCGTGCTCCTTGGGCAATCGGCATAGGACGTCCGTGAAGCGTGTGCATGCCATTGACACGCATATACTGCGGCAGTTTGCTCCCACAGCCGATACCGGTCACCACGATCGTTTCGTGCGGCGCGATGCCTTGTTCGACCAGTGCGCGTGACAAAGCGTTGAGAATACCGTAGTCGCCGCAGCCGCGGCACCAGGTTGGGCGTTCGTCGATTCTGTAATCGGCACGGGTCACCATCTTTACACCTCCTCCAACTGTGCCAGGATATATTCGGGCCTGAAAGGCCGACCGTCAAAACGCCGGATGGCACTGTCGGCTTCAATGCCCGTATGGGTTCGAATTAGGGACTCCAATTGACCGGTGTAGTTACCCTCAACGACAATCTTGAGCTGAGCTCGGTTAAGCTCCGCTTCCGCTGTTGGCGGGAAGGGCTCCAGTCCACTGAAGTGCAGCAGGTTCGCCCGGCCTGCGGCCTCGGTGTTGAGGCGGTCGACGGCTTCACGGGCTGGTCCATAGGTGGAACCCCAACAGATCAACGTCAGCTCGCTCTCCTCGGGACCGTACCACGTGGGCGCCGGTACGTCCTCGCGTAGCGTCTGCACTTTTCGCATACGCTTGCTCTGTTGAGCCACTCGATTGTCCATCTCTTCGTTGATGCGCGGGTACTCGTCGTGTTCGTTGCTCTCGGTCACGAACACAGCGTTCGGATGGCCGGGAAGCGCGCGCGGCGAAACGCCGCTTTCGGTGACCTTGTAGCGCCTGTAATCCTCGCTGAGGTTGTCGAGCTCCGCTTCCGTGAGCAATTTGCCACGATCGAGTGCTACAGCATCAAAGTTCAGTGCCGACGGCTCGACGGAGCGGAAGGCGTCGGCGAGGAACTGATCGCTGAGGACCATCACCGGGGTCTGAGCGCGCTCAGCTGCATTGAAAGCGTGCCAGCCCAAGTGGAAGGCCTCTTCAATGCTACCAGGCGCCAGCACCATTCGGGCGAACTCACCCTGGGCGGCGTGGATCATAAAGAGCAAATCCCCTTGTTCAGTGCGGGTTGGCAATCCGGTGGCGGGACCCGGGCGCTGGGCATTGTAGATGACAACAGGAATCTCGCCGATCCCGGCGAAGCCGGTCGCCTCGACCATCAGTGCAAAGCCGCCGCCGGAGGTGGGGACCAATGACCGGGCGCCCATCACGGCTGCGCCAAGGGCCATGTTGATGGCAGCAATCTCGTCCTCGACGTGCTTGGCGACGACACCATAATCCGCACCGTGCTGAGCAAACCAGATAAGCACCGGGGAGCCGGGCGTCATCGGATAGCCGGAAACGAAGCGACCCCCCCCGGCCAGCGCTCCCAGGGCGAACGCCTGGGTACCGTTGATCAGAATTCGCTCCGGCGGCTCAGCAGCTGGCCGTAGCCGGAAGCTGTAGTCGTCTTTGAAAGGCTCTGAAAGCCGAACGCCCTCTTGGGCCAGCTTGAGGTTGGCGTCCACCACTTCCTCACCCTTGCGGCTGAAGTTCTCGCGGATTACCGTCTCGACGTGCTGCAGGTCGAAATCCAGCAGCCCAGAAGCAACCCCAAGGGCCAGAGTGTTGCGCATCACCTCGGCGCCGCCTATCTCACGGGCCATCTCGGTCAGAGGCACCGGCACGTAGACCACATCCTCGCGCTGCAGTTCGTCTTCCAGCTCGAGCTGCTGATCGTAGACGATGGCTCCGCCGGGTACCACATCCGCCAGGTGACGACGTATGGTCTCCTTATCAAGCGCCAGCAAGAGGTGAACCGGATCAGCAATGCTGTAGAGGGGTGTGGGGCCGGCTCGCAGGGTGAAGAAATTGTGCCCACCGCGGATACGGGAGCGGAAGTCCGGGACGCCAAAGACCCAAAGCCCGCCGCGCATCAGGGCTTTGGCAAACCCTGCGCCGCTGGATTCAAGCCCCATGCCGGCCTCACCGCCAATGCGTAAAGTCAGATCGTGTTCATTCACTGGCCATACCTCCTTGCGATATTGAATGTGGCCACGCTATTTATGTGGCCGGAGACACACTGCCGAACAGCGCATCTAACGATGCGGTAGCCCTGGATAGGACGGGAGAGATCTCCGCTTCCTATTCAAGATCAAACTCCGCTACCAGGAATGTGTGGTCCGAGGGCCGCTCTGCCCGACGGGCCTCGACATCGATCCAGGCGGCGGTGCAACGCTCCGCCAGCGGTTTCGTCGCCCAGATATGATCGACACGCCATCCGGTGTTGCGCTCGATCGGATCGCGCGCCCGGTAGTCATAGTAGGTGAACTGGTTTGGCTCATCGGGGTGGTGTTTGCGAAACAAGTCGACGAAGCCCCAGCTACGCACCTTTTCCAGCGCGGCCTGTGCCTCAGGATGGAAGTCGACGTGCCCGCGCAGCCTGTCGGGATCGTGGATATCGATATCCTCAGGAGCGACGTTGAAATCCCCCAACCACACGAGTCGGTCCGTGGGGCTGAAGTGAGCGTCAAACCAGTCCCGAATCTGCGTAAACCAGTCCAGCTTGTGGCGGAACTCCTCGTGATCCGGATCCCGCCCCTGGGGGACATAACTGTTGACGATGTGTAGACTGTCGATTTGTGTGTAGAGCAGCCGGGCTGGATCGCTGCCGTCATCGAACCCGGCTTGGACTTCGGATGGTTCTGTGCGACTGAGGGTGGCGACCCCGGCGTGCGACTTCTGTCCGGAGAAGACGACGTGGTATCCTGCTTCCTCGATAGGGTGCTGGGGGAAGTCCTGATCCTGGACCTTGGTCTCCTGGACACCGAGGACGTCGGTGTTTTCCCGCTCCATCCATTCGAGGATCTGGTTGAGACGTACTCGGATGGAGTTGGCATTGAATGTGGCGATTTTGACGGGACTCATTAGCCTTCAGCCTCCTTAATGGCCTCGGCGGGCGTCTGGTTACCGTACATCACGGCCAGGAGCCCGGGGAGATAGAAGTCCATAGTATATACGGCAGGGTAGATCGCGCGCTTAATCAACCCCGGGGTCAGCGTCTCACCCTCGAAGTCGAGGCTGCTCTTGTAACGTATCTCACCATCGCGATAATCGAGCTCGAAATTGCCAATGCGCAGGCCGAAGTTAGCCCGGGCAACATACTCGGCGACCGGCTCCCGCAGCGCCTCCGGCGCCTTGACAGGGGCAATCACGTAGAAGAGAAACTGCTCCAGATCGACGCGTATCTGAGCGTAACAGCGTACGTCCCCGTGCTCGCCGGCGAAGTAGACGCGGAAGACCGTCTTGTCGCCCAGGCGCTGAGGATGCCACCCGTCGTCGTGCAGAAATTCTTCGAGGGTTGTGAAGGCCTGCCAGCCATTTGCGTTCTGGTGCGTTTCACCAACGGCCTGTTCAGCAGCCGTCGGTACAGTGGAGTTTGGGTGGCTAGCTGTGTCCGCCATCGGGTGTCTCCTCTTAAGCGTCGAGCTTAGCTGCGCACAGTGCTAATTTGATATCGGCCAGAACTCAAACAGCGATCCTACCGACTCGCCCTGAACATTACGGCGGATCACCTCTCCGAAGATGCGCGCCACCGAGAGAACAACCAGGCGCTCGGGACGTTGGCTTTCGCTTAGGGGCACCGTGTTGGTGACGACGATTTCATCGATAGCCTCTATTGCATTGAGGCGCTCAATGGCCGGTCCGGTGAAGAGCCCGTGGGTGCCCACCACGGTGATACGGCGGACACTGTGATGCTTCTGCATATAGTGCACGATCTCTGTGATAGTCCCGGCAGTGGCGATCTCGTCATCCAATAGGATGACATCCTTGTTCTTGACGTCACCCATGACGCCGGTGATGGCCACCGTATTGTCGGTTAGGCGGGTCTTTTCCCCGGCTGCCAGCGGCAGGTCCAGTTCCTTGGCTAGTTTGCCTACACGCTTGGCGTGCCCTACATCAGGGGCTACGACCACACTGCGACGCAGGTCCTTCTTCTTCAGATGCTCCACGAAGACTGAATGAGCGGTGAGGTGATCGGTGGGGACACTGAAGAATCCGTGGACCTGAGGTGAGTGAAGGGTCATCGTTATGATCTGGGTCGCGCCGGCGGTGGTCAGTAGGTCCGCGATCAGGCGAGCGGCAATGGAGATACGGGGAGCATCCTTCTTGTCGGAGCGTGCGTATGAGTAGTAGGGGATGACGGCGCAGACGTCCTTGGCGGCACCACTACGAGCGATATCCAGCATCAGTAACAGCTCCATCAGGTTGTCACTGCAAGGAGGCGAGAGGGGCTGCACAACGAAAACCTGCTTGGCCCGCACGCTTGAACCAAGCTGGATGTAAAAGTCATCGTTGGAAAACTTGCGGATGATGGTAGGGGCGAGATCCAATCCCAAGTAACCGGCGATGGCGCGCGCCAGCGTGGGATGTGCGGATCCACTGAACATAAGCACATCGTCAAAGGCTGGTGCGCCTGCTTGATGTTTCAGCTTGGCGCTTTGTGGGACATTCCCTTCTGTCAACGTTCTCTCCTCATTCATCGATCCTTGGCTGACGGCGTAGGATCCGTACACCTCTATTCTACGTCGCAAGTCTCACGGGTCAATCAGGAACTGTGCTGGGGTCCAGGTTCATAATCTCGATTGGTTCTATGGCATCGGCCGGAGAAAATCCAAAGATCCGTCCGTAGAAGTAGAGCTCAGCATCCAGCGCTTTCTGGATGTTTTCGGCGCGTCGGAAGCCGTGTTGTTCGCCTTCAAAAGCCAGATAGGCCACCGGCACGCCCTTCTCGCGGAGTGCCTCAACCATGACCTCTGCTTGTGCCGGGGGCACAACCTCATCTTCCAATCCTTGGAAGAAGATCACCGGTGTGTTGAGGCTCGCTAGGTGGTGGATGGGGGAGCGTTCGAGGTACAGGTCGCGGCGTTCAGGATATGGTCCGATGAGCCCATCCAGATAACGAGACTCGAATTTATGGGTGTCCCGCGCCAGTAACTCCAGATCGCTGACGCCGTAATGGCTTGCACCCGCCTGGGAGACATCTCGAAAGGTCAGAGCGCTCAA
>PWVB01000294.1 GCA_003562365.1 Anaerolineae bacterium
CAGAGACGGCAAGGGGCTCTTCAGTTCGGGAAACGCTTGGCGAAGTTGGCGACTCGTAGCTCCCTTGATGCGCTGCTCGATCTGGTTGGCTGCCAGCGGCGGAGGAAACGACGCGAACAGAGGAACGTGCTCGGGGTGCACAACCAAGTCCAGGACCTCTCCAGCATTGCGCTTGACGATCTGCGGGATCAACGCCGCCAAGCGTACGCCAACGTCGCCTCCCAAGACGTGGTCGTTGATTTGGTACGCAGCGTGGCGAGTTCATCTACTGTCCATCATCGACTTATACTACGCTTTCTAGGATCATGCAAGGAGGAACGCGGCATTCCCCGCCCCGTTGAAACGGGGCGGGGAATGCCGTAAATAGCTATGGACATCAGCAAACTACGTGAATTGCTCCTCGCCGTGCAGGGAGGACAGGTCGATGTTGCCACGGCACTCACACGACTACGCACCCTGCCCTTCGAGGATCTTGAGGACTACGCTCGCTTAGACATCCACCGGGCCTTACGCAATGGGCTGCCGGAGGTGGTCTTCTGTGAAAGCAAGACCGCCGCACAATCCATCGCGATTCTGCAACGCCTTTGGACACACCACGACAGGGTTCTAGGCACGCGGGTCGCTCCTGATATGGCCCAAGCGATCCAAGCACGGCTCAGCGAGGCTCAATACGACCCGGTATCCCGACTCCTGACCCTGGCACGCACAGAGCTGCCCGCCCCAGACGAGGGAGCGCCCTATGCTATGGTAGTATGCGGCGGAACCTCCGATCTACCGATCGCGGAGGAGGCTGCCCAGGTCCTGGAGTTCGTAGGGCATCCGGTAGAGCGTGCCTACGACATCGGGGTAGCCGGCCTGCATCGCATGCTAGGAGAACTTGATCGCCTGATGAACGCCAGCGTGATCATCTCCATTGCCGGGATGGAGGGGGCCCTGACCAGCGTCGTAGCCGGCCTAGTGCCAGCGCCTGTTATCGGGGTGCCGACTAGCGTCGGCTACGGGGTCAACTTCCAGGGAGTCGCCCCGCTGCTAACGATGCTTAACTCCTGCGCATCTGGCGTTACCGTCGTCAACATCGACAACGGTTATGGTGCTGCCGTCTTTGCCCACCTTATGCTGCGCCAAATCAATCGCGGTCCGGACGAGTGCCTGTGACTACGATCCATCTCAAGCGCAGGGCTTCGTGCCATCGTATGGTTCTAGAGGAGAGAAACAGCGTATGAAGATCGCCTACTTTGACTGCATCGCCGGTGCCAGCGGAGACATGATCCTGGGGGCACTAGTGGATGCGGGGCTACCCCTGACCGAGCTGCAAGAGCGACTCGCCGCGCTCCATTTGACGGACTTCACCTTAGAGGCGCGGCGGGTCGCCAAGAACGCTTTCAGCGCCACCAAGATCAAAGTCAATGTGGCTGATAATGTACCCGAACGCCATCTAGACGACATTCTCAGCATCGTGGAGCAGAGCGATCTGACACCGACCATAAAGGCGCGAGCAAGCGAGATCTTCACGAAGATCGGCACCGCTGAGGCAGCGATTCACGGCACCGCGCTGGATCAGGTACATCTACACGAACTGGGCGGGGTTGACACCATCGTCGATGTGGTCGGAGCGTTGGTCGGCATCGATGCACTGGGTATTGATCGCGTCTTTGCATCACCAATCCCTCTAGGGCGAGGGGCGATTTGTGGCGCGCACGGCCATATCCCCTTGCCCGCTCCGGCGACCGTCTCCCTGTTGATTGGGGTGCCGGTAGTTGGCAGCCCATTAGAGGTTGAGACGGTCACCCCCACCGGTGCAGCGCTGCTCGCCGCGCTGGGCGAGGACTTCGGCACCATCCCACCGATGCGGCTGGAGGCCGTCGGTTATGGTGCTGGGCAGCGCGATCTACCGATTCCCAACGTCCTCCGCCTGTTGATCGGCACCGGGATCGAGACATTCTCAGCATACCGTACCCATTCCCACGACCACTCACACTCGCATGTCGGAGCAACCCACCAAACCCATCCGCACCCTCATGCTTCACCACACACACATGAGTCTCCCGGGCCGAGGCCAAGCAACACCGACACTGACCATGGCGGTCCTACAACGACCCACACCCACCACCATACCGAGACACACTCGTGCCTGGACACAGCGCGATTGAGTGTATTGGAGACAAATATCGATGATCTTAACCCAGAGATCTACGAATACGTAGCTGACGCGCTCTTCGATGCGGGCGCCCTGGACGTCTTCCTGGCACCGATCCAGATGAAGAAGAACCGGCCTGCGACGCTGCTGCGGGTGCTATGCCAGCCCGACGACGTTAAGGCGATGACTGCAATCCTCTTCACAGAGACCAGCACGCTAGGCGTACGGGAACAAATGGTCGATCGCCATGCACTGACACGGACGGTCGAGCACGTGGAGATACCCTATGGGACGGTCCACGTCAAGGTTGCCCACATGGACGGTCAGAGGGTCAAGAGCGCGCCCGAATATGAGGACTGCCGTCGTCTAGCCCGCGCGCACGACGTTCCCCTGCGCGAAGTCTACCAGATAGCGCAGGAGATCGCGCGGCGGACGTTCGGCGGTTAGACGCTGAACGCCCTCGGTGAGGACGGATGTCGTCGCCCGCGCCACGAGAATGCAGGGATGTGAACAACAAAACACAGCCGCGGAGGCTATGGTCCGTACGAGGCGAAGGATCTCAACGCAAGGAGGCGGTATGCGGGCGAAGGCTACCCTAGTCACCGGGGCCGCCGGCGAGGTCGGACAGGCGCTGGTGCGCCGCTTGGCGGGCTCGGGTTTCTGTCAGGGGCGGCGGGTTCTGACCATGGACTTGGATCCGTTACCGGCGGAACTCTCAGCCCACGTGACGCACGTCCAGGGCAGCATTCTGGACACATCGCTTCTGGAGCGCCTAGTCAGCGAGTATGAGATCGAGGAGATCTACCATCTAGCCGCCCTGCTTTCCACCCGAGCGGAATTCTCGCCGGATGCGGCCCATCGCGTCAACGTGGAGGGGACGCTGGGATTGCTACACCTGGCTGCTCAGCAGTCAGAGTGGCGCGGGGAGCCGGTGAGGTTCATCTTCCCCAGCTCCATCGCTGTCTTCGGCCTGCCCGATACCGCTACCAAGGAAAAATATGCCCGCGTGCGCGAGTGGGAATGGAACTATCCCACCACGATGTATGGCTGTAACAAACTCTACTGTGAGATGCTGGGCATCTACTTCGGTCGCCACTACCGCCAGTTGGCCGCCGACCGCCCGACGAGTCTGGATTTCCGCGCTGTCCGCTTTCCCGGCCTAGTGAGCGCGTTCACCCTTCCCAGTGGTGGAACCAGCGACTACGGACCCGAGATGCTGCACGCCGCGGCTCAGCAGAAGCCCTACGCCTGCTTTGTCCGCGAGGATGTACGCATTCCCTTTATGGCAATGCCCGATGCAGTTAAAGCGCTGGTCAATCTGGCCCAGGCACCCCTAGAAGCGCTCAGCCGACCAGTCTACAACGTGACGAGTTTCAGCATCTCGGCCGGTGAGTTTCGCGACCACGTAAAGCGATTCTTTCCTGACGCCGAGATCTCCTTCGCACCGGATTTGAAGCGCCAGCGGATCGTCGATAGCTGGCCAGCTGATTTAGATGACACCGCCGCACGCCGAGATTGGGGATGGTCGCCAGACTATGATGCCGAACGGGCGTTTGCAGGTTACCTGGTCCCCAATATCCGAAGACGCCATGGTAACGAAGCGGGGAGCACCACACCAGACGGGGCCTGAGGGCTACAATCTCTCAGATAACCGTTCAGGGGGTAGTCACTTTCGGTAGCAAAGACGGCGCCGGCCGCCCCGAATGGGCCGCGTCGCAGGCTTGGGTGAGGTAGTCCAGCACGTTGCGCTTCTTTTGTTTCAAGGTGCTAACGACCGTCATAATCCGTTCCGCAAAACGACTACCCGCTTCACGCTGCGTGCCGAAGCTCATTTTGCGCCAGATGACGCCCGGGCGGACTTGCCGCTCGCCGAGATTGTTGGTGGGTTCCACGCCTTCGACGTGCACGAAGGTCCACAGAGCCGCCTCGCGTTTGAGGATGTCACGGCACGTCCCCGCGGTCTTGTCGTGGGCGCAGGTAGTGCCTTGTCGCAGCAGGGCGCCGACTTCCTGTTGGACGGATG
>PWVB01000446.1 GCA_003562365.1 Anaerolineae bacterium
CTGCCGAACTCACGGATCATATTTGGACTGTTGAAGAGCTACTAACTGCTGTTCCAACTCCTAACAACACTTAAGAGGGGGGCTATCCACTTTCCGCAGTTAAACTGGGCATCGGAACGAATTATTGGTATCCTGAAAGGGAAGTGTCAAGTTTTACGGAGGATACCAAATGCCAGAGAAGACATATGCCACAGAGCAATTGGATCATTTGGGAATTGTAGCCGGTGTCTGTCATGAAATTGGGCTTATTGAAGAAGTCGATGCGTGTGTTGGACCCACGAAACGGAAGGTCTCGGTTGGAGAGGTCGTGCAGTCGATGGTGCTCAATGGCTTGGGGTTTGTCGGTCGGCCCTTGTATCTGACTCCCGAGTTCTTTAGTAACAAGCCGATTGATCTGTTGATCAGCGAAGACTTGGAAGCAGCAGATTTGAACGACGATAGCTTGGGGCGTGGCTTGGATCAATTGTATGCCAGCGGCATCACCGAGGTTTTTGCCCATGTAGCCGCGCGGGCCTTGGCGGTGTACGGGATCGCGCATCGCTTTTACCACCTGGATAGCACCACGTTCAGTCTGCACGGCGAGTACGCGGGGGAAAACGAGCCCGCAGCGATTACGATTACCCACGGGTATTCCAGAGATCACCGCCCAGATTTGAAGCAAGCCGTGCTGTCGCTGATATGTAGCTATCGTTCGCGATTGCCGGTGTGGCTGGAAGCCCTCAGTGGGAATGAAGCGGATAAGACCAGCTTTCCCAAGACGATCAAAGCGTATGTGGATCAGATGGAGGCCGGGGAGACACCCTACTTCATCGCCGACAGTGCACTCTACAGTCAACAGAATATCCAGGAGCTTTCCCAGGTCAAATGGATCACCCGGGTACCCGCTACCCTGAAAGCTGTCCAGCAGCTGTATCAAGACCTTGATCCGGCCCATATGCAACCCGCAGCGACCGCTGGCTACCGCATCACTGAACTGTGCAGCACCTACGGCGGGGGGAGACAGCGCTGGATGGGCGTCTTTTCCACCGCCGCCTATGAAAGTGAAACCCAACGCCTGCAGCAGCGTATCGCGCAAGAGTATGAACAGGCGGAAGAAGCGCTGCAGCGGCTGGTAGGCCGTGAGTTTGACACAGTCAACGACGCTGAAAAGCGGTGCGCTGAGTTGCGCGCGTCTTGGACCTACCACGATTTGAGAATCGAATGGGAATCGGTACCCCACTATAGTCACCGGGGACGGCCCCGAGAGGATGAGGAGCCCGAACGCCTGGGATGGCGAGTAGCCGACGGCGAGGTTATCCAGGATGAGCAGGCGATTCAACAAAAACGGCAGACCAAGGGTAAGTTCATTCTGGCGACTAATGAGCTGTCCAGCAAGGAATTGGCGGCAAACAAGCTGTTGGACGATTACAAAAGCCAGGGGGTATCGGTTGAGCGGGGATTCCGCTTCCTCAAGGACCCCCTTTTCTTTGCCGATAGTCTTTTTCTGAAGAAACCTGCCCGGATTATGGCGTTGTTGATGGTGATGGGATTGTGTTTGTTGATCTATGCCCTGGCCGAACGCCAGCTGCGCGAGCAACTGGTGGCCCAAGATGAGTATGTACCCGATCAAAAGGGACAGCTCACTCAACGCCTGACCATGCGACGTGTCTTTCAGATGTTCGAAGGCATTCATGTGCTGTTGATTTCTACTCCAGCTGGCGTGGAGCGGCAAGTGCTTAACCTGAAACCTGTACATTACACAATCCTCAAATTGCTTGGCCCTTACGTCCAAAAATGCTATCTCATCGATATCTAACTGCGGAAAGTGGGACTGATCTGAAACACACCCTAATCAAAAAGAGGTCCTTTGACGAGTATTCGACGGACAAAGTGTCAACCTATTTGTGAGCCATCCCGAGAGTGGCAAAGTGAAAGGAAGCACAATCATGACGAAACCTGTTCAGTGGGGTGTTCTGAGCACGGCGGCTATAGCGGTCAACCAGGTGATCCCTGCGATGGCCAACGCCAATCTGACGGCACTGCGAGCTGTCGCTAGTCGAACCCTTAGTAAGGCGGAGACAGTTGCGACGCAATTTGGTATTCCAGAGGCGTATGGCTCGTACGATGCGCTGCTCGCGGATCCCGAGATCGAGGCGGTGTATATCCCATTGCCCAATGGGCTGCATGCCAAATGGAGCATCAGGGCACTGCGAGCGGGAAAGCACGTCCTCTGCGAGAAGCCGATCACGGTGAATGCTGCAGAGGCGCGCGAGCTTGAGGCGGCCCGCGAAGCTAGCGACCTCTACTGCTTGGAGGCATTCGCCTCGCGGTTCAATCCTGTCCAGATCCAAGCGGTCGAGATCGCAAGGTCTGGTGTATTGGGCGACTTGCGTTTTGTGCATACGATCGCCACCTTCCTAATGCAGACTCAAGACCCCGATGATGTGCGGCTGCAGGCCGACATCGGGGGTGGGGCACTCTATGATATCGGGTGTTATGCGGTTGATGCCCAACGACTGCTGGCGGGGCGCGTTCCAAAGACGGCCTGGGCTGATATGGCGTGGTCAGAGCGCTTTGATGTGGATATCGCGGGGACTGCGCTACTGAACTATGGTGATGGGCTTCGCGGTACCTTGCAATGGGGTTTCAACGCACCTTGGGGTGGGCCGTTCAGCTTGGTAGGAGAAAATGGTAAGCTGACCGGTCCGTATGGGTGGGGGGCGCCCAAGGGTGAGCCTGCTATGCTCCTGCAGGCAGGCGGCGCGACTGAGGCGATTCCGGTCGAAGAGGGGTTGAACGGCTACACTGCCGAGGTGCAGGACCTCAGTGAAGCGGTCCGCGGGCTGCACGCTCCGGCCTTTGAGACGGAGTCGCTGGTGGCAAATATGCGCATCATTGATGCGTGCTATGCATCGCAGCGGAGCGGGCGGGCGGAGACGGTGTAGGCTCCAAGCCGGATGCTGGCTGTTTGGGCAGACCTTTGGTGATATATGTGGCAGGTGAGGCGGGTCAGCTACTCGCCTCACCTGCTTGAGAAGAGCCCATCGACCGGGGGCGCCCGATGAGAAGATGACGATCGATCTGAGGAGCGCCTGCAGACGCACGTGCCAGTCCAGTCAGTGCGGTTGAGGCGGACACCACGTCTGCTGGTTCGCGCTTGTAGATGCTTGGGGCGCCTAGGTCTCCTCGCGATTCGCGACTCACAAGTCCACCTTCTCTGCCAGGTTACTGCAAACGTCACCCGCTGTCTGCAGGGGATGTTTCACAGGCTGCGTAACCCTCAAGGGATACTTGCGTGATACCGGGTGTGCACTTTTCGCCATTCGAGTGTCAGTGTGCAGAGAAGCCACGCGAGCGCACCGAGCCCATTCCGAATATCGGCGTACTAGGTTCAGTTAGAATATAGAACCTTTCTCAGACAAGGGTGCTTTGCGCTATCGGATCAGTGCGCTTTATCGATCTCCGTCAGGATCTGTTCGGCGCGCTAGCCCGCCTGGGTAGACAGCTCACTCAGGATCCCCAGACCGCGCGTCTGGTAGAAGGTCCCCTCCAAACACTGCTGCAGCGGACGCAAGGCCATCTTGCCCGGGAACCCCATCGTTAACGCTGTGCGCGCTATGCGGTTCGGGAACACCACCACGGTGTCAGCCAGAGGCACGCTCTGCTGTCGCAATGGGCGGCTGTGCCTTGGCCGGTGTACCTCCCACCAAGCGCAACAGCCCTTCGGCGGCGCGTCGGCCCAGATCATAGATCGTGGGGCGCGAGACCTGAAACAGTCCCGACAGTTGCGTAATCGCTGACGCGATGGCGCCCGACTTGTCGTCGAGTTGGGCGAACAGGGTCTTGGTCAATTCCACTGATCGTAGCGTATGTGCGGCTATGCATGTGCCCCAGAGCATCAAGTTCGATGGTTACGTCGTTCTGAATCAAGGCACGTAGACGAGCGATCCCTGAAAGGATCAGGGTGCACTTCCACCGCGTTTTAGCGCTGATCCGGTGACTGTCTTCGAGACCTCGTTCTTAAACGGCTAAGGGTATTCTGGGTGCAGGAGCGATCTTTGCCTAAAGCAGAGATCGCTCCCATCCTTCCCGTCGATGAGCGACCGTCACCTCTAGAGCTGCACTAACCTTTTACTCTTCTATCTCTGACTTCGCGTGATATTCGCAAG
>PWVB01000224.1 GCA_003562365.1 Anaerolineae bacterium
CAGCCGTTGACGCGACCGGAATGGCCGACCAGGGTGAAGCGTTCTGCGCCAGTAGCCCCATCCCACACCTTGAGCGTCTCGTCCTCAGAGGCCGAGACGACCGTCGAGCCATCCCGACTCACAGCGCATCCATCTACTGAACCATGGTGGCCCGTGAGGGTAAGCTGTACCTGCTCGTTACCCACATCCCAAACCCGGACCGTGCCATCCGTGGAGGACGTAACGAGCAATGATCCAGACCCGTCAACCGCGCAATCCCATAGACTCGCGTGACCGGTTGCCGAAAATTGCTCATCGCAGCGCGTCAAATCCCAGATCGTCAAAGTGTCGTCGACGGAGCCAGAGATAGCCAGAGTCCCGTCCTGGCTAATGGCACAACTGATCAGCCCACCTTGGCTCCAGGAGCGATGGCCAACAAGCATCACACGTTCCGCGCCGGTGCTGACGTCCCAGACTCGCAGCGTATCATCCACAGACGCAGAGATGATCAACTGCCCGTCCGGGCTAATCGCACAGGCGTTGACTCCACCCGTGTTTCCCCTCAACGTCACTCGCTCGGCGCCCGTGGCTACATCCCAGATCTTGAACGGATGGACCCCGTGGGGGCCAACGATGGGGTGATGACCCTGGTGAGTCGCTATAAGGACGAGTTCGGGATCAACGACGTGGAACACAGGATCTACCCCGGCGCCCACCACGAGATTCTCAACGAGACTAACCGAGACGAGGTCCATGCTGACTTGCTGGCTTGGCTAGAGGAGAGAGTGTAGCTCGAGACCAGCAGAATCTCGCGGGAACGTGATGGGGTGCAGGTCAGGCATTATACCTACTCTCGGACCCACCGTCGGTGGGGGCGATCGCCCCCCACCCTCCGATTCAGGCGTCGGAGCTGTGAGGTGAGCTTTTCCTTATCGTCTGTTGGTCCCTCTCGCCATCAAGGTTGAACTCCCCGAGTAATCCCTAGGGTCTGCTCAGAGGTGCTGGAGATGCCGTGGCGCCTGGCATCGATGAGGCACTACCGTCACACCAGGTGTAGCGGCGGCGCGGACACGAGTTCCTTCACATCCCAGAAGAGCGTGATCGGATCTTCCTCGCCGGTCAATACCAGCTTCGGATATGCCTGCCGCCCAAGGGAGATCCGGAAGGCAGTCCATCATCTTCAGCTTGTGCCCGAAGAAGTGCTGGCACAGCACTGGGTTGAGTTCGATCCGTCGGAACCGATCGGGATCGTCGAGGAGCTGCTGTCGGTGGCGCTGTCAATCCAGCGCCTGGAGCCGGGGGTGCTGGGGCGAGAGCGCGCATTGCAGCTGACCGAGGCCGACCCCCATACCAAGACCCACACCGAGTATGAGGGGCAAGAGGCGCTGCGGGACGCCTTCGCCATCGCCGGCCTGGAGCCGCTGCTGAAGGAGGCCTTGGAGGCGCGACGTCAGGCGCTGGAGATTGGGCGCCAACGTATGCGGTGCAACGCGTTGCATGAGCAGATGGAGGAACAGGAAGGTGCCCAACGCGCCGAGTGGCTGGCATCCATCGACGAGCTGACGCCGGGAGGATTTGATCTGTTGACGATGACGGCGCTGCATCCGACACGAACTTTCCGTGCTATAATGGTTACACAAATGAGATACAATAGTGTAACCAAGGAGGGGCACGATGACGATGATTGGAGTGCGTGAGCTACGCCAGCGGACTTCGGAGCTGCTGCGCAAGCTGCGCGAGGAGAAAGCCGAATACATCATCACCTATCAGGGACAACCGGTGGCGCTGCTCCTGCCCCTGGATCAGGAGGCGGTGGAGGAGACGCTCCTGCAACTGGGGAAGCGGGGCACGAGGCAGGGATGGGACGCCTACAACCAGGCTGCGGAGCGGGTGCGGGCCGCCTGGACGGCGGATTTGGATACCCAGGCGCTGCTCGACGAGCTCCGGCGCTGACCGATGTACACGCTGGACGCGAGCGTACACATCAACGCGGTGAACGCGGCGGAACCGGGCAGCGCGGTGAGCCAGGCGTGCATCCAGCACCTGATCGAGGAGCACCAGGCGCTCTTCTTGCCGACGCTGCTGCTGGTGGAGCTGGCTGCCGCTGCCGCTAGAGCCCTGGACGATAGCGCGCCGGCGCTGGAGTTGGCGCTGGCCGTGCGCGACTTGCCGGGGCAGGTGTGGGTAGCGCTGGACGACGATCTGGCTGCCGAAGCCGCACAATTGGGCGCGGAAGCGCGGCTGCGGGGCGCCGATGCCGTCTACGCCGCCGTTGCTCGCCGCTTCGGCGCGACCCTCATCACCCGCGACCGGCAGCAGTTGGAACGGCTGGCGACTTGGGTGCCGGTGATGACGCCAGAAGAGCTCCTGGAGACCTGACGAAAGATGCATGGCTGAGCGGATCTTCGATCAACAGGGTCAGACCATTGCCCCGCAGACCAATATGACAGTGGCACAGTAGGCACATAGAAATGCACAGCAGGTAGCACCACAGTCAACCGTGGTCAGCCGAGCCATTGGTCTTTGAGCTCCAGGAAGGCTACCGGAGGGCGTCCGCGACGTCTTGCAAGACTGGAGGCTTAGGAGCTCTGAACCAAAGAGGTTCGCTCACCGACCACAGATGATAGAACGTGCCCGCCCAGGAATCCTCCAACTGCGGGCGCAGGGAGTCCACCAGCCACTGGTGACCGTCAAAGGAGTTCTGTTGGCGATGGCCTTGGTTGCTTCGGAACATAGGCTACTCTCCTCGCTTATACGGCTAGGTCAACGCCCCTATACTACCCAATGGTGAAGACTCGACCGGTTGGACGACCTTTTTTCGGTGCAGTCAGGCCTTGGCTATAGAAGCAGTTGATGGTGCCACCTCAAGAAGACGCCGCGTTCGTCCACCATATGGAAGGCGTGCCGGCTCTATACCATAGACCTTACGATCTGCGTTACCCGTTGGTCTGATTTGACGGGTCCGGCAAGCCGCTGTTTGCGAACACAAACGCGATGGCGCCCACAATCTATCCGTGTCCTCCGAGCCGCTGACCGTCTTGTGCCACGCAACGAGTACTGCACGTCGAACCTGAGGCAGAGCGCCTTCGAGTGGTTCAGGACAGTCTGAACACGCACACGCCAGCCGCACTCTGCGAAGCCTTTGAGTCTGCTGAAGCCCGGGGTTTTGGACAAGCTGGAGTTTCACTGCACCCTCAAACCCGGCAGTTGGCTGAACATGGCCGAGATTGACTTCAGCTTGCTCGCCCGACAGTGTCGCGATGGCCGCATTCCAGATGAAGATACGCTGCACCGAGAAGTGGCGGCCTGGGAGAACAAGCGCAACGCTTATGCGACAGCCATCCAAGGGCAGTTCACAGTCGCTGATGCGCGCATCAAACTCAAGCAGCCGTATCCACCGCTTGACATATGAAAGACCACTGGACGGAGATGGGTCTATAGGATGAGTTCGCCCCGGTGAGCGTATTCCCGGAAGATGCGGCTGTGATTGGCGACCAGCGTGTCAAGAGACGCCGGCTCAAAGCGGGCCGCATGGTTCGCCTGCCACAGCAACCGGCCGATCTGCAACACGGCGAGCCGGCCATCCGGCCAATGCAGATAACGCTCATAGCCGCTTCGAAAAGCTACCTGCAATTCCGGATACCGCACCGGCCCCACAGTCTCCAGCAAATCCAGCAGACTCATGGCGATATCGTGCAGCCGGAAGCCCCAGATCGTGTCCTCAAAGTCGAAGGGATACAGCTCACTGTGGTAGATTTTGACGTTCTCGTGCCACAGGTCGCAATGAATCACCCGGAGATCCCGGCGATCAAGAGCGGCATATTCCTGGTCCACCCAACTACGGGCCTGGAGGAAAGCCCTGCGCTCTTCCACAGTGAAGGTGTCCAGCACAGCCTCACTGAAGAGCACATCCGGTTCATCACGCGAGAGGAAGGCCTCGAAGCGCCGGGTGGTAAAACCAGGAGGGGGTTGCCAGTCCTTCCCATGTTGATGCAGACGGGCAAACAGGGCTCCTAACCGTGCCAGATTATCGGGGGTTAGATAGTGCGCCAGCAAGCGCCCCGGCAGCCAGGTCATCAATGTGCCCGGCCATTGGCCAGACACCCACGGCGCCTGCAGCGAGAGTACCGCTGATCCATCACGTGCAGGCACAACGCGCGGCGCGAGAATGTTGGTCTCGCGCGCGAGGGCCTCCAACCAAGTGGCTTCAGCCCGCAGATCGGACAAGGTGCGCCAACCAGGATAAGCCAACCGGAGCGCGTAAACGGCACCTGCTGCTGTGCGCACGCGATATATCGCATTCGTGGCGAAAGTGTGCAGCCGCACTTCGGTTGCAGGCAGATCGTAGTGGGACAATGCTACCTCTGCCAGGCGGTACAGGCGTCGGAGCTTTCCCCTATGAGTGAGAGTGACGAAATCCTGAAAAGCTCCGGCGGTCATTGAGATCCTGATCCCATGTCTAGGCAAGGACCAGAGGGAACCGTGATCATGTAAGCCCACCGCTTTCGCAGCACCAGGTCGGCCTTGGAGAACCGCCCTTGCCACTTGCGCAGCGCGGGTGGATGCGGCCTGCGGTACCAAAGCAGCTCCTGTACTGTCCAGGAGTGGTTGGTGATGCCGGCGGCGATCGCCAGAGTACGCCGCAACCAGCGGCGCCGGCGACCCGTTGTAGTCAGCTGGAGACGCAGAGTATGGTGATACGCACAGACTTTGTAGACGGTACCCACCAAGTACACAGCCGTATGCAGGTGGCACTGCTGTCGAGACAAGGCGCGTCCCCTCTTACCCGTCCGCGGCGCTTCGCGTAAGGTGTTCCAGATCCCGCGAGGGTGGCCCGCGAAGCCAGCGACGCAGACCAGCAAAGGACCACACAACACACTCGACCTGACCTGCTGCGCCCACCGGGTCACCAGCGCACCGTCGCGGCGGGCGCTGAGCTCTGCCCCCAGTACAGGATCACGCCCTGCACCCTCACCCGAATCTCATCGGCTTGCACCTGCCCCAAGTCACGCCGCTGCTCCACCAGGTGCAGATGCACGGCTTCCGCGCAGCTCCCGGAGATCTGTCGCAGCTCATCCACCATCCGTTCATCCCCCGCGAAGGCGGCCGCGAGGGTGCCCCCATACACCGCGCAGACGGTGCGGCGTTCCTCGTGACGGTGTATACAGAGCTTTACTTTGCCGACTTGGCCACTTGCCAAACACGCTTCATTGAAGCAGGCTACCTTGTGTGGGTCCATAGGCTGCTTTCTGGCTTCTGAAGCGAACCAGATTGTGCCTCCGGACTCGCCTGCTTACAAGTCACACGCGCTCCACGGTTAAGAGCAGAGCTACCCAGCAACCAGGCTACCAGGGCCGCGCCCCCGATGGTAGAAATGCTCCTCAGCAGCGTGTCCCGGGAGCCATCTCCGGCTGCTGAAATACAGGTCCGTTGGCTGCCAAAAACCGATTCGTACCGTCTCACCGGGCGCCGTGCGTTTCGGACATACAGCTCATCAACAGCTTTGGCACAAAGCGGAACGGCACCGCGGCGGCTGCAACCTGATTGACGGTCCCCGCAAGGTAGACGTCCAGCTCCGGGCAGTAGAAGAGCCAGGAGCCGGTCGCGCCGCTATGCCCGATCACGGGCGGGATACGCCGCAATAGGGAGAAAAGCCGCGGGATGTGAAATCGCATCATCCCCAGGCCATACTGGATGGGCCAGCCGGGCGAGGTGCGCACCGGGTTGAGCGAGAAGCCAAAGGTGTTCCAGTGTTGCGTCATCAGGTTGACGGTTGTCGGATTGTCGAAGACTTCACCCTGGATGAGGGCGCGCATGAACTTGAGCAAGTCCTCGACGGTGCTGAATAGATCGCCAAAAGCGCGCATCGCCAGTGGGATATGCATCGGCTGCTTATCAACCCACATCGTCGCCGGCGTGACCGATTCCGGTAGCGCCGCGGGATGCCAGGTGTGCTCCAGCGCCAGTGGCTCGAATAGCAGCTCCGCGAGAACCGCGTGAATGGATTGCCCGGTCACGGCCTCGATGATGGCGATGAGCAGTTGGAAGTTGGTATCGCTGTAGCTGACTTTCGGGCGTTTTGCGTCCGGCGCTTGAGGCGGGAAGTGCGGCGTCAGCTTGTGGCGCACCATATCCAGCGTATCATCGATGGTAAAGGTGAAATCCCGCTCCATCAGCTGTTCGATCAGGCTCTTTCCTCCCGGTGGGCGACCATCGAAGTAGTCCGGTAAGCCGGTGAGGTGGCCGAGGAGGTGATGGATGGTGATCTGCTCGGTGTAGTCCACGCCGCCCAGCCGGTGCAGCCCGCCGATCAACGATTGTGGAAGGTAAGTTGACATCGATGCATCGAGGCGGATGAGACCGCGCTCTTGTAGCTTGAGGATGCTGCTGGCGATGTAGAGCTTGGTCACACTGGCTATGCATACCGGTGTGTCAGTGCCCATTGGCGTCCCATCTGGATGCGCCACGCCGACTGCGCCGCTCCAGTGGAAGGCGCCATCGCCCTTCTCCACAGCGACGACGGCGTGGTGGATGGACTGCGGGGCCGCAAGCTGTTGCAGGAGCTCCTGCAAGCGCGCGCTAAGGGCCTCTGACCCCGCATCGGTATGCACCGGTTGTAGCTGGTCATCTTGAGTCATAAACCTCTCCTGGTGAACCCTGTAGTTGAAGTCTCTGGAAGTGAGAGCCGCCGCATATCGCGGCTATGCACTCACCGCAGCAACAATGGTCATAAGCAACATAAGGACATTCACCGGCCCCCATAGAAGCCGTTCTCCTTTGCTCGGCGTGCTCAGATTGGCAAGTGAACCTAACACAAAGAAGCCTGCCACAAACCAAATGGCGACCTTTCCAACAGCATAGAGCTCGCTGAAAATCAGGCCCGCCCTGACCAGGACTATGAGAGCAAACACAACCATAACGAGGATTTGAGCCAGCGCCGCGATACGCAGCTTGGAAGGCAACTGGCCCGGATACTTCCCGCCGAGCGTGTATGCGCCCCAGGGCGCGCCGAGCGCTAGGGCCAGTTGGAACAAAGCCCCGATCGCGGTCAAAACCAGAAAGACAACAACCGGAATCGTGATCACTCGATCTCCTTGCGATGATCTGCTACAGGACAGCACACCATCTAACATTTACGCATTGACACAAAGGCTGAACTGGGCTCAGGCTTTCCACCGGTCCGGACTACTCCAAAGCCTGATCGCCAGCTGTGTCTTCGCGGTCCGGCTTCTGTAATATGCCCCAGAGCAGCAGTAACCACAGCAGGGTGTTGGGTGCTGCGTGGACGATCAAGGCAGCCCAGGTAGATTGGGTTATCTGAGCAATCAGCGGCGTCAGCAACATGCCCGGAACCATTCCAATAAGATGCCACTTGAGAACGGCATGAACCAGCCAGGCCCAGAGCAACCCATTGACGACCCACGCCCACTGGCCGAACAGCGCTTCTTGCTGCGGCAGCAGATAGCCGCGCCACATCAACTCCTCAGAGAGCATCGCCAGCAGGTGCAGCGGCGCAAACGTGAGGAGCAGCTTCCAATTACCACACAGCGCGACGCCGAAAAACTCGCACGGCGGCATCGGCATATTCTTGAGGGGATTGAAGGGCGCGGGCAAGTAATCCGGCGGCGCAAACGCCTTCATCCGCGCGAAGAATTTGCCGACCGGCTCGAAGAGTTGATCGAAAACCGCCGTGGCGATTACGGCGACGATGATCCACGGCCAGCTGCTTGTCGGAATGGGGGTGAGACGGAAGCGCGCGGCGACTGCCGTCACCGTCAGCACGCCGCCTTCCAGGTAGAAAAGGTAGAGCGCCAGCGGCGGCAAGAGTAGCACCGGCAACCACAGGCAGCCGAAGAAAGCGTAGAGCAACGGCGTTCCCGCTTTGGCCAACCGGGGAACGCCGTAGAAAATACCCAGGTAGATCAACAGTCCCGTAAAGCCGAAAATCGCCAGCTGCAAACCCGCCGTTATTACCATAGTCGTTGGGACGTGGGACCGGTCATAAGGCCACCTGACGTAGTTGCCGCAGCGCCAGGCAACCCCTGCGCCACGACGCCCGGCGTGGAAGGGGCCAACGTCCCCCACCCCAGGGTGACGCTGCCAGCCGTCAGCAGAGACAGGGTGATCAGAACCCAAACTGCTACATGTGATGCCTGCATCGCCTGCATTTTCGCGTCCTATCTCGCTCTATCGCTCGACCTGCAGCAAAAAGGTCCGGATCTCGTCGGCGATCACAGCGGCGGCTTCATGGTGGACGTAATGGCCCACATCGAGCCTTTTGTATTGGCCACCGGCCGCCTCGACATATGCCGTCAACACCTCACCCCAGTTGTCCATCGGCAAGCCATCGCCGTTGGATATGAAGACATAGAAGGGCACATCGGGAAACCCCTCGGCCGCAACCCGTTGGGCATTGGTCTGGGTCGCTTCGATTTCGGCCAGCATATCGGCTGTCAGGGTGCGCCGGTACATAATCGAGCAGTAGACGGCGGTTTCGGCAGCATTCAGATGGTCCACTGCGGCGGCTTCACGACAGATAAAGGGGGCCAGGCGCAGCAGACCGGTCCGGGCGGTGAAGGCGACCAGCGTGAGCATCAGGCGCGGCGGCGGCATGAGCGCATAGATGGGGGGCGTCGCCGGGTCTAGTCCGATGATGGCAGCGATTTCGTCGGGATAGCGGTTGGCCCAGTGCAGGGCTTCCAGACCGCTCATCGAGTGGGGCAACAAGACGTAGGGCGGGCTTTCGCCGGCCAATTCCAGCGCCCGGCGGGTCTCGCGGAGTACCGTCTCGATGTCGCGCGACGTACCACCGTCCTCGCTCCAACCATACCCTGCCCGTTCCACAACGACCGTACGGTAATCGTCAGACAGGCGGCGATAGAGCCCCCGGAAATCCAGTGTGGGGGCGGTGGTCCCGCTGCCTGACATGAAAACGAGCGTCAGATCGCCTTGACCTTCGGCGTAGACGTGGAGCCGATGCCCATTCACCTTCACCAGTTGCCCCGGCGGGGGATGGGCACCCTCTTCGCGCGGCGTCTGCAGCCTGTGGTTGATGCTGCTGCCAATAACCAGTAGCAGCAGCCCCAGCAAGAGCCATTTGATGACGGTCAAGAGCTTTTTCATGGCAGGCCCGTTTCAGTGCCCGGCCTGCAATTGTTGCCGCCGAACCAGCAACGCCAGGCCAAAGAGCAGCGGCGTGGCCGCAATGTAGAACCAGGGAATGCCCTGCGCCAACGCCGCAGCGGTCGCGCCGGTGATGTCAAGCCCAACCAGGCCGTTGAGCGGGCCGAGATACCACCAGATCAGCAGCAGGATTTGCGCCGGACGTTCTGTGCCCGTGAGCATCCCCAGCAGCAGCGCCAGCGAGGGGATGAAGAGCGCGCCGGCTGTGAAGCCGGGCAACAAGGCGGGTTCGCACCACAGGCGGATGAATGCGCCGCCGCCCAGGAGCAGCGCCAGCAGGACGCCTGCCGTCCAGGCAGCCGGCAACTGCCGCCACAACGGAGATGGCGCGCTGAACAGCAGTCGGTTGACGCGATGGCGAGCCTCGCGGACGCCCATCTCTGACCAGAGCAACAGGGGCCACAACCAGACGAGCGGCAATAGCGAGCCGCGCACCGTTTCCAGCGGCGATAGCAGGCAGGCCAAGAACAGACCCACCGCCACCGCGTACCAGAGGAAAGCGCGGCCCTTGAGGAGCAGCTTGAGTTCCGCCGCGACGAGGGTGACAAACAGGCGCAACGGCTTGCCGGAGGCCGTGACGGGGGTGAGCGCTTCGGCGCGGCCAGGAGTGTCGGGTTTGAACGGCTTAGCCTTTGCCGAGCGCGCTATTGCGCGCAGGCGCGCGCCGAGCGGGGCCAGCCAGCGTTTCACGGCAAAACGCCGGGCGCGGATGCGGCTTCTCTCTGGGGCGAAGCGCTCAAAGGTGAGCGCCGCCAGTCCCGCCAGCAATAGGGCCGCCACTACATAGACCAGGCGCGTTCCAGCGACCGTCGCCCAATCGAAGCCCGTCCACAGGAAGGTCTGTAACTCGGCGGCGGGACCGGCGCCCAAGACAATGCCGCCCCGGTAATCGGCGCCCTGCGCCAGAAGCGCAGAGGTCATCCCCCGCTCCATCGCGTCGAAACCTAGCAGATCGCCGCCCAGAGGCGTCACGATGAACAGCCACAAGAGGAAGTAGATGACGTTTCCGGCTGAGGCGCGCAAGACCGGCGCACATTCGAAGAAGACGGCCAGCGCCGCCGTCAAAAGCGCCACCGGTACGGAAAACACGGCGAACGGCAGCAGCAGTTGGGCAAGATTGAGCGTCTTGTCTTCGCCGTGGAGCAGCAGCATCGCCAGGGCCGCCAGCGCCAGCACCCCGACGATGATCAGCAAGACGGCGACATTGCTGGCGAATTTCCCCAGCACATAGGTCAACTTGCGCATGGGCGTCGCTGCCAGAATCTGCCCCACACCCGTATGGCGGTCCTGCTGAACGTTGCCCCGTGTGACATAAAAGCCGATGAGCGACAGAAAGAAGGAGAGCGTCAAAGCCATCAGTGCGCCAATCCACGCAGCGTTGAGGATGCCGCGATAGCTGCCGAGGCGCAGTTGGAAGAATCCGGTGATAACCTGATAGCCCAAAAAGACGGCCAACGCTATGACCGCCAGAAAGCTGAAGCGCCGCACCCGCTCACGGAAGTCGGCCAGGGCCAGTTGAATGAGCGCGTTCATCAGGCCGTCTCTCGCCGGTGGGCAATGAAGTGGAGGTAGGCGTCTTCCAGGGTGGGTGGGAGCGGCGTGGCCGCCGGATCGGGTGCGGTCTCGCTGACGATGCGGGCCAGGACGCCATCAGCGCGGCGGGTGGTGTTGGCGATGAGGTGCTGTGCCTTCAGCGTCGTCAGCGCGTCGCTGGGCACAATCCATCCCCACACTCTGCCTTCGACGGCCTGCAACAGGTCTTCAGGCAGGGCGTGGTGAAGGAGCCGCCCACGGTTGATCAGCGCGATGCTGGTCGCCGTCGCCTCAACGTCAGAGACGATGTGGGTGGAAAGCAGCACCAGCCGTTGCCCGGACAGGTCGGCGATGAGATTGCGGAAGCGCACGCGCTCCTCGGGGTCCAGCCCGACTGTTGGCTCGTCTACGATCAACAGGTGAGGATCGTTGAGTAATGCCTGGGCAATGCCTACCCGCTGGCGCATACCGCCGGAAAAGGCGCCGATGGGGCGGTAAGCCGCCTCGGTCAGGTTGACCAGGTGGAGCAGTTCTTCGATGCGCTGCCGGGCCTGCTTTGGCGGCAACCCCTTAACCGCCGCCAGGTAGGTGAGAAACTCCACCGCGTTCAGGTTGGGATAGACGCCGAAATCCTGGGGCAGATAGCCCAATACCCGGCGCAAGGTATCCGGTTGCGCAGCGATGTCCAGGCCGTTCCAGTAAATCGCGCCGCTACTGGGCCGGGTGATGGTGGCGACCATGCGCATCAACGTAGATTTCCCTGCCCCGTTGGGACCGAGCAATCCCAGGACGCCCGGCGCTAATCGGAGGGTGAAATCGCGCAAGCCCCAGACCGCTTTGCGGTACTGTTTGCTCACATTTTCGATGTGTAGTTCCATTGAAGCCTCAATCCAGTGATGATAGATCAGCCTGCGATGAATCCGGTAACGATGGCTACACTCACCACAACCACGTTGCTGTAGCTGTGCATAATCATCGGGTAGATCATGCTCTCCGACCGTTCGTAGCAGACGCCGTAGAAAAGGCCGAGTATCATCGCAACGACGACTTGCCCCATATCGAAAGATGCCGAAAACGGCGCGGCGGTGAAGCGCACGTGGGCCAGGCCGAAGATGACGGCTGCGATGAGGTTGGCGGCACTGATGTTGCCACCGAACATGGTGGCGATAGCTTTGCCGATGCCTTTATCTCCGCCAGAAACTGCGCCTCGCACCACCAGGCCGAGCATGGTGATGGCGAAGGCGCGGAAGATAAGCTCCTCGGAGGATCCTGAAAGCAGCAGTTGAAACCCCAAATGCCCGATGATGTTGCGCGCGGTCAATGGATGCCAGAAGACCGGCAATGAGCCGGTGAGAATGAGGATGATGAGTCGCTGGACCACGACAAACCCGATGTATATCAGCATAAATAAGCGCACATAGAACCACCCCTCCTTGCGATCTCCCCATCCAAACCCAAAGCGGATGGCGCTCACCTTGCTGATGGCGAGCATCAGGATCAGGAAGACCACCGCCTGAGCAATGTGATGGACGGAGATCCACATAAAGGCGCCGTCGGGATCCACTGCCGTATAGTCGAACAGATCCGCGAAAGTGCCGGCCAGACGCGGTACGCCTAGCAGCAACACGGTCAGGAACAACACCCATAACACCTGTTTGATGGTTTTTGATATCGGCATCGTCTATCTCGCTTTCTCAGTCGGATGCTATATGTTGTAACAGCTGCATCACGTCTCGGACAACCAACTCGGGTTGTTCCAACTGCACATAGTGGCCACTGTCGGCGATGGTGTGCCTGCTGCGGTTCGATTCGGCCAACATCTGTTGATGAAAAGCTTACCAGGCAACGTCGTCGGGCCAGTCGCCCGCCTCGTGCATCGCGGCGGTGATGACCAGCAGCGGCGTACCGCCCAACGCCAGCGGCCCGGTGTCCAACAAGGCGCGGGCACTGGTCTCGAACGCAGCCGTTTCTCGCCCAGGAGAGTGCAAAACTGAGGACCCCTGGCCAGGACGCGCGCACCTACCTGTTCCGCCGACGGCACGGCAGGCCTTGCCGGCGGCAGGATACCTTTTGCGCGCACAATACCCAGCGGCGCCAATAGGCCCGCGACCACCCGAAACAAGCCCAGTCTGCCGGAGAACAGCTCCGGCAGGGGCACAAAAAGAGATTCGTGGCTGGCATCTGCCATGACCAGGCCCACCACCAGCTGGGGAAATCGCTGCACAAAAGCGCGACTGTACAGCCCGCCGGCAGAGTGGGCCACCAGCACGTAGAGACCGGGAATGCCGGCCTGCCGCAGAAGCAGTTCCAGCTCAACAGCGATTTGCTGCGCTGTGCGCGGCACGTCAGCCGGCGCCTCATCGCTCCATCCCATTCCGGCCCGGTCATAGGCGCATACCCGCGTCGTTTCAGCTAACGCGGGCTGGATCGGGCGCCAGTAAGTGGACCATTCACCCGTACCACCTTCCAGAACGAGCGCCGGTTCCCCTTCACCGCCACAGTGTATGTGCATCCGGTAACCGCCCACATCCACCAGTTGGCCCGGCGGCGGGTAAGCCCTTGTGTCTCGCGCCAGTTGCAGCCGGTGGTTGACGAAGCAGCCCACGGCCAGAAATGCCAGCAGCTCGGCAAATCCCAGCGCAATCGGTTCTAGTGTTCGTTTCATATCACTTTCTCTAAAGCTGGCAGCAAGCGCTGAGGCAACTAGCGTCTCACAATACCAACCACCACCGAGCCTTTACCCTAGGTTCAGGAGCAGAAAACCGGTGTTCAGGATGAAGAAGCCCACAAGCTCTTGGTTCGCTCATTTTCAGGCCAGGTTAGCAGATTCAGTAGAAAGTTGAGTGTAAATGTCGGGCGAGAAATCCAGCAGCTCTAAGATGCACCGCTGCAACGAAGTCAGCGGTGTGAGATGACGTATCATCCGCGGCGGTTCGCGAATCACAGTCAATGTGATCTGCTCAAACGCTTCCAGGATGCGTTCAGCGGTGGGGCGCGGCGTGGAGCGCTTGGGATTTCCGGCACACAAGCCCGCCAATGCCGCTCCATCTTGGGCCAATCGGCGCCGCACCAAGAACTCCAGCAAGGTCAGAATGCGAAAACCAATGGACACCAGGCGAATCAGTCCGGTAGCGTGGTCATCGCGGTGCAGATACATAGGTCTGACCGACAACGGACGGCCTTTCAAACGCCCACATCCTCGTTCCACCAGATACTGATCCCGACACGCCAACACCGCTTGAGCCAAGGGCAAGTCTGCCGCCGGGGCGTTGGTGACATAGACGCGCCATTCTTTGGCCTGCAAGTACTCAGCCACCGCCGTATCATCGATGGTCGCCGCCACCCGCACATCCTTTTCCACCACCGTCCGCGTGGGTCGATCACGATAGCCCCGGATCGTGCGTTCTTGAGTATGCACGGTGAAATCCAGGTGCAGCAACCCGGCGACTTTGTGCTCGACCAGCACCTCCTCGGCGACCTGACGGAATTTGGTAACGCTATCGCAGCGCTTTTTGCCCCGTCCCCGTTCGTTGAGCGCGGCCAATGCTGTCTGCGCCGCCTTCAACTGCTTGTGCAAGCGAGTTTTCGCCACCCGAACCTGCTTCAGCGAGCGCACCACCAACCATCGTCCTGTCCAGCTGAGCTCTTGATCTTCCACGCCGGCGGTCACCTCCACCGTTTGCGCGTATCCGTGAGCAATCCGCACCCGTTTCTCCGTCACCATTTCACGATGGATATCCGTCAGCGCCTGCTGGCCCTCCCACACGGGTGTCAGGAAGGCTTCCAGTTCTGCAGTCGGCAGTTGCACCCGCGGCAACGGGCACAGGTAATGGCCGTCCTCATTTTCTATGAAAAGCCCGCTTGTCAAGCGCGCCCATCTTGATGTCCCCCACGTACAACAAGCCGTTCCGGTCCAGCCCGTGGCGCACGCGTTGGATCGCCGGCACGTACAGCGGATCATCCGCCCGATGACCAGCCACCACATCTGTTGCCACCGGTATACCCGACGGATCCAAGGTCGACAACACCACCTTCACTTGCGGCAAATCCGGGCGATGATCCTTGCTGTATCCAAACTGAAACAAGCCGCCGGCATTCACCACCCAGTATCCGCTACACGTCGTCGTATCGATCCGTACACATTCGGTGTTCCAACTATACTCGCGCAACAAGTTCCGGTTCAGCCGCCGCTCAAACGTGTCCCACTGGCTGTCGTCGCTCAGCGTCCGCAGCACAATCGAGAGCCGGTCGTCGGCAAAGTCCAACTCCCGCACCGCCTCCCCGGTGCAAGTCCGCAACGTTTCCAGCCGGCGTCCCACCCAAGTCTGCACATGACTCATCTGATGGTCCACCTCGGTCAAGATACGCGCCAGC
>PWVB01000343.1 GCA_003562365.1 Anaerolineae bacterium
AGGGCCGCCAGGTATCGGGATCCACGTCGTTGAAGAAGAGCTCCCGGTCGCTACCACCCCAGTTCAGGTTAGCACCCATCTGGGGCTCCCAGCCGCAGGTCTCCGCTACGAGTCGGCTCTCCCCAGTCTCCAGATCGATGACAACGACATTGCCTACTTCTCCTGGCTCAGGTTGCCGATCCTCAAAGGGTAACTGGAAAACTGCCAAATAGCGTCCCGATGGGCTGATGGGCGAGGTATCGAAGAAACGGTGGATGCAGCCACTCAGGTCCGGGGTCACGCACCAGACCGGCACAGCGGGACTATGGTCCTGGTATTGAGGAAATGTCTCAAATCTCATTGTCTCTCCTGGAACTAGTTGAAACTCTCTCCGACAGATCAGGGGGAGCCTCGTCTCAGAGAAATGTGCTTGCCATTGCAGGCCTTACCTTTGCTCCACGAGCATTTAGCATCTCCATCGAGCCGGTGGCGGCGTCCACATCGACGCCCAGACTTGATCGATCCTCTGCAGCGCTTTGACTACCCAGCTGCACTGATACATCAGTTGCCGCAAGCACTTAACCCTGTGGGCACGGACACACTTTTCGGCGTACGAGTCGGCGCCAACCTTAAGAATTTTCCCACAAAATCCTGCTAACCGCAAATCCTCGCCTGGCGATCTGGGTTATCGCGAGCTGCATCTGCATCACGCTGTCCAAGCATATCTCACCGCCACCCATATAGATGTCAGTGTTGGTGGATCTGGTACAAAGGGCCGTCGAGCGTGGGACGCTACTGTCTGCACGTGTCCTTTCAACGGCGGGGCTAAGCGCTGCAGCATGCTTATCAGCGCGCGTATGAGCTGCAGGATGGTAGGAGTTGACACTTTTCATCTCGCAACCTACACTTGTATCAGCTATGGACGAGACAACATCTGGACTCGATAGCATCGCTGCCATTCTGCGCCGCCGGAGCATCCGCCAGTACCAGGACCGGCCCGTGGAGCCCGAGAAGCTGGATTTGCTGTTGCAAGCGGCGATGGCAGCGCCCTCGGCGTGTAGCAGCCGTCCCTGGGAATTCATCATCGTCACCGAGCCCATCCTACTCGAACGGATCCATGACAAGTTCGTGTTCGCCCGGTACAATGCACCGGCGGCCATTGCGGTTCTCGCTAACCTGGGGATTGCTAACAATTCAGCTGCAAAGAGGTACTGGATTCAGGATTGCAGCGCGGCAATCGAGAACATGCTGATCGCGGCGCCAGGCCTGAGCCTCGGCACGGTCTGGATCGGCATACACCCGTGGCCCAGTATGGAGCAGGCTGTCCGCGCCATCCTGGATATTCCCGAGGAAGTGATCCCGCTGGGCCTTGTCTACGCCGGCTACCCTGGGGAGGAGAAGGCACCGCGCACGAACTACGATTCTTATCGTGTTCACTGGCAACGCTATGAGCCACGCAAGCGCCGCGCCAAACGGAAAAACGCAAAGTACGACAGCTGAAGGTAACCTCAGGTGAGACGTGAGATGGCACTACATCCCACAACCCTCAGCCTTAGCCAAAAGGAGAATCAACATGCACACACTTGACTACAACGACATGCCCCACCGCCGAATGGGAAAATCCGGCCTATGGGTCTCGGAAGTAGGATTGGGCCTATGGAAATGGGGCGACCCCAGCTACGACGGCTCGCGCGTGGGCGACCATTCGGGCTTTCGAATCCTAGACCGCGCACTGGAGCTGGGCATCACCCACTGGGACACCGCCAACTCCTACAATCAGGGATCGGGCAACAGCGAGCGCCTGCTGGGGCGCTACCTTAAGAGCCGCGGCAGCCGAGCCCGCGGGCAGATCGTGCTCGCCACCAAGGTCGCCAACTCGGTGCGAGACGAGCACGAGATGCAGCGGGCGTTCACGCCTAATGAGCGTGGCGGCTCGCGCGTATACGTGCTGCGCGCCGTCGAGGACTCACTAAGACGACTGCAGACCGACTACATCGACGTCCTCTACCACCATTCGCCGGCCCTGCTCCCTGACGGCTCGAATGAGACGCCGCTCGATGAGATGTGGGATGCCTTCAATATGCTGGTGACGCAGGGCAAAGTCCGTTACCTCGCCGTCTCCAACCGGACTCGCAAGCAGCTAAAGACCGAAAGCGAGGCGTTGCTTACTGTATCGGCCAACCCATCGCGCCGCATTGTCGGTGTGCAGAACTGGTACAATCTGCTGCAGCGGGCCAAGGTCACGGCCTTGAAGGACGATCCCACCCTGGATGACGAGCAAGCCTTCCTCGATTACCTGACCGAGTCCGGTATCGGGCTGATCCCCTATGTACCACTTGCCGTGGGCCTGCTGACGGGTCGCTACCACAAGGGTAGCTTCGACACTTCAGGCCGGCTCTATGAGGAGGCTTGGCGCGACGAGTTCATCACGGACCGTAACCTGGCGCTGGTCGAGGAGCTCGAGGTGATTGCTTCGGAACGAGGTTGCACGCTCGCTCAGCTTGCCATTGCATGGCTGCTCTCACACGACATCGTCTGCTCCGTTATCGCTGGTGTGACCAAGATGGAGCATCTCGAGGATAATGCCCAAGCAGCCGCCGTCACGCTGAGCGAAGAAGAGCTGGCCCGAATCGAGCAGATAACGGCGTCATAGGTCGTCAAGATCGCCGGAGACAATGCCGTTGCCCGGAGCACGCCATCGGCCGTGGTCGGCGGGAAGGACGCAATCTCGCGGAATCGGAAAACTAGCAGGATCAATTTAGCAGCAAGATGATAAACTGACGCGCATGCTGTCGTCAGTGTGCTGCGAGGGCTTGTCCTGCTCAGTGTCCGACACCTGGTGAGGGGTGAGCAACAGCTACTGCGTTCCGAACCGGGAGACCTGTTCGAGACCTCTCCGTGCGGTGTGCCACCATAGACCTCTATCAGCGACACGTCGGCCCGGCCCTTACCAGTCACGAGCAGTGATACGGCTTGCGCATATGCGAGCGTGGCGCCGGCCCGATACAGTTGGGTGCACATCAGCGTGAAAAGGTGAGTCTCCACAGGTAGACAAACGGGTGTGGTCTTGCTCCGCATAAACACGTGGCCCCGCCCTTGAATGACCACGGTGTACGATCGCCCGCACCAGTTGGTGCGGGCGATCGACGTTTTCTGACCGGATGGGGCCACGGTGCAGGATAGGACAGCTTAGGCACCTCATTATAGCAGCGAGGCCGACGTACCGCTTGCTCAGCGGTTGAGACAGAGGCACGCGGTTGCGAGGTCACATTCCGGCCCAGCAACCAGAGGCTCCGCTGCGGCGACGGTGCAAGGGCGATGCGAAGGGCTATGCCAGCGCCACGCCACCTCCATCAACGCTCGTTGGAAGCGCCATCTGGGTGCACTGAAACACTGGGGCCAACACCGACCCGACGAAGGAATTGCACTCAGCAACACCGCGCAGTGCGTCCACTAACTCCAGAGCGGTGGTTGCTCATCTGCCGAAG
Organism: Anaerolineae bacterium; assembly: GCA_003562365.1. GTDB lineage: Bacteria > Chloroflexota > Anaerolineae > B4-G1 > SLSP01 > PWVB01. Next base: position 3,468 of record PWVB01000343.1, read on the forward strand.
AACGGGTCCACCCTTTTTCTGACGCCCCGGACCTCAGCTTCGTATATCTCCCAAGACCATCTTTAGACCAGTTCCTAAGCTTCTCGATCTTACCGATATGCCAACTACAAAGTGACGACCCTCCCCACTAAAGTGGGGAGCTTCTCGGGACAAGCTCGGCGTTACATCCGCCCACGTTATGTCCCGAAGGCCCCGTCCGGGCCAGATGAAGAAGATTAACCACAGCATGCACGTCGCGGTCGAGAACTAGATTACAGTGAGGACAACGATGCGTTCTGACGCTCAGATCCTTTTGCACACTCCCGCTGCAACCAGAACACCGCTGCGCTGTGAACTGGGGTGGCACGACAACCCCCTGGGAGCCAGTCTCCTCCACTTTGCTCTCCAGCAGGTGCCGGAGCAGTCCCGGCCCAGCATCGTGGGCGCTCAGGGCGAGGTGATGATTGTGCGTCATGAAGCTGCGGGTCAGGTCCTCGATGGCGATCAAGGAGCACTCATCTGCCAGGGCTCTGGTGGTCTTGTGCCAGACGTCGCGGCGCTGGTTGGCGATGGGCTCGTGCTGCTTTGCGACCGGGAACGCTGCCTTGCGCCGTCGCCGCGAGCCCTGCTTCCTGCGGGCCCTGCGCCGCTGCCTGCGACGCAGCTCGCCGAGA
>PWVB01000373.1 GCA_003562365.1 Anaerolineae bacterium
GCCGCAGTCACGCCATCAATGACTGCCTGAGTGCTGGGGGCGCCCAACGGATTCATCTGGCGCCGATGCCGAGTTGCGTGCCCGATCTGAACCAAGGGGTATTGGACTACCTGAAACGGGTAGAACTGCGCAACGGGTGCTGTTATACTCTCCCCGAGTTGCGCGATGAGCTTCTCAAAGCTACTGTATGCCTGCGCCACAAGAAATCTGTCATTCAAAGCTTCACCCGCGAGGTCTATCCAGAGCTTGCCTTTGGTTAATTATGTCAGGATCAGTAAGTCTCTGCCTATGATACGCTCAGCTACCGTCTTTAAATGGTTGTTGTTACTGGGGCTGGCGCTGCTGGTGGCGGTTGCGGTGGTTGCCTGGATTGCAGACAGCGCAGCGCCGGCCGTGATGTCAACCCCAACACCATCGTCAACACCCACATCCAACGTGGGGGCGTTGACGTCTCCAACTGCGACCCAGCCGCCGCCGACATGGACGCCTACGCCGAGCGCGACTTCTATGCCGATCCCTACGGCGACGCTCAAGCCAACCCTAATGCCATCAGCCACACCTACACCGACGCCGCCGGCGATTGTTCTGCCAGGGCGGCCTACGCTACCGCCTTTGGCAAACACGCCGGTCGTCACCTCTTCTATTTCTCAGCCCGACCCGATGCCCTACGTGGAGCAGCCGGCAGGCACGGTAAATATCCTATTGCTTGGGATGGATCGCGTTGCCGGGGAGGGTATAGCCCGTACCGATGCGATGGTCATCGCGTCGATCTTCCCCGATGGGCCTGCGGTGAGCCTGCTCTCGATTCCTCGTGACTATTATGCCTGGATTCCTGGCTGGGGCCTAGACAAGATCAACACTGCTTACGTCCGAGGAGACCGGATCGGGTATCCTGGAGGCGGCGCTGCACTGACCAAAGCAACGGTGGAGTACAATTTTGGCGTGCCCATCCATTTCTATGCGATGGTCGACTTCACCAGCTATCGTACTATCGTGGATGCCGTGGGCGGTGTCGATGTTGTGGTCGAGTGTCCCTTCCGCGATACCTATCCTGACCCGGATTCTCCAGAAGGCCAGACGGATATCAACCTTCAGCCTGGCGTTCACCATCTGGATGGTAAGTATGCGCTTTGGTATGTCCGCTCGCGATGGGATACTTCAGACTTTGATCGGCATAGGCGTCAGCAGCAAGTTCTGCTTGCTATCCTGCGCCAGGCGCGGGGACAGAATCTGCTGGTCCGCATCCCTGAGCTCTGGGAAGCCTATCGCGAGAGCGTCGAGACCGACATGGGACTGCGGGAGTTGGTATTCCTGGCCTCGGTCGGTATGCGCTTGGATGAGCGTGACATCCACAATTACTTCATCCGAGGCCCGGAGCTGCTCACGGGCTGGACAGCACCCAATGGCGGAGCAGTCTTAGTGCCCGACTTAGACGCAATGGAGAGATTCGTGCAGCTGGCGATGCAGCCCTTATCGGCAAGCAGAGCAGCCCAGCGGAGCTACCACGTACGGATAGAGAATGGCTCCTGGTCGCAGGCATTAGGTGTCGTGGCTGCCTATCGCCTAAGTCTGGAGGGCCTAATTGTAGACGCCATTGAGGACGTTCCTGCCCAGCCTCGGACACGGATCATTGACCACACCACTACCTCGAAGGGCTCGCCTCTTCCCCGGTTAGTGGAACTCTACCGGCTGCAGCCGGGTGACATCGAGCCACAGCCCGCAGAGAACAGCCCTGTGGACTTTCGGGTCATCCTTGGCTCGAACTACAATCCCTGCATCGGGACGACTACGGCCCAGTGGCGTTCAAACCCGACAGCGACCCCCACCCCTCACGCGCCGGTTGAGCCCCACTAATTCGGGCCTGCGGTTTGGGTTAAACTTTGAAGTCAGGGGGGGGCAGGCATATTTTGGCAGCGGCGGAAATTCTCCATATGCTCCTCGCCTGTGAGGGCAAAGATGTGGCTGCCGTCCTCTTTAGTACAGTCGACCATGAAAAAGAAGAAGTCCGTAGTTGTCGGCTGCGCAGCGGCGTGAATTGCCTCAAAGCCCGGACTGGCGATAGGGCCCGGCGGCAAGCCCGCGTAGCGATAGGTGTTGTAGGGCGAATCGAACTCCAGATCGGCAAAGGTCAGCCCTTGCTTCCACCAGCTCTGCGTCTCGGCATTGTACCCGAGGGCATATTGTACTGTCGGATCTGCCGATAGAGTCCAACCAGCGTGCAGGCGGTTGTAATAGACGCCAGCCATCAGAGGGCGCTCGGATGCGACGACGGCCTCGCGCTCTACGATCGACGCGATTATGAGCCCTTCATAAAGGCTCACACCTTGTTGTTCGAAACTCTGTCTCATCTCCGGTGTCACCTGCTGGGCGAAGTTTGCCAGCATACGTTCGATCAGATCATAGGCCGTCGCGTTCATCGTTAGCCGGTAGGTGTCAGGAAAAAGGAAGCCCTCCAGCGTCTGCGTCAAGGGAATTTGAGCCAGGAACTCGTAGCGTATCATCAGGGGCGTATCGCGCCAGTCGGTCTGAGCCATAAGGAGGAATTCCTCGGCTGAGAGGTTCGTTTGCTGGCTCACAAGCGCTGCCACCTGCTCAAGGCGCCGACCTTCGGGAATGGTCACCTGCTGCTCGGGTGCCTGGGCACTCTGCAGCGCTCGGGCGATCTCCGAAATCGTCATGGTTTGTCGCAGGGTATAGGTCCCGGCTTGAATACCAGCATCCAGCTGCCGGTATTGAACATAGCGACGAAAGAGCTCCGTGTCCGATATCAGACGCCGGGCCCTGAGGTTTCCGGAGATCTCGGCAACGCTCTGCCCGGTCTGGACAGTGAAGGTTATCGGCGTCTCATCGCTGCCGGCTGGTGTTTCCAAAGCGGTCTGGTTAGCGGCAAGATAAGCTTCCAGATAGAGTTGCTCCAAGGCACACCCCATTAGAAAGAGAGCTGCCAGGCCATAAAGGGTGAGCTTCAGCCAAGGCTTCATCATCGTGCGATCCTTTCTGTCTGCTCTCACCGTCAACATCAGGTCTAGAAGCCAGAGCTCCGGACGGTGTCTAGATAACTCTGCAGGATGACGGCGGCAGCCACCGCATCGAGGTCTGCCTCTCCGGGGCGCTTCCCCTGGGCGCGTAGGATATCCTTGGCCTCCTCGGTGGAAAGCCGTTCGTCCCACAGGATGATCGGAGCAGTAATGGATTCGGCAAGCTCTGTCGTGTAGTCGCGCACCCAATCGGCTTGTGGACCCTCCGTGCCATCCATATTGAGCGGGAGTCCCGCAATGACGACATCCACGCCGTGTTGCGCGATGAGGGCTTGGACACGCACAAAGTCCTCCTGCCGCGAACAGCGCTCAAACACCTCGAGCGGGCGTGCGAATATGCCGAGCGGGTCGCTGATGGCGACGCCGATCCGGCGGTCACCCAGATCCAAGGCAAGATAGCGCATAATATCGGGTCAAAAGGCTAGAGTTCCTGAGTTGAAGACGCTCCCGTGTGCGGCCCGTACCAGTTTTCGCTTGCGGGTTGGTCAAGGAGCCATTGGATCGGGCACAACCTCCACCTGGGTTCTGATGGGGAGGAAGGGAACGTAGGGAAACCACCCTGGTGTCACGCTGATCTCTGGAGGGTACGCTAGGGGTAGGGCCGTTTGAAGGGCCGCCTCGGCTGCCTCAACTGGCTTCCCCAGGATCAGGTCTTGTACTTGTTGGGTATCGATTCTGGCGATAGCGTAGCCGTAGGCCGTGACGTAGAAAGTGAACCGACCGGGACCAACATCCTCCTCAGCTGCCTCACCGTATTCAAAGCGAGCCTCTCTCAAAGTGTAGCCCGTTGGTAGCTGCTCCACCAGTTGGCGGTAAGCTATGGCTTCGGCATCCCGGGTTGTGACAGCTTCGCCGGTGATCAAGAGGCGTAGTGAAAGACCGAGCACGTCGGTTTGTTCACCAACGATGTGGCTATAGGCCGCCCTTGGGGTGGCCTGGACGGTCAGGGACTGCCGCGGCAGGAACCTACCGAGCTCTTGGACGGAGAGGCTGTGCAGGCTATCATAGGCTTGGGCCATGATCTGCTGGGTTGCCAGATCGCGGACACGATCTCGATCAGCTTGCGATACGGTGCGGACGGTCTGGGTATCCGCGCCCGAGATCGGTTGGGGGTTCGTCACCCGTACCGCAACGCCAACCACACCTTCAACAAAGTTGATCTGATAGGCATCCACATTGCCACGAGGGCCTTCAACCAACGCTGAAACCGGCGCCTCAGCTTGCCCAAAGGGCGGAAGGGTAACTGAGGCTGTCGTCTGATAACGCACTGGGTAGGAACCGGCGGAGGTGCGTACAACAGTGCCGACCGGCACCTGATACTCTTGTCCCAGCAGGTTAGTCAGCAGGATGCGACCCTCGGCCCGGCCGGAAAAGACGTAACCTTGACCGCTGGTGACGACCTCAGCAAAGCCCTCGAACTCCTCCCCCACTCGTTCGGAGGGAATTACGCCCCGCTGTAGGTCAACCTGCTCCAGCTCCGGATCCACCGAGATCGGCACGATTTGTGTATAGTTGGCACTCATGGGATAGAGCGTGATCTGGGCTGACGGCACAGAGAGGGCGAGGGCAGCCGCGACTACGGCGATCACAACCAGCAGCACGATCCCCTCTAGTAAAAGAAGCCAGCCTGGGGGCGGGTTCTGGGCTACCGTTTTGGGCTTTTTCGGGCTTGGCTTCCACCAGGGCTGGGCGGGTGACGGCGGCTGGATGGCTGTCTTGATGGGTGGAAAGCATGCTCTTCTTGTCAGATGGGCTTGGGCAGCCTCTTCGTTGTTGAAAACGGGCAGGCCCACTGACCGCGCAAGCGGACGACGCTCGGGATCGTGGATGACCCAGGCCATCTCCAGACGGCGGTCTTGGGCCTCGCGGCGTTGGACCTCAAAGTCCATCGGGTGCGCCCAACCTCGCTCAACCTCCCAAGGAAGGACGAGCAGTACGCGCTCGTCCTTGGCCTGGCGGAGTGTGGCTCGAACTGTGTAGCGGTCATCCCTCGGTGTGATGGTTATTGTCTTCACGGCACGCAGTATGCCACAAACCCTGGGATTTGCCAAGATGCCGGGGATTCACAGTGCGTCGCGAGTATGGGTGGACGGACTAGGTTAGACGAACATCTGGCATTGAAGGCATTCCTCAAATCACCTGGGTGTCAGGCTCGGAGGGCATCCTGGTCAGCGCAACTCGCGCCGCGAGCAGCTAGCTGTCTTGACCTGAGGCCAGCATCTCGAGGATCGCAAAGCTTCGCGGTGCCTGTGCCACCGGCAGCACAACGTGGAAGCTGCTGCCGGGCAAGCGCGCCTCATTATATCCTGGGCTCTCGGCCCAGACGTGCCCCCCATGCGCGGCGACGATGCCTCGCGCAATGGGTAGTCCTAGACCGGGTCCGCCGCCCTTGAACTTGGTCTTCCCCGACGAGTGGAAGGTCACTTCACCAGTGCTGTAAAACTTCGAGAAGATGATCTCCTGCATATCGGTGGGGATACCGATACCTGTATCGTGGATGACGATCTCAACGTAGTCGGTATCAGCGTCAGCTGCAGACGCCAGCAGTTCGCCGCTTACGGTTATGCGTCCTCCATCAGGCGTGTACTTGATGGCATTGGAGAGCAGCTCGCTGAAGACTTTGATCAGAGCCTCTCGATCTGCCTCGATGTTCGGAAGATCATCGAGACCATCAAGGGTCACTGTGAGCGTTCGCTGCTCCAGAGCGGCGTTGCCTTGCGCGACAAGATCGTTGAGTAGGGTTCCTAGCGAGAGCTGGCTCCAGTGGAGTTGCAGGGCTTGCCCATCGATCTTTACTACATCTAGCATACTGTCGATAGTCGCGTGCATCCGATGCGCACCTGTCAGAATTCCCTCAACCGCCTGACGTCGAGTGGTATCGGTCTCGATAGCTGGATCATCGGAGAGCAGTTCACTGAAGCCACTGACCAGAGTGAGTGGGGTCCGTAGTTCGTGAGAGACTACGGCAATGAAGTCCGACTTGTTCCGGTCGAGGAGTTCTAGGTGGTGATAAGCGGTCTCCAGCTGCTTTGTGCGTTCCTGGACCTTGGCCTCCAGCTCTTCGTTGAGACGCGTAACCTCGGCGTAGAGACGCGCATTGCGGATTGCGACGGCGATTTGATCCGCGAGTGTGGAGAGCCCGGCGACGTCCTGGGACGAAAAGGCGTCCAGTGATTCGCTCTGGATATCTAGAGCCCCTAGCAATCCCTCTCCAAATCTCAGCGGCAACGCGAGTTCGGATTGGATAAACGGAAGCTCAGGGGTGGAGAGGTAATGCGGATCGTGCTTTGTGTTGTTGCTTAGGTACGGGACGCCGGTCAGACAGACGTGGGCGATGATACTTTGTGGTGCATCCATCGCTATGACGTCGCCCGGTCTGTGAACGGGGGTGGGAGTGCCGTATTGCCCAGCGCGCAGTGCAACAGTCTTGACCCCTTGGTGCTTGTTTAACAGCCATATCCCAGCGAAGGCGTAGCCGAAGCGATCGCGGATCAGCTCGAGAATCTTGGTCAGCAGCTCGTCGATGTCCAAGAGTGACACGATTTGGCTGATCACCTCAGCGCTGGTCTCCAAACGTACTGTCTGTTTGGATAAGGTTGTGTTGACAGCGTCCAGACGTTTGACTAGCGCCTCAAGCTCGCTCTGCCGCAGGAAAGCTTCCAAAAAGACGCGCACTTTGCTGAGCAGTATCCGTGGAGAAACAGGCTTGTTTAGGAAATCAACGGCTCCCGTCTCATAGGCGCGGTGATGATGGTAGGTGTCTGAATCGTGTGCGCTGATGAAGATGAGGGGTAGCGTGGCGGACTGGGGTAGCGAACGTAGGCGCTCGGCGAGAGTATACCCGTCCATATGGGGCATCCGGACATCCAGCAATGCGACGAATAGGGCAGGCTCCCGAGCCACAATCTCCAAAGCTTCAGCACCCGACTCAGCCTCGTGGATTTCAACTTCCAATGTGCTGAGGGTGCGCGCGAGCATACGTCGATTCTCGCGCAGGTCATCGACGATCAAGATTCCTGGCTTCTTGGCTGCCATCCCCGATTGTCCGGTAAGGTCTTGGGTCATTTTGTCAACATTTGCAGTATAGAGCACAGTTGCATAATTGACAAGCAAAGATTGACAAGCACGCCGCATCGAGTACACTTCTTTTTAGAGATAACCGTCATTGTATTTGTGGCATCGAGAGCAAAAACAGGCGCTAGCCTAACGGGAGGCACTGTGACAAAAGATGCGAACCCAGAACGGGTGCTAACCCAGACCCTCGGATATCCTCGGATTGGGAAGGATCGGGAGATAAAACGGGCATTGGAGCGCTACTGGCGCGGTGACATCGCCGCAGAAGCGCTAATGCAGGTCTTCTGGAAAGTGGCGGAGGTAGGTTGGCAAGCCCAATTATCGCGGGGGATCGATCGCATTGGTGTCGGAAGCGCGACGCTCTACGATCAGATGCTTGATTGGAGCGTGCGGTTTGGGTTGATTCCGGAGCGCTTCCAATCGCTGACCGGATTGGCGCGCTACTTTGCGATGGCGCGAGGCGTCGAGGGTATTCCGGCCCTCGAGATGACCAAATGGTTTGACACCAACTACCATTATCTGGTACCCGAGATTGAAGCGAGGGCGCAGCCGGTGCCGGTGTTTGATGATTTTCTTGACCTCGTGAGCCGTGCTAGAGGTGTGCTGGGCAGCCGTGCGGTGCCGATCTTGATTGGTCCGATCACCTTCCTGACGCTGTCACGCTTGAGCGATGCGTTCGATGCGACGCTGGAGGCACTGTTGCCACACTACTCCACCCTGCTTCAGGCTCTGGCGGAACAGGGGATTCAAGAGATACAGCTTCACGAGCCGGCGCTGGTACTCAGCGGTGCAGAGAGGCTACGTGGTCACTATGAGCGGGTTTATGCGAAGCTGGCAGAGTCGGCGCTGCCGCTCAACCTAGTGACCTATTTTGATGACCTTGGTGATGCCTACCACTGGGTTGTCGATCTGCCTGTAGATACGATCTCGCTGGATTTCACCCGTGGTGATACTCTGGCGCTGATCGAAGCGCACGGATTGCCCGCCGACAGGACCTTGGCCGCCGGTGTTGTGGATGGACGCAGCGTCTGGCGCCTCCGCGCCGAGAGGGTGGGGGCACTGCTTGAGAAGCTAAAGTCTGCCATCCCTGAAAACACTTCACTGCGCATCAGCGCCTCCTGCTCGCTGCAATTCGTGCCCTACACCGCCGAGCGGGAAGCAGCGCTGCCCACGCCGCTGCGTGGCGTGCTCGCCTTTGCCGAGGAGAAACTGAATGAGCTCCGCGCCGTTGTCGAGAACGAGCTCGATGGCTGGGATCAGGCCTGGGACGTCTTCCACGCCTTTGCGCCAGCCGATGAAACGATCCAGGGACGGGTTGCGGCGCTTGCCCCAGAGGACTTCACGCGAGACAGCCCCTACAAACTGCGCCGACCACTGCAGGTGGCGCTGCCGCGTCTCCCCACGACCACCATTGGCTCCTTTCCGCAGACAGCGGCAGTGCGCGGCCACCGAGCACGCTATCGGCGCGGCGAGATCACCCGCGAGGCGTACGAATCCGGGATTGATGCCTTTATCAGCTACACCGTTGGTGTGCAGGATGGGTTGGGCCTCGATATGCTGGTGCACGGTGAGTTCGAACGCACCGATATGGTGGAGTACTTCGCTGATAAATTTACGGGCTTCGCGTTCACAAGCCATGGATGGGTGCAGAGCTTCGGCAGCCGCTATGTCAGACCGCCCATTATCTACGGCGATATTACGAGGCCTTTACCAATGACGGTCCGCGAGTTCTCAGTGGCTCAGGCCCTCACTGAAAAGCCGGTCAAAGGGATGCTTACTGGTCCCGTGACGATCCTGAACTGGTCCTATCCACGCACCGACGTATCGAGACACGTGATCGCCTATCAGATCGCATTGGCTTTGCGGGACGAGATTGCTGATTTAGAGGCTGCTGGGGCTCGCGTCGTCCAAGTGGATGAGCCTGCGCTCCGGGAGGGACTACCTCTGAAACGCGAGCATTGGAAGGCCTATCTCACCTGGGCCGTTGACGCCTTTAGGCTGGCGACCGGGGGCGCGGGGCCGGAAACCCAGGTGCATACCCATATGTGTTACTCGGAATTTGGTGATGTCCTCGAGGCCATTGACCGCATGGACGCAGACGTTATCTCTATTGAGAACGCGCGGAGCGATGATGCAACGCTGCGAGAGTTGGCCGCCTATGGGTATGGTCGCGAGGTGGGTCCTGGTGTCTACGATATCCACAGTCCGGTCGTGCCCGACGCTGACTATATCGAGGCCAAGCTACGCTCATTCATCCAGCATCTACCGCCCGAGAAGCTGTGGGTTAATCCAGACTGCGGTCTCAAAACGCGTGCCTGGGATGAGGTGCTCCCTGCCTTGCGTCATCTGCTGGCTGCGGTGCATCGGGTGCGGGCCGGACTTGATGCGGAGCCTGCACGAGCGGAACGAGGGGAATAGGACCGATGGTGTCGTTCCTAGAGCGTCTACGGGAGATCGATCTGCCACTTCTTGCCGATGGCGCGATGGGCACAATGCTGCACGCGCACGGTGTAGCTTTCAGCGGTTGTTTCGACGCTGTCAATCTGTCGCGTCCGGCACTAGTCGCCGAAGTTCATCGCGGCTATATCGATGCTGGCGCGGAGGTCATACTGTCCAATACCTTTGGTGCCAATCGCTACAAGCTCGCGGAGCACGGCTTTGAGGATCAGGTGGTGGAGATCAACCGCGCTGGCATTGAGTTGGCCCAGCGAGTCGTTCTGGCTTCGTTCAAAGACGTCTTCATCGGGGGAGATGTGGGACCTCTCGGTGTGCGTCTGGTGCCTTACGGACGGGTCCGGCGGGCCCAAGCACGCGAGGCGTTTGCTGAGCAGATCGCTGCGCAAGCAGAGGCTGGGGCCGATCTCATTGTAATCGAGACGCTGACGGATCTACAAGAGCTCCTGGAGGCCGTGCGGGCGGCTCGGGACGTCTGTGATCTTCCTGTGGTAGCTTCAATGACCTTCACCCGAGACGATCACACACTGCTTGGGGATACTCCCGAGAGGGTTGTTCAGCGATTGTCCGGGGCTGGCGTGGACATAATTGGCGTTAATTGTTCGGGCGGCCCGTCCCAATTGCAGCGTATCCTGAAACGGATGCGTTCCGCGACCTCTGAGGTCCGTTTCTGGGTGAAGCCTAACGCCGGTTGGCCCGAACGGATTGGCGGACGTATCCGTTATCCTGCCACACCGGGCTATTTTGCTGATTATGTGTGGACCTTTCACCGGGCTGGGGCCCAGGTGGTGGGAGGCTGCTGTGGCACAACACCGGCCCATATCGCCGCGATGCGTGTTGCTCTGGATGCCGGGCCACCGAACGACATACATAATGGCGAGGGTCCTATCGCTCACCAAGCGGTCGGTGTGGAAGTAGCGCTAGACCAGCCCTCACGACTGTCACAGAGCCTGGCTGCCGGTCGCTTCGTGTTTGCAGTGGAGATCGATCCGCCCCGCGGCCTATCAACGCATAGACTACTGGCTGGTGCAGCGCTGTTGAGTGAGGCTGGCGCGGATGTGCTTAATGTGGCCGATAGCCCAATGGCGCGGATGAGGATGAGCCCATGGGCAGTGTGCGCTCTGGTTCAGAAGCAGCTGTCCGTCGAGACGACGCTTCACTTTCCTACCCGGGGACGCAATCTGCTGCGGGTTCAAGGCGACCTACTGGCGGCCTACGCCCTCGGTGTCCGTAACCTTTTTGTGGTAATGGGCGATCCGACGGCGATCGGGGACTACCCCGATGCGATGGATGACTACGACGTGGTGCCGTCGGGGCTGATTCGTCTGATAAAGCAGGGCTTTAATACTGGTGTAGATCACGCCGGTAACCCTATCGGCCAGCCCACGGCATTCTTCGTGGGAGCGGCGTTGAACCTGACGCCTGAGGACATCCGGCGTGAGGTCAAAGTGGTGAACCGCAAAGTCGAGGCCGGTGTAGACTTCTTCCTCACTCAGCCGCTCTATGACGGGCACGCCGCCCTCTCGGTCTTGGACGTCTACGCCCAGCAATACGGCCCGCTAGAGGTCCCCATTGTGGTGGGTGTGCTGCCGCTCTACAGCGTCCGCCACGCACGCTTTTTGCACAATGAGGTGCCAGGAATCACCATCCCGGTCGCGCTCTTCGAGCGTCTGGAGGCAGCGGGCGAGGAAGCGCATCGCGAGGGCGTGCGCATTGCGGTGGAGCTGGCGGAGAAGATCCGTGAGTGGGCTCATGGTGTCTATCTCATGCCGGCATTTAACCGCTACGATCTGGCTGCCGAGGTGATCGAGGCAGCGCGCGCGTGATGCACGCTATCTCTGGGTCCGTGGATGCGATCCGGCACCCAGTAACGCGCGGGGCTCTCCCCGAGTGTGACCCAGCAGCCTCCAAGCAATAGCCTGGCAGTGCAGACGGCTGCGGGGCGACGGCAACCCTGCGCCTGCTCACCATCACCCCCCCTAACCTTCCGATTGCCGGACTACGGTAGACAACTAAGCGCGGTGCTTGGGCTTCAGCTTGGCTGCTGTAGCCCAGGCGGCTGAACTCGGCCTAAGCTAAGCCTACCCGAACAAGCTGGCGGGGGCAGGCCCGGCAATGGTATCCCGTATACGCCAGTTCTCTTGGGGAGACGAAACTGCACTTAAGGCTGGCGTTCTCAGTGCTTGGTAGAGAGCATCTCGCGCACGAGATCTGGGACGGCGCCCAGAGCCGTAGGCAGCTTGGCTGCATTACGCCCTCCGGCCTGTGCCATGTCCGGGCGACCGCCGCCGCCGCCGCCGACTATCTCTGCCAGCTGCCGGATGAGGTTGCCGGCGTGCAGGTTGTGCCGCTCGACCATCTGGTTGGTGGTGGCAGCAATTAACAGCGGCTTGCCGTCAACCACGGTGCCCAAGACGATTACGCCACCCTGCATCTTATCCCGGAACCAGTCGGCCATCTCGCGGAGTGTGTCAGCATCGGGAACATCGACCTGCGCCGTCAGTACCGGAACTTCGTCGATCTCAATGACGTCATTCAGCAGCGACTGGAAGTCGGCCCGCGCCAACTTACGGGTCAGTTGGTCAATCTCGCGTTGAGCCGTCTTCAGCTCTTCCAGCAACCGGGCTGCGCGTTGAGGTAGCTCCTCGAGAGGAGTGCTCAGCAGGGCAGCCGTCTGCTCCTGACGCTCGCGTAGCGTCTGTACCGCATCTAGAGCGCCCCGACCTGTCGCGGCTTCAATGCGACGAACCCCGGCACCGATCCCCTCCTCATCCAAAATCAGGAAAGCCCCAATTTCACTGGTTCGGGCGACGTGAGTGCCACCACACAGCTCTTCGCTCAAGGGGTGCGCCGGTTCGCCAACGCGCAGGACACGGACGGTCTCTCCGTACTTCTCTTCGAACAGGGCGATTACGCCTTGTGACAGCGCCTCGCGATAAGATTCCTGCCGCGAGGTCACCAATTCATCAGCTAGGACGACCTCGGTAACGATCTGCTCGATCCTTGCCCGCTGGGCTGCAGTCATCGGCGCATTGTGGTTGAAGTCAAAGCGCAGTCGATCCGGTGCGACGACTGAGCCAGCCTGTTGCACGTGGCTGCCAAGTACCTCACGAAGGGCTCGATGCAACAGGTGGGTTGCTGTGTGGTTGCGCATAATATCCCGTCGGCGTACCTCATCCACTTGGGCGGTGACTGCATCGCCCACACGGGGAGTGCCACGGATGACGTGTCCCACGTGGATGATCAAGCCCTCTATGGGGCGGCGCATCTCTGTGACAGTCATCTCCCAGTCGGGCCCCGTGATGCGCCCCGTATCAGAGACTTGCCCGCCTGACTCCACATAGAAGCAGGTGTCGGCAAGCACGAGCTCGAGTGTATCACCCTCCTGTGCAATGGTGGCAATTTGGTCGTCACAGAGCAACGCGACGACCCGAGTCCCCACCTCTAGGGCGCCGTAGGGATCGTAGGCCAGCTCCCATTTTGGTGTCTGACTCTGAATCCAAGCTTGCAGCTGCGGGTAGAGCTGTGCGTGGACGTCAGCTTCTAGCTCAAAGGCACCAGCGGCACGGCCCCGGGCGCGCTGCGCCTCGCGTTCGGCCTGATATCCGGCCTCGTCGATGGTCAACCCGTGCTCTAAGACGATGTCGCGCGTGACTTCGAACGGTAGTCCCAGCGTGTCGTGGAGGAAGAAAGCTTGGTCGCCCGGAATCTCCGTGGCGCCCTCTGTCTTGACCTCATCAATAATCTCTTCCAAACGTCCTAGTCCCTGATCCAGCGTTCGCAGGAAACGCTTCTCTTCTCCCAGGATCGTGGCCTTGATGAAGTCGATTCGAGCAGGCAGCTCGGGGAAGACTTGACCCATCTTTTGCACGACGATGTCGGCCAACTCAGACATAAAGGGCTGGGTGAAGCCCAGTGTACGCCCGAAGCGCACAGCCCGCCGCAGGATCATCCGCAGCACGTAACCGCGCCCATCATTGGCCGGCAGGACACCATCGCCGATCAGGAAGGTGACAGCACGGATATGGTCAGCAATGACACGATACGGTACGAGGCTGGCCTCACGTTGAGCATCTGTCTGCCCTACCAGCACCTGAACCCGCTCGATGATCGGCCAGAACAGATCGGTGCGGTAATTGGATGTCTGATCCTGCAATAGAGCCACAAGCCGCTCAAATCCCAAACCTGTGTCGATATGCTGGGCCGGTAGTGGCTCCAGGTCGCCGGAAGCGTGGCGATTATACTGGATAAAGACGAGATTCCAGACCTCGGTGAAGCGCTCGCAATCACCGTTCACTCGGCAGACATGATCAGCGATAGTCTGCCTGTCGCAGGCTGCTGGACCACGATCGTAGAAGATCTCGCTGGAGGGACCGCAGGGGCCGGTATCGCCCATCTCCCAGAAGTTGTCCTTACGGCCGAAAGGAAGGATGTGTCGGGGATCGATGGTGGTCGCGCGCCAGTGGTGAACTGCCTCTTCGTCGATGCCGAGATCCCCCTCGTCATCCTTGAAAAAAGTTGCCCACAGGCGATCGGATGCCAAGCCGTAGACTCGGGTGAGGAGATCCCACGCCCACGCAATGGCTTCCTTCTTATAGTAGTCGCCAAAAGACCAGTTTCCCAACATCTCGAAGAGCGTGTGGTGGGTGCCGTCCCGACCGACGTCCTCCAGATCATTGTGTTTTCCGGCGACGCGCATCACTTTCTGGGTGTCAGTGGCGCGCGTGTAGGGCCGGGTACCGGTGCCTAAAAAGACGTCCTTGAACTGATTCATTCCCGCATTGGTGAACAGAAGTGTAGGGTCGTCCTGCGGCACGAGACTTGCACTGGGGACGACGGTATGATCCCGCGCCTCGAAATAGTCAAGAAAGGTCTGTCGGATCTTTTCGCTGGTCCAAGCTTCGGTCATAGCTCCCCTTATCCTCTTCTTTTGGATCTAGGCTGGGATGCAGGCATTTTAACGGAAAGCACATGTGTGTCAACAGGCTGGCTGTTCAAAAATACGGTAAGGGAAACAGGCTACGCCGCGGAGGAGACCTATGCCCCTACTGATCCTGATAAAACTAGCTAACTATGGCTCCCCTGTAAAAAGGTAGGCGCGTCAGCGGCACGCCCCATATATTGTGTTTTATAAGACAAAAAACGGCATATGTAGTGGGTAAAGCTGAGATTTTCCCTGCTTCGCGACCTTTTTTCAGTAGAGCCAACTATGAGATCTGGATAGACCTGGCGGATGAAACCTTGACTGACAGATACCTTGTGTCGCAGGCGCGCAATCGCCTTGCGCAGCTCGTCCCGTAACTCAGCGAGATGATGACAACAGACATTGCCCAGTTCCACCCGTTTCAGATCGTTCCACACCCCCTCATCGGGGTTCAGATCGGGCGCGTAACTCGGCAGTTGCCCCAGATGAATCC
>PWVB01000352.1 GCA_003562365.1 Anaerolineae bacterium
TAAAACGCACGGGGAGCAGATATCAGACTCTTCGGAGCAATCTGCGTCGAAACGTGAAAATATGGCTGCAGAAAGGCAGCCTTCCAAACCGTGTCAAGTTGGCACAGTTTGGTAAACCAGGTAACTGTGACCGGTAAAACCCGATGCATGGCCAACATGTTAAGCTTTGTGCTTCTCAGTCTGTCGCTTGCGGGATGCGCACATCTGAGCCCTCCATCAAACGGCCCACTCGTCTTTGTTGCCGGCTACCGCCCGCAGGCAAGCTTGCCTTTTGTCGGTGTCTACGTCGCGCAGGAGCA
The DNA here is from genome assembly GCA_003562365.1 of Anaerolineae bacterium. Lineage (GTDB taxonomy): Bacteria > Chloroflexota > Anaerolineae > B4-G1 > SLSP01 > PWVB01. Next base: position 300 of record PWVB01000352.1, read on the forward strand.
GGGGTTCTTCGCCGACGAAGGACTCGAGGTCGAGATCCGGCACTCCGGTGGCGGAGGTGAACACCTGCAGCTCCTCGTCGCAGGGAGGGCCCATATCACAACGCAAGATGCCGCCGTTCTGCTCAAGCGTCGCGCCGATCCCGGTCTGCCGCTGGTCTCTATCGGTCTGATTGGACAGCGCGGGCAACAGGCGTTTGTCGCCCTGGCTGAAAGCGGCATTCATAGCATATACGATTGGCAGGGCAGGAAGATCGGATTCAAGGGCACTCCCCCGCCCGATCTGCTTGCACTTCTTGACGAGGCCGGTCTCTCCGAAAGCGATGTAGAGCTGATCAACGTCGGCTTTGATCCACGGCTGCTAGTGGAGGGCCTAGTCGACGTCTATCCTGTCTTCACTTCCAACGAGCCCTACCGGCTGCAGAGCTGGGGCTACCATCTTAACCTGTGGGAGGCTGCCGACTACGGCATCCCCACAATGGGGCTGACCTATGTGACCACCGAGTCCATCATTGAGCTAGATCCGGAGCGCTTGACCCGCTTTATGCGCGCGGCGCTGCGCGGGATCGCCTACGCTGAGATGCATCCGCAGGAAGCAGTTGAAACTGTACTTCAGCACACCGGACCGGACGCAGACCGCGACCATATGCGCTATATGTTGGACACAGAACTCAGCGCAGCTCGCAGCCCGCTGACCGATAGACACGGCATCGGCTGGCAGACTGAAGCTCAGTGGTCAGCGCTCCTCGAGTCGTTGCTCCAGTACGAGGCCATCGCTCGTCCCATCGACGTAACCACGGCCTTCACCAATCGTTTTGTCGCGCACGTCGAGTAACACCGGCACTAGACAGCACAAAACGGGCGATAGGGCACTACAACACAAATGTCAGTCAGCCGCTTCGCCGACAGCTAGCAGTTCCGTCCTACCTTTGAACTGGCTTGCATAAAGATTGTAGTAGAAGCCCCCTTTGGCCAGCAAGTCCTCGTGACTGCCCCGTTCGATGATCTCTCCCCCATCGATCACAAGTAGCTGGTCGGCGTCTCGGATCGTGCTGAGCCGGTGGGCAATCACGAAGCTGGTGCGGCCTTCCATCAAACGCAACAGCCCCGCTTGGATCTGCACCTCGGTCCGAGTGTCCACACTGCTCGTTGCCTCGTCCAGAATCAGAATTGCCGGGTCAGCCAGCACCGCGCGGGCGATTGCTAGCAGCTGCCGTTGCCCCTGGCTGAGGTTGCTGCCGCGCTCGGAGAGCTTAGTCTGGTAGCCCTGAGGCAGACGCGCAATGAACTGATGGGCATTGGCCAGCCTTGCGGCCGTGACGACCTCGTCATCCGTAGCATCCAAGCGTCCGTAGCGGATGTTCTCCATCACAGTGTCGGAGAAGAGAAAGGTATCCTGCAACACAACCCCCAGTCTGCGGCGCAAGGTGTGCTTCTGGAGGGCCCGAATAGGAGTGCCATCGACCAGGATCTCGCCATCCTCAATATCATAGAATCGGGACAACAGGTTGACCATCGTCGTCTTGCCGGCCCCGGTCGGCCCGACCAGCGCAATAGTCTGACCCGGCTCGGCACGAAAATTCATGCCTTTGATGACCGGCACGCCAGGTACGTAGCTGAACTGAACCCTATCGAAGACGACCTCGCCCCGGATTTCCTCCAGTCCCTGTGCATCTAGCGTATCGGAGATCTCGGGCTGCTCATCAAGAACCTCGAAGATTCGTTCTGCGCCAGCGATGGCCGACTGCATTTGATTGTATAGATCACCAAGCTGCCGTAGTGGTGCGGCAAAGCGTCGCGAGTAGTTGTAGAATGCCGCAATCGTCCCGACCGTCGCCAGCCCCTGTAGCGTCATCCAGCCGCCCAGGCCAGCGATGATGGCTACGTTGGCGTTGCTCATAATGCCCATCAGGGGAGGCACCAGCAACGAATACGTCATTGCTCTCGTGCCGACATCCCGAACCAGATGGTTACTGCGCTCAAAGGAGTCCAGGACCGCGCCCTCTTGGCCAAAAGCCAGGATGACCTTCTGCCCGCTAAACATCTCCTCCAGCTGACCATTAAGCACCCCTAGCTGCATCTGATACTCGCGGAAGCCGGTACGCGTGCGTTTTCCCACAAAGCCGACCAAACCCAGCATAGCCGGCAACACCACCATAGAGGCCAAAGCCAGCCAGGAGTTGATAAGAAACATCATAACGACCACGCCGGCCAACGTGAGGAAACCAGAGATGAGCGACGTCACATTCTGAGTTAGCACCGAGCTGATCGCTTGCATATCGTTTGTTAGCCGGCTCATCAGCTCGCCGTGAGGATGACGATCATAGAAACTCAGCGATAGCGTCTGGATGTGCTCGAAGAGCTCCTGCCGCAGCCCCTGCATTGCACGTTGTGAGAAATGTGCGACCAGCAGGCCCTGGACTAGGCCTGCCCCCCAGGAGGTCAGGTAGAGCCCGAGCATCAGGCCCAAGATCCGAAGCACCGCCGACATATCTCGCGTATCAATCAGGACATCGATCGCCTGCCCCATCAACGCTGGCGCCAAGAGATCCAGCACTGCACTGACCACGACCAGCAGGATCACTATCCCCAAGGCCACCCGGAACGGCTTAAGATACGCTAACAGGCGCGCTAGAGTCCCCTTGACATCCTTTGCCTTCTCAATGCGGACCCCGCGACCGCGCCCACCGGGACCAGGCACCGAAGCTGCCGGCGGCTCTTTGCCCTTTGATCCATCCTCATTACCATTGTGATCGCTTCGCACTGCACCACCGTCGTTAGACAGCTCTTGCTTTTTTACCATCGCCTCAGCCCCTCCCGTCTCCAGCATCCGCCGGCACCAAGCCGACGTGGGGATTCACGCCATTCCCTAATTGAGACTCATAGATCTCACGATAGATCTGACTGCTTGTGATCAGCTTCTCGTGAGCACCGATAGCAGCCACCCGACCACGGTCCAGGACCACAATCTGATCCGCATTCAGAACGGTGCTGATGCGCTGAGCCACCACGAAAACCGTCGTGCTGCGGGTAAACTCATCCTGCAGCAACTCTTCGAGTGCCGCCTCAATCCGAGCCTCGGTCTCGAAATCAACCGCGCTGGTGCTGTCATCCAAGATCAATATCCGAGGGCGCACCAGTAGGGCCCGGGCAATCGAGATACGCTGCTTCTGCCCCCCCGAAAGATTCACTCCTCGCTGCCCCAACTGTGTATCATAGCCAGCCGGTAACTGGGTGATGAAGTCGTGAGCCTGTGCGGCCCGCGCCGCCGTGACAACCTCGTCATCACTGGCATCTGGGCGACCGTAGCGGATGTTATCGCGAATCGTGCCACTGAAGAGCACCGCCTCCTGCATCGCGATGCCGACCTGACTCCGCAACACATCGAGCGGCAGCTCGCGGATATCAGTGCCGTCGAGCTTGATCTTGCCGCTGCTTACCTCATAGAATCGCGGGATGAGATGGATCAACGTGGACTTACCCGAGCCAGTCGCCCCTAAGACGGCCACTGTCTGACCAGGTTCCACCGCCAGACTCACGTGACTCAACACGGGCTCCAGGCACTCTTCACCATCATAACTGAAGCAGACGTCCTCGAAGATAACTTCTGCAGCGGCCTGTCCAAGGTTCGCCACACTCTTCTGTCCCGCTGCGGATCCCCGATCTTGAACGTGCGGTTCGCTATCCAGCACCTCAAAGATGCGACCGGCTGATGCGTCGGCTGCAGACAGCGGTGCCATCATCCCGGCTAACATCACCATAGGAAACAAGGAGAAGACCAGATAGTTGAACGAAGCCACGATCTCTCCAACCGTGAACGTGCCCAAGACGACACGGCTTCCTCCGATCCAGATAACGCCAGCAATCCCCAGGTTAATGATGAGGATCAGCGTGGGAAATAGAAAGGCCAGCATCGCCATCACCTTGATGCCTTGGTCGGTCAGGTCAATGTTGGCGTCTCCAAACCGCTGGTTCTCGTGATCCATTCGCACGAACGCTTTAACGACGCGGACACCCGCCAGATTCTCCTGCAGCACCTGGTTCAGGCGATCCAGTTTTTCCTGCACCACGCGAAAGAGCGGTCGAGCCTTGAAAAGGAAGAATAAGATTAGCGCCAACACTAAAACCATGAGCACCAGCATCAGAGGCACCAGCGCTGGGCTGTTGACAGCCAGCATAATGACACTGCCCAACAGCCACAGCGGTGCCCGCGTCATTATCCGCAGCCCCATCGTAAAGACCATCTGGACTTGGGTGACGTCACTGGTGGCACGCACGATCAGCTCACCAGTCTGCAGCTGATCAAGATTGCCAAACGCAAAGGTCTGAACCTTGCCCACGATAGCGCTGCGCAGATCAGCACCCAGGTTCTGCCCAACCCTCACCGACAGAATCGTATTGCCAATGGCGAAGAGCGCGCTCAGCACAGCTGCACCTAGCATCAGCACCGAGGTCACAAGGATGACCTGCAGATCGAGCCGCCCGATACCCTGATCAATGACATGCTGCGTTAGACGCGGGATACCCAGATCAGCTGCCACCACACCCAATAGCAGAAGCAGGGCCAGCTGTGCGTCGCGCCGATACGGCGCTACGAAGACAAACATGCGTTTCAATGCACTCATTCGATTTCTCCATCTTCATCCACGGGAGTGACGTCGGCGACATCCTCGACACACGGTGCCGCCGGATCAACGTCAGCAAGATTGTCAACCATCCGCCGTAGAAACTGATGCATTGCGATCCTCTCCTCCGAACTGAAGCCGCGAAAGGTCTCGGCCTCTAGATCCTCCCATACCCGACGCAATGGCGCCTCCAGTGCCTGTCCGGCGGCAGTGAGATAGACCCGTGATATCCGCTGATCCAGAGGGTCTGTGCGGCGCACGACCAGCTCAGCCTGCTCCATTCTCTGAACTATGTCGGTGACCGTCGCCGGCTGTACTAGCATCTTCTCCGCCAGGCGGGATTGCGACAGCCCATCGTGCTGCCCCAACACACCGAGCACAAACGCTTGCCCGCGATGCAGACCCAAAACATCCAGCACTGCATGAATCCGCGTCCGGTGCAGTTTAAACACCTGCATCAGCAGCTTACTCAATGAGGGTGCGGCCAGATTATCATTCATCCACTCATCTCCGTCATTTAGTTAGCCGTCTAATCATTAGTATGCTAAATAATACATCAAAAGAGAACCGTGTCAAGGGGGAAATCGTGTTGGTGCAAGATAACGCCGGGGGAGAGCTGGCGAGTACGGTCTAGGGGACTGAGAAGGTGCCAACCACGTAATAGTCTCCGACCTCCGCGCCCGTCGACCCTAGCAGCGGCAGTCGCGACATATCGCCGAGCAGATACCAGCCCACGATAACTCGATACTCACCTGCAGGGCCACCGTGATCCACATAGAGACTGTAGGGATCTGGTATCTCGGCTCCTGATTGCCAATCAGCGGTAGGGTGTGCGCCCTGGACGGGCCAACTGTCTACCTGTCCATATAGTCGGCCATCAGGCCCCATCACTTGCACAAAGACGGTGTAATTTTCGGCCATCTCCCGCAGTGCGCGCCACCGTAGATCGACACGCAGTTGCCCACCAGCGAGGACACCATCGGCATCCATAGAAGCATCCAGGAGAAGGATGCGGCCACCAAAGTTGGCCAAACCAGCGTCGGCCGCAGTCACGGTGACTGACCCAACCGGACAGGTGGACACCGGCCGCCCCAACCAGTGGCAGCGAATCTCTTGTCCAGCATCCTCACCCCAGCCCAACCCCAGGCGGTAGTGCCCCGGCTCCTCTGGAGCCTGTAGAGCATAGCGCCGCACGACGGCACCGGAGTGCGCACCACCACAGAGCTCCGCGCCTTCGTGCCCTGCCTGATGCAGCACCATCGTCCTACCGGCCACAGCATCATCCTGAGAAACAGCAGTCCAAGCGAACTCAACCAAGCCGCTCCTAGCCTCACCGCTGCGGCATAACCAAGCCAGGTCCAGATCGACTGCGCTACCGGCCTCTACCTGATTCGGCAGACGGTGTCCAACCAGTCGCAGATGTCGGCCAAATAGAACGCTCAACCGGTGCGGCAATGCACCAGGAAGCTGCTGGGGAATGCTCACCGTACGCAGCGGGTGCCACATACGCTCACCACCGGCGACGGGCAGCCCGCGATCTTCGAAGCGTACAAAGAGGCCCACTTCCAACGTGTAGGACCCGGATGGAAGCCAATCCGGCCACCTCAGAGCATGATAGTCATCGACCGTCCAACCCACCTGCCAGGCCGGCGTGATGGTATAGCCGCTAACCGGACGCCCTCGACGCGCCTCCCACACAGGACGCCCGTCCAGTGGATGCACCAGCCTGAGTCGAACCTCAAGGTCATCATCCATGGCATCCAGGACGTGCCACGTCAACGTCAGATGATGCTGCGGAAGTCCCAGGGGATCACGCTCCAGCGTGTACCCAGTGAGCCACATCACGTCCCCAAACGGCATCCCCGATAAAGGGCTTGTGCCACTCAGTGAAGGCGGTGCTACAGCCACCAGAGGGCCCATCGAGCTGACCCCATACTCGTCCATACCAGGTAGATAGCGGGCAAGATAGACCTGTTGCCCGGCCGCCAGACGCGACGTCAAGGCATCACGATACTGTGCCTCGCTGAAGTGCGTAACCATCTCCAGATCGCGGCGCACGCCCTCAATTTGTTGAAGGTAGTAGAGCGGGGGGAACTTCTCACTGTCAGCAAGCACTGTGGCGTCCCGAGCTAGCGGAAGCTGCAGCACATACCTCCCCCAAGCCTCATCGGCACGACCTTCAGCAATCGTATCCAGGTCGGGCCCTGTCTGCCACAGTCGGCTGAGGGGTAGCAGTAGAAACAACGTGACAAACATCATCTGCCACACGCCCTGTCGACGGCGTAGAACGCGTCCAATCTCGAGGGCCCCGTAGCCCAGGCAGAAGACCAGCACCACGTGCGCGGGAATCAGAAACGCCGAGTAGTCAGGATCCGCAACATAGAAGCTCAGATTGAACCACACCCACGCCGCAAACGCACCGACCAGGCCCACTGCTAGCGTGATGTGATGCCGCCCAATCCGAGCGAGACCGGCCAATGCCAGGACTAGACCAGCGCCGCCAACCTGAGCCTGCAGCAGTCGGATGACCAACAGCCATCGTCTTGGATCCTGGTAGAACGCCAAGGGACGCAGTGCCCCAACCGACTCCGCATTAGTCACGAACCGCCAGAACTCTGTCCAGGACATCACCTCGCCACCGGTGACGGCCGGCCAACGCAGAGGGATGTAGGCGTAGAACAACAACCCCAACACCCCTAGTCCCACCGACAATGCCCAGACGCGCAACTGAGGTCTGAGACGTCGCACGACCAAGCCTGCTACGACCAGCAGCCCCAACGCCCCAAGGGTGAGGTGTGACGAAATCCCCACACCGATAAGCAGGCCGAACGCTGGCAACGCCCGATGGTCCTCCAAACGACCACTGTGCCAGCGAACTGCCAACCACAAGGCAAGCGCCACCAGGCAGGCGTTGAGGGAATAGACCTCGGCCTCAATAGAGCGCGACCAGAGCGTGGGCGAGAAAGCCAGTGTCAGAGCGGCTCCAAGAGCCAGCGGATGATGCCAATTCCTTTCACCGCTCCCGCGACCCTCCACCAACGCCAGATACAGGAATCCCGCAGCCAAGGCAGCAAAGACCGCAGCACTCAGGTTGATCCGCCAAGCGATGGACCCCAGGGGGATCCAGGAGAACAGCTTGCAGATCAGCGTGTAAAGCGGATATCCGCTCGGGTGTGCGATTCCAAGGTGAGGTCCAATCACCTGGAACTCGAAGGTGTCGGCCCGTCCCACATAAGGAGAAAGGTCGGGCAGATAGACCAAGAGCGGGAGCAGAACAGCGCCGCCCAACCAGGCCCACTTCGACAAGCTTATCTGTGTAAACAGCATCACCAGCGGCGCACCGAGAAGCAGAATCGGCCCGCGCCATGGCTGATGTATGGTGCGCATTAGATCGAAAAGGGGAAGGCAAAGCGGCAGGAACTGAGGCGCAACGGCGATTACAGAGGAACCGCGCGCAAGACGGGAGCCCAGCACTAACGCGCCAGCGCTACCCAACAGCGCGCCGGCAAGGGCTCCGAGCATCCCATAGCAGAAGCCGCAGTTGAGTTCATAGGCCAGGGTCCGAACAGCGCCCAGCCCCCATATCGCGCCTGCAGTGAGAATGAGCAGCCAGGCCAGCCCATCTCGCACGGAGAACGATGCCTGGCGGACCTGTCTCATCCGCGGCGCCCTGGGCACAGTCCGCCGCGGACGCACCTTCGAACCAGCATCAGCTCTAGGATTCAGGTTGCACCGCCGCCGGCTCCACTGGCGCAGGCAGAGCGGGCTCTTCTGGTGCGGCTGGCTCTGGTGCTGGCGCTCCATCCTCTGGCTGCAGTGCCTCGTCCTCCAGCAGCCCTAACTGGCGGCGGAAGTAGAAATCCAGGATCTCCTGCACCACTGGCGCAGCCGCCAAAGAGCCCTCACCGCCATCGTAGACCCACACCAGAGCGACGATCTCAGGTGCTTCCTCCGGAGCATACGCCACAAACCACGCGTGGGTAGGCAGGACTTCGTCAAAAGCGACATCACAACGTCCGGCCTTGAGCGCAATGTCATCGCAGTACTCAGCGGTACCGGTCTTGCCTGCTAAGTTGATACCCAAATCGTCAAGCAGCGCCCGTCGCCCTGTACCCGTGGCGGAGACTGCAATATCGAGTCCCTCGCGGACGATCTGCCAGACCGTCTCATCCACATCCACAACGTTCCGCACCACCGGTTCAAAGGGCCGAATCACCTGACCGGTCGCATCCTGCACGTGATGGATGATCCGCGGCTCATAGAGCACTCCACCGTTAGCGACCACGGCGAAAGCGTTCGCCATTTGCAGCGGCGTAGCCAGTAAATCGCCCTGTCCGATAGCGAAATTATAAGTGTTCCCCGTTGTCCAGGTCTCCTGGTAGTTCTCGCGCTTCCAGAGTGGCGTTGGCACCAGCCCCCCGGCCTCGCCAGGCAGGTCGAGCCCGCTTGAGGTACCAAAGCCGAACTGCCGCGAGTACTCCGCCAAGCGTTCTACCCCCAGGCCCCTGAAGTCCGTCGCCTCCAACCCTCCCCCCACTTGATAAAAGTAGATGTCGCACGATTGGGCTAGCGCATCGACGACATTCACGGGACCATGACCGATTCCAGCCTGCAGATGAATCCAGCACCAGAACGGCTGAGCCAGGCTCTGATCATCAGGTGCAAATTGGTTGGGTAGATACATCAGGCCAGGGCAGTTCAACGTGGTGAAGCGGTTGACAACACCCTCCTGAAGTGCAGCGGCAGCCGGAACGATCTTGAAGACCGAACCCGGCGGAACCTGGTCGGCGATCGCGTGGTTGATGAAAGGACGATGCGGATCATCCAGTAGCTGCTCGTATTCGGCCTCATCGAGTCTGCCACTGAACATATTATTGTCGTAGGTAGGCAAGCTCACAAGTGCCAAAACTTGTCCATCCCGAGGGTCCAGCAGCACCACAACTCCCCGCGGCGAGCCGTGCTCGACAAGACCCCGTCTCAGTGCGTCCTCAGCAACGCGCTGCAACTCCACGTCTATCGTCAAATAGACACTGTCACCCGGGCTCGGCGGGGTTTCACTGAGAACCCGTAACTCTTCTCCCAGCACGTTCTTCTCGATCAGCCTGCGTCCCGGTATGCCGCGCATTAGTTCCTCTAGCTGCGCCTCTACCCCAGCATAGCCAATCCGGTCGACGTTGGGATTGTAGCCCTTCTGCTCAAACTCTTCGACCCGCTCCGGAGGTATCGGGCCCACAAACCCGAGGATTTGCGAGAGCAGCTCCCCATGCGCATAGCTTCGGCGGGAGACAATCTCGATGTCCACACCGGGCATGGTGACATCTGCCTCTTGGGCAATCAGCAACGCCAGGTCCCGTTCCACATTCTGACTCACTACCACTGGCGCAAAAGGCTCTAAGAACTGCACTTGCTGCACCATCTCCAGCAAACCTGGCCTCGGCGCTACCCCGACCGGTGGAAAATCGGAGCGGCCCACAGCACCGATCTCCTTACGATATTCGGGGTGATCTAGTCCTTCTCTCGTACTGTACTCAACGTCCTCCAGAAGATCGGCAAGCCGCATCAACACCGCCCGACGCCGTTCGGCATCCCGTGGCAGGTTCCCAGGGATCACCGTTACATTGTAAGCGGGGACATTGCGCACTAAGATCTCATGGTTTCGATCGTAGATCACACCCCGCGGCGGGCTAATGGTGACCAAGCGGCTCTGCTGCTGCTCGGCCCGTGCCCGCCAGGATCCCCCTTCCAGGAACTGCAACTGCCAGAGGCGGATCACGAAAAGGCCAAGAATGACAATGATTCCCCAGCCAACAAGCGCAACCCGCGGGGCCTGAACAATCCAAGGAGGACGCGAGGCACCTTCCTCAGTTGCCCGTCGGTGGACCGTGACCGGTCCGTGAGCGCGAGGTTTTCGAAGACCCAACCAGCCACTCATGCCGCGAACCCTCCGTGGCGTGAGCTTGAGCGCCGATGGAACCACACGAGGAAGGTGAAAGCAAAGGGCGACAGCAGGAAGTTCAGGAAAGCCGCCGGGCCGGCAACGCCCAGGATGGCGCGGCCCACCTGCACAGAATAGCCGAGCAGGCCCATAGACCCCAGAAGCAGCAGATGACCAAGCAACGTGCCAAACACCGACATCAAAGCCAGACGAATCAGCGTCGGTCCCAGCGCGTGGACCCACGGCTGTCCAGCAATCAGCCCAACCGCCGTCATCGACAGCGTCCACAAACCCAAGCCGCTACCAGCGAGCATATCGTAGCAGATACCGCCCACAAATCCCCAGAGCGCCCCCTCCTTTGCTCCGCGGATGATCGACCAGGTTACTACCAAAAGCAGCACCAGCTCGGGCCTACCGCCAATAATTCGGACACCGTTAAGCCACGTACTCTGCACCACCGCCGCCAGGAGGAGTATGGGGATGCCGTAGTAGAGGCTCATGGGCCTTCGATTTCCTCCAAGTTCGGCTGCGGAAATTCGGTGATCACCAAAACCGCCTCAATACGACGAAAGTCCACCGCCGGCCGCACGACCGCCCGCTGAAAGAGCTCCGATGCCTGATAGCTGACCTGCTCGACCTGCCCTAAGATCAGCCCACGGGGAAGTAGAGCACCAATTGAGGAGCTGATAACCGTCTCACCCTCATTGACCTCCTCATCTGGAAGAATGTTTGTCATCACCAGCTGCCCTTCCTCCGTCGCTTCCAGGATTCCGGTGATCCGCGATTCTTGCAACATCGCGGCTACACGGCTAGCCGGATCGTTGAGCAACTGGACGTATGACAATGTGGGCGAAGTTCGGGCGATCCGCCCCACCATTGCCGCCCCGCCCGTCACCACCGGCATACCCACAGCGACGCCATCCCTAGATCCAACACTGATGATCACATACCGCAGATACGGATTGGTGTCCTGGCCTACAACGTCTCCGCACGGAAACACTTCGCAGCCCCGAGCCACTACATCGGCTCCAACCTGACCATAGGTGGGGTTCTCGCGACGGAAATCTAGCTGTCGACGCAACTCCTCATTCTCCGCCTGGTACTCCCGCAGCCGGAAGTTCTCCTGAACCAACGCATCATTGGCCTTCTGGAGCTCATCCACTCTCTGTTGTAGGGCCTGAGCATCGCGGGTCGAACGGGTAAAGACGTTGAGGTAGCTGACGACGGTCGATACGCCCCTCTCAAGTGGCGCGACGACGTAGCTGAGGATGTTTTCCAGAGGGTTTAGGGTGCCGGCCTCGCTGAGCACGATGAGCACAAGCGCCAGCAGGAGCAGTATCCAGGCTAGCCAAGGACCTTCCTTGCGTCCCACTATACAACTCCAAGGATCTCACCTGTATCACAAACCGCGCTTCTAGCCAAGACGATGGGGGCTACCAAGACGCTGACCCCCCGGGCCGCCAGCCATCCTCTGAAGCTAGAGTCGCCCTGAGGACCTCAAAGTTCTCCAAGATCATGCCAGCACCCCGAGCAACACACGTCAGGGCGCTCTGAGCCACCCAGCCCCGAATGTGCGTCTCCTCACTGATCCGCTCCGCAAAACCCTTGAGCTGCCCACCGCCGCCGGCCAGACAGATGCCCGTCTCCATAAGATCCGAGACCAGTTCAGGCGGCGTTTCATCCAACGCATCCCGCAACAGATCCACGATGATGTTGACCGACCTTGCCAAAGACTCACGAATCTCGATACTGCTGATTTCGATCTCTTCCGGCAGGCCCGTGATCAGGTTGCGCCCGCGCATCGCCATCGTTCGCTCCTCGGGCAAAGGATACGCCGAGCCGATGTTGATCTTAATCCGTTCGGCCATACGCTCACTGATTGCAAGATTGTACTTCTGCCGCGCGTACTGGACGATGTCCTCGTCCAGCTCATCACCGGCGATCCGCAGACTGCGGCTGACCACAATACCCTTGAGCGCGAAGACCGCCACTTCCGTGGTACCACCACCAATGTCCACGATCATGCTTCCCTGAGGATCTGTCACTGGTAGGCCAGCACCTAGAGCCGCCGCCATCGGTTCCTCGATCAAGTAGGCCTCTCGTGCACCGGCTTCCAGAGCCGCGTCGTGCACCGCGCGCTTCTCAACCTCAGTGACCCCGCTCGGGATCCCGATGACCACCCGGGGGCGCGGATAAGGTATCAGAAGCTGCTCGTGTGCTCTCCGGATAAAGTGTCGTAACATCACCTCAGTGACGTCAAACTCCGAGATCACACCGTCGCGCAGAGGGCGAACGGCGATGATATTCGCCGGCGTCTTGCCGACCATTTCCTTCGCTTCGGCACCCACAGCGAGAATTCTGCGACTATATCGATCCCGAGCCACCCAGGATGGTTCATTGCTAACGATTCCTTTGCCCCGAACATAGACCAGGGTATTTGCCGTTCCCAGGTCAATGCCAATGTCAAGGGAGAAAAGTCCCAGCAGAGCGTCAATTGGGTTAAACAATCGTTACCTCAACCTCATGTCTTGAAGATCGAGTGAGATTATACCATATCGAAGGGGTAGATCAACGAAGCCCCTTCAACTGTCCACCAGGAGCCGAAGCTCCTGCAGGCTGGTGATCGGCGCCATCCGCCGCAGGAACGCACCGGGAGTCTCGCTTAACGCCCAGGCCCGCTGTACCAATGGGCCGATAGGATCCGCCCCAGCTGCCCCAGGTCCGCTGGCATAGGCGCCGTGGAACGCGAAGTAGGCTTGGTTGAGGCGGCGCAAACGATATCCGTTGGCAACGAAGTAACGACGTCTAGCCTCCATATACCATTCAGCTTCCACGATTCGGTTTTCAGCTAACAGTCGATCCACAACAACACGCGTATCACGCATCTCCGCCCGAAAGTCAAAGCGTTCAGCGTCCGCCTCTGCTTTGTGTGGCTCGACAGCAAGGGGACTAGGCAAAGCTTTGGCCTCCGTGACAAGCGGCTCATAGAACCTCAGAAGCACTTCCTGCCCTGCCCATTCCCCCATCAGAGTGGCGGTCGTCTCGTTGATCGTCCGAGTCTCACCGCTACGCATATAGTACCAACCCAAAGGATAGAAAGACAAGTAATGGTGCGTCCACTCGTGAGCCAAGACATCGGCAACCCAGGCAATCGAACTTGACTCAAGCAGCATAGCCGGATAGGATGCGAGCCCACCAATCCTCGTCACGTACGCCGAGTAATCAGGAAGGACCTCAGTGATCCGTGCTTCAATTTCTGCTTGCTCAGCTGCGGTCAAGCCTGCTACGAGCTGCCGCTGGTAGACGCTCTCAATGGTCTTTCGAGGCGACACGATAAGGATATGCGGCAATGGGGTGAATGCTCCCCGAACCGGCGGTAAGACCGCAGCTAACCACCCCAACTCAGCCTGAGAAAGAACATACTCAATCTGTGACTCTAGGATAGCCTCAGCAATCGGAGAACGCCGCGCCATCCGCTGTCGCAGCACGGCATAAGCCTCCTGAGGCGCCTGACTAACAGCATCGGGGTCCACGATGTTCGGATCAGTGTAAATTCGATCGATCTCACCACTCAAGCGATTCGCCTCACGGATGTCGTCCAGATATTCCAGGACCAGACGACTCTGCTGTTCGTCAGTCAGAAAACGCTGCGGTGCCAGCAGACTGTAGGCAGTCTTGCGGGCTAACGCCTCTAGCGTCCACGAGACGAAATCAAAGGTTTCACCGGCGCCTAAACGGTTGAGCGTGACCTGCAGATCCTGAGGCGGTGCACCTCCACGCCCTAGGAAAGCCAGGACGGTGATGGCGATAGCCAGTACATTGAGCCAGCGCTGCAAGGCATCGACTCGAGTCGTCATAACCAGAGTTTACCTTGCCGTGAAGGCAAATCAATGGCTGTCTGGTATGTGCGATCGCGACGGCGCTTGCCCAAACGGCAATTTACACGTATAGTTATGGTATTGTGCACGTCTGTCCGAGCGTCATCTATTCACCACAGTCACAATTGGAGATGCCAAATGCCTTTTCAGGACGAACTACTGACCTGTGAGCAGTGCGGAGACACCTTTGTCTATCGTGTGGAGGAACAACGCCTTCAGGA
>PWVB01000212.1 GCA_003562365.1 Anaerolineae bacterium
CATTCTCCCGGCGATCACCATCGAAAGCGGCAGCAGTGGCATCTTTCTTCAAACCGGTGCGTTCGGAACGGCTAGAACTCTCCAAACCCCGACTTGAGGGCCAACCCACCGTTTTCGTCGCAGCTTAGGAAACCTCGCCATCGATCAACCTAGACAGCTGCTACCGGGAGTACACATCACACTGCCGGTGATCGATCTGCAGCCACAGGAGACGGCGTCCGCCATCCGCGCACCAGAGTAGACTCAGTGGTTCATAAGCACCGGTCCCAGCGGTATGCGGGCGTCTGGATTACTGGAGAACAGCAGGTCGGCAAGGGCCCCGCCGAGAGGGCTGCGGGCAATGTGGCCCAAGCGCGGGTGCAGCTTTCGTGTCAGAGCTGGGAGACCGACTATGCTAACGTCTTGCTGGCCGCACTCAGTGAGTTTCATAGTGGGCGCTTGCTTTGGGCTTGGCTATTCCTGGACGAGCAATTACGTCTCCAGCACGTCATCGGCCTCGCACTGGCCACCGCAGGCATCCTGATGATGCAGTTACATCCGTTCAAAGTCGCCAGGGAGTAAGCACCACTGCACGACACCACGCATCGAGGGCAGCGGCCAAGATCTAGGCCAGACTAGGGGCCTGCCAGGACTCGGGCGTGTACTGGTGCAGCTCGATGCGATTGCCGTCAGGGTCGGTGACCCAGGCCTGCCAGCTCTGGTCACGGCCCAGCTTGGGATCGCTGACCTCGATACCACGTGCCCGCATCGCAGTCACGGTAGCGTCAAGGTCATCGACCTCCAAGCAGATATGCTTGTAGGATTGGTTCTCGGCCGGCCTGTCAGGATTGCCGGCAAAGAGCTCGATGAAATTGCGCCCACCCAAGTGCAAGTAGATACCGTGACGCTGTCCGGCATCGTTGACAAAATCAAAGGCCTCGGTGAGGCCAAGGCCATCGCGGTAGAAAGCGAGGGCCTGCTCAAGATCCGAGACGACGAAGCAAGCGTGAGCCATTCCGATAATCATCGTCACTCTTCTCCAAGGGGATGAAAGGAAATGCCGCTGTCCCTGCTATCGATAGAGACAGCGGCCGCCCAGATGACCCGCACAGGACTTGAACCTGTAACCAAGGGTTTAAGAGACCCCTGCTCTCCCAATTGAGCTAGCGGGCCACACACGAGAAATATCGTACCATAACCGCCAGATTTGACAAGTCAGACACGCTGCTGGCCCTCGAGCGCCAGCGCCGAACAAGACAGACGAAAGGCGGCTGCATGGTGAGGATGGATGGGCTCCAAGAAGGGTCCCTGCGGCTTGGAGACGGGCTGCAGACCTGCGGCGGTCGTGGTTACAGACGGGAGCGATCGTCGCCAAGGTCACGGCGGACGAGACCAGCGAGGCCCTGCCCAAGGTAGATCCCCCCCCCCACGAGCTCCGCAGCGACGGTCACCGCCCAGACCGACAGGGTCCAGGCAGCCACGGTGGCCCCGGCAATGCCGGTGGGTGTCAGCAAAAGCTGAGCCACCCAATCCCGCGCACCCAGGCCACCCACCGAGATGGGCAGGAGCAGGGTCAGCGAGAGTAGGGGCACGACGACAAAGTAGAAGCCGTAGCCCAGCCCCATACCCAACGCCCGCGCGCAAAGCCAGTAGATCGTGACGTTGATAAGGTTGAACAGGGTGGAAAAGGCCAACGCCTGACCGATGGCCCGCGTACCGCTGCCGGTGACGGCAGCATAGAGATTGGCCAGCTTGCCCTCACCGACCAGCGAGAACCGCTCAGGCAGCCAGGACGTCAAACGGCGCAGGCACCGGCCCTCCAGGAGCATTCCACCGGCGACCAGCCCCATCACTGCGACCCCTACGAAGAGCCAGCGGACCCAGCCCGCAAGGCCCTGGGCGAAGGGCAACACCACCAAGCCCAACGCCAGCAGGGAGAGCAAGCCCGTCAGACGGTCGACAAGAACGGTGCCCAGCGCCGCTGAGCGTCGCCCCGATTGACCCAGTTCCAGGACGCGCACCACATCGCCCCCAAAGCCCGAGGGAAGAAAGGTATTAAAGAAGCCGCCGATCAGATAGAGACGTAGCAGGCGTCTGAAGGGCGGGCACCAAGAAGGCGGGCGTTGCTCCAAACCCAGGAGCAGCGCCCGCCATCGAAAGGTCCGCACCACCACGCCCAGCAGGAAGAGGACCCAGGCACCGACCAGAAAACGCAGGTCAGCTCCCTGCAAGGCCGTCACCACCCCGGCGCCTCCCACCTCGCCGATGAGAAGCGCCAGGGCCAGCAAACTGAGGGCCACCCGCAGCGCACTGGTGAGGTGGCGGCGGGCAGACCTCACGGCGTGATGACGCAGTTAGGTTCGTAGTGGAAGTAGTCGAAGGCGATCTCCACCGGTGTGATCTCGTATGATCCGCCAACCAGTCCGATCTGCGCTCTGGGCATGCCGGGGATGTTAGCCACCGCGGCCTGCTGCCCATCGACGTAGAAACGGGCCTCCTGCCCGACCACCTCGACCCGCAGCGTCGCCGGATGCAAGATGCCACCCCCGAAGGAACCGGAGAAATGGCCTTCCGTGCCAGGCCAATCGTAGATCCCGAATTCGATATTCTCATGCTGCCGGCGCTGATCCCGGTTGCCCGGGTAGACATGATTATGGTAACCGACGATTCCAACGTTGCTGTGAGAGTTAAGCTGGAAGGTGTAGATCGTGCTCAGATCCTCATTGGCACCGAAGACGATGCCCCAGTGCGCCCAATAGGGCTGGGGATCGCCGCTGGCATCGATCCGACCATTGGCCACGCGCCCCCGGATCTCGATGCAGTAGCTGTCGGGCACCGGCGTCATCTCCGCCGGCAGCGGCGCCATCTCCGCGGGCCAGACGAACCAGGTGTCGACATCTCCGTAAGCACGATAGTCCTTCGGGACGTAGATCCGGTAGGTGCCATCGCGATAGCTCATCTCCGCGACATCTTGCCAGCCCTCATGGTAGTTACCATGGTAGTCAGTGTACCAGTTATAACGCTGAGCCCAGCCGACAAACCAGCCACTGTCGGGATTAGTGAAGTCATCGAAGAAGTCAGGAGATTGTGCCACGACCATCTCGACGTTGCTCCACTCTCCCGGTCCGTGGATGTTGATCCCGCGCAGGCGATAGTAGTAGGTGCCCGCTTCTTTCCCGGTAAACTCCCGAGGCGACGTCGCGTTGGCGAAGACGGTCGGGCTGGTGAAGGCCTCGTCAGTGGCTTCCTGCAGCTCGTAGCTGGTCGGCGTGAACTGGGTGTGGGGATAGGTCCAGGCGAGCGTGTAGTTCCCCAGGCCATCGTTGCTTGGCACACTCAGCGTCGGCGGCAGGGGTACCGGCGGCCAGCGCCTGGCAATCAGCGGCAGGTAGATGGGCGTCTCAGCGTTGCTGATGGTCACCGTCACGGTGTCAACCAGCGCCACATCGAAGTTGCCCGCCAGATCCAGCGCCCGCACCTGCACGAGGTACTCTACCCCGTCCTCCTCCGGCAGGTCCTCCCAAGTATAGGTCCAATCCCACCAGTCACCCAGACCGGCGGTCACAGCATCCACCGCTACCCAGTTATCGCTGCCGTCCTCCACCGGCCGGATGTTGATCTCCACCACCGGCTGGTAGTCCGCCAGCACCGCCTCGGGCGCCGCAGCCGCCTGCAGCCCCGCAGGATCTGGGGTCACCGTGACCGATACGACGTTGCTCCAGAAGCTGTCTCCGTAAGCATTGCGGGCCTTGACCCGATAGTAGTAGGTGCCGACGGCCTGGTCCGTCATATCCAAGAAGAGCGCCGTGGTGGGTGCGTAGGTCTGAACGTCAGCGAAGTGGGCGTCCTCGGATTCCTGCAGGATGTAGGAGACCTCTCCAGCGACGGCCTCCCAGGCTACACGATAGTAGTCCCACCCCGTCTGGTAGACGATGGGCTTCAGCACCGGCGCAGCAGGGAACTCCGGATCCTGTGTATCCGTCCACGCCCGGCCTCGAATCTCGAAGGTGTCCCGCCGGGTGATCAGGTAGTTGTCCCAGGGCACATCCAGACGCGCCGTGGGCGCCCCTGCCACCGTGACCGCCACGCTGCGCGTCAGCGTCGCGGTGC
>PWVB01000336.1 GCA_003562365.1 Anaerolineae bacterium
AACAGCTCTTGTTCGGCAACCATGGGCAGCGCAACTACCTGGCGCAGCAGTAGACCGGTCTCCTCAGCGATCTGCCCGAGCCGCTCCGCTAGATCTGGAATCGTGAAGTCGTCGGCCTGGCCGACCTCCGGTACCTGCGCCACCAATGGCTCGAAAGCGTCGACCAACGCGGGGGGCAATCCGTAACTAGCGAGAAAGCTGAAGCCGCCAGTGTCATCGCGTAACGCGATCAGGCCCGACTGACCCTGCAGCATATCCACCGATGCCTGGAGTATCAGGCGCAGCACGGCCCTAAGGTTGAGTCGCGAGACCATTGCCCGCCCAATGCTAAGCAAATGGTCTCGCTGACGGATGCGGTAATCGTAAAGGTCGATGGTCATAAGCTCATCAGACAGCGTGTCCTGCTTCCACAGCGCTCAAAGCTGTTTCGAAGATCATCAACGCCTCTTCGATGTGTTCGCACGTCACATTGAGAGGCGGGACGAACCGGAGGGTGTTTGGCCCGGCCCCCAGCAACAGCAACCCACGATGGAAGGCCTCTTGGACGATCTGATTGCGGAGCCCTGGCGCACGCTGCTTACTGCGGCGGTTCCGCACAAACTCTACCCCGATCATCAATCCCCGACCACGAACATCCCCAATCGTAGGATGCCCCGGCATCATCGCCCTCAGTCGCTCCTGCAAAAATGCTCCCATCTTCGCGGCATTGGCTATCATACCACCTTCAAGAAGCCGCAGAGTGGCCAATCCCGCCGCGCAGGAGATCGGATTGCCGCCAAAGGTGCTGGCGTGAGCGCCTGACTCCCAGGTCATCAGCGACCGTGGCGCGAGCATCACCCCCAGAGGCATCCCTGAAGCGATGCCTTTGGCCACAGCAAGGATGTCCGGCTGCACGTTCTCGTGATCGACAGCAAACCACCTACCGGTTCGGCCCATCCCGCTCTGGACCTCGTCTAGGATGAGCAGTATTCCGAACTCGTCACAGAGTTGTCGGAGACCCGGCAAAAACGAGGCTGGGGGCACAATATAGCCGCCCTCGCCCTGGATCGGCTCTACCAACACCCCAGCAACCTCATCGGGGCAGACCTTTTTTGCGAAGACGACATCGCGCAGATAGCGGACCACCGCCTCCCCTTCGTCGCTGCTGAGTCCGGCAAACAGGGGGCGAAAGGGATCAGGATACGGCACGTGGGTGACCGAAGGTACTGTCGGCGTGAAATGGCGCCGCTGCACCACCTTGCTCGCTGTGAAGGCCAACGCCCCCAGCGTGCGTCCGTGGAACCCGCCATAGAACGCGATGAAATAGGGTCGGCGGGTCACGTATAACGCTAGCTTGATCGCCGCTTCGATCGCCTCGGCGCCAGAGTTGGTGAAAAAGCCCCGGGCGGGCTCGCGGGTGGGCGCAATGCGGCTGAGATACTCGGCTAGCTCAATCTGAATAGGATAGTAGAAGTCGGTGCCGGACATGTGCAGGAACCGTTCGGCCTGTGTCTGGATGGCCTCAACGACGTCAGGATGACAGTGACCTGTGGCGGTGACCGCCACGCCGCTACTGAAGTCCAAATAGCGATGGCCGTCGACGTCCCAGACTTCGGAACCACGCCCGTGGTCCATCACAAAGGGATAGCCCCGCGTGTAAGACGGGGAGACGACGAGCTCATCGCGCTCAATGTAGGACTGCGAAAGGGGGCCGCGATATCGAACCATGGTCGATCACCTCCTGGCCTTTAGAAACCTGATCCCCCTCGCCAACACCAACAAAAGGCGCGCCTACCACCGTACGCACAGCGCTCCAGGAAAGCACCTCTGAATACGCCCTCACGGGGCAAAGAAGCTGAAGCCTTGAGCCATCTGTAGCGCAACTTGGCTGAGAGGCTGGGGAAAGAGGCCCAAGGCGAGTGTACACCCCAACAATACGAAGATCAAGATCACAACAACCCGATCCTCCGTCAAGGCCGCGCCACGATCCGACCCTGATCCCGGTGTCAGCAGGGCCCGGACGGCGCTGATCAGGCCCATCATAACCCCTGAACTACCGACTAGCGCTAGAACGGCCTGGAACAGGCTCGCCTCGGCCATCAACCGATAGAGTCCCCACCGGGCCGCAAACCCAGGCGAGAGTGGGAATCCGGCCATCGCTACCCCCCCAACCATAAACGCTAACGTACGCCAGGGCGCCCGCCAGGCAGCTCCGGCGAGTTGATCGATGGCATCGCTGCCTTTGCCCAGCCGACGCAGGCCGTCAAGCCCCAGCGTCATCAGTCCTAAAGCCAATGGACGCGCCATCAATATGATGAGCGTCAAGGAAAGCCCTGCCACCTGACCAGTTCCAATCGCCACGAACATCGCACCATTGTCAACCAGCGTGGCATAGCCAACTAGACGACCTAGCCGACGCTGGGAGGCGGCTAGTGCGCCTCCGATCACCATCATCAGCAAACCAACCGAGGTGAAAAGCGACCCAAAGGCCGTCTGGACGCTAAGCCACCGATAAGTCTCCAGATAAGCCAGCAGCAGGAACCAGACCGTGCCAACATTGATGGTGAATAGGAAGGTCACCACCGGCGGAGAGCCATCCGTCGCCACCGACGACAGCCAAGACTGAAAAGGGACAGCGCCTAAGAGCAGCGCCAGCGACAGACTTAGCAGGATCGTCGCCGTCCTCAGCAACTGCAGGTCGGCGGGGAAGATAGCAAACTGCTCCAGAAGAAGCTGTGTAACCATCAAACCGGGCAGAGCCAACGTCGCATAGACCAGATACTGGAGTCCTCCCTTGATCCGGCCGCCGTAACGCCGTCCGTCAGCGCGCTCAACGGGCTCATGCAGAGGAAAGACCGTTAACACCGCTGCCATCTCGATCATCAGCGCCGCAAAGACAACCTGCTCCACCATCAGGGAGCCGGCCAGCAGCGCCACAATCGCCAGACCTACGGGGAAGAAGTTGGAGTGAGGCAACAGGCGCCAAGCTATGACGAAGATGAGCGCCGCCGTCGTGCCGATGAACATAATCGGAAGACGATCGACTGGCTCGATGATGAGCAGCCGCCCAAAGAGGTTCAGCGGATCGCCCAGGGACACAGTCACTGGCCCGAGGCTGAGGCGGCGACCGAGCGGAACAAGCGCTATGAAGAGACTCATACCGCCGGTGATGACGACAGCCAACCAAGCCATCAGACCAGTCCAGCGGCGTAGCAGCTGCAGAACGACCGCTCCTCCAAATAGACCACCCATCAGAAACACCGGGCCGGGAAGCGTCAAACCGCCACCTCCGCAACGGTCAGATAGGAGATCGCCAAACCCACAAGCAGATTCAGAGATACCATCAAACCGCTCACCAGAAGACCGGGATCCTGTGCAAAGTAGAAGATCTCCAGGGCAGCGAGGAGGTTCAACACGCCGATCCCCACCACGCCAGGGTCTTCCTCCTCCGTGCCAAAAAAAAGTACAGCGAGGACGACCAGCAGAAAGCACGCCAAACCCAGATCTGGGGAGACGTAAGGGAGCGCAAACCTCTGAGATGCCAGACGAGCCACCACGGTGGCAGTAATCAGCAGCAGAAACCGAAAGGGAAGATTTGCGGCCCAACGCCCTACTGGCTCCAACTCACGCTGCTCAACGCGCCGAATCCGTTCGCTAAGCAACAGCGCCCCGCAGATGAGCCAACCGACGACTATCTTCATCAACGCCATCTCGGGGCGCGTGTCGAAAACGCGGGCGAAGAGCACGCCGATGAACGCATACTGCACGATCAGCGCCAAAAACCGGATCCGCCACTCACTGACAATGTAAATCAGTGCCCCCGTCAGGAAGATGCCCCAGGCTGCTGGCAAGGACACGAACTGAGAGAAGCGCTCAAGCCATAGTGAAAAAGGTCTCATCGACCACCTACAATCACCAACACCAGGAGCAAGATTAGTACTGACCAGAGAATGGAGCCACTGCCCTCCACCACCTCCGCCGTCACCCGCAGGATACCCAATATGTTTTCGGCGCCCTCCCACAAGGCACGGTAAAGCCACTGCATATCCAGCAGATCAATGAGGATTGCCTTCTGTGCCCACGCAACGCGCAGCCGCCCTCCCCATAACAGCAGGGCCCCACCACTGGCGACGGCGCCGATCCATAGCAGAAACGGCAGCGGCGGCACCTGCGGCGGCGCACGAAAAGCGGAGACAAACAGACCAACGCATAGGACAACCAAGCCCACTGCTAGACCGATCCAGCGCCGAGGAAAGGGCGAGCCGGCCCGGCATTCGGCCCGCGCCACGAATGAGCTCAGCAACGATGCTGCCAGCAACCCTAAACCCACCAACAACATCACACGGCCCGTCCAGGGAAGCGCGCCAAAGGCGCCGACGTAGAGACTCTGCAGTGGCGAAGGCGGCACACCCAACAGAAAACCGACGCCGATAACCGTGGGCCACGAGAGGAAGAAGGTCCGCGGATGATGACGCCGAGCGACTAGCAAGAGCGCCACACCCACACACCAGATGCCGGCGCCCAGCAGGAGTAGATCAGGCCGGTGTGACACCAACGCCCCAGTCACTATCGCGACCAGCACACCATAGCTTGTCGCGAGCACCCGCTGTTGATCCGAACGACCGAAAGCCTTGAGTCCCAGCCAGAGTACTGAGGCGCACCCCCATAGCGGTGTGACAATGGGCACAACAGGAGCGCCGGGAAGGCGCAGCAGCCGATACAGAAGTGCCACTCCCATCAACGGGTTCATCATACTCACAAGCGTCAGTGTAGGAGATCGACCTGGCATCTGCTTATGGATTACCTGAAAGGGATAGAATCCTACGCGGATCAGGCCAGCCAAACGGAGGAGCGTTAGAATCGGCGGCGACGGTCGCATTAGCCACCACAACCCACTGCTGCCTTCACGCAGCAAGAAGAGCGAGATAGCCCACAGCAACAGTGAAGCCAAACCACTAACAGCAGCCGCCCAGATCGCCCGCTCACTCCGCGTGTCCCCGACGAGATAGACCGCCAGCCAGCCAACATCAAAGACGGCCCACATTGCCAACGTCATCAACACAGACCCGCTGGTCAGGGTCAGCCATGTCACGGTGATGATGATAGCCAGCAACGCTCCGGTCGCCAGCGAGTCTTGGGCATCCTCAGCCAAGCTTGTCCAGAGGAGACCACTGAAGGCCACAGAGATCAACAGCACGCCCCACCAAGCTGCGGGCTCGACGTCAAGCACAAGCCAGCCCCCGGTGACCCGGGTTGGCGTCCACACTGACAAGACCCACTGCCCAGCCGTCGGCGTCAAGAGCCACAGCAGCGTGAAGCCTGTCACCCAGGCAACGGGCAGGGCCTTCCGTACTCGACGCAATCCGGGAATCAAACTCGTGGCTGGAAGTACGACCGCCCCACCGCATCCTAAATAAAGCAAGAGTGGATAGAAGTAAGCCATATAAGCTCCAAGACGAGATTCTAACATATAAGGCAGCCACGACAAGCCGTTGAACTGAGGACCGCAGGTTCTCAGTCCAGAGGCGCTTCCCAAACATCCGGGTGAAGCAAGACCAGAACCATAGGCGCATCATAGACCCGGAAACTCTCATCCAACCGTGGCAGTCGCACCGCATACCGAGTGCCGCAGCGCTGGGCCAGACTGGGGACGACGGGTAAGGCGGCATCCGCAACCGCGGCATCCGACACGGGATCATCGGTGATTGCCAGCGGCCCCAGACGCGGACATCTGGCGAAAGCCACCACCGTGCCCGAGGCCAAGATATCCCGATACCACCCTAGCGTTAGGGCATACCGTTCTGGCTGGCGTGATAGCGAACCGTAGCCCCTCCGGCTGGCCAGAACTACCGCCTCCGCCTCCACCGTTGCGGCCTCAAGCTGCGCGACCTTCGTGGGCCCGTCGGGATCAAAGATAGGGACCTGAAGCTGAAAGAATGCCTGGACATCGGTGCTCCGGATGGGCACAGGCAGGGGATGATCCCACGCCTCAATCGCCAACACCGTGCCGGACGGCCACCGGGCATACATCCATTCAGATGCAGTTTCCCAGGGATGCGCTGCACCATAGAGGCCTACCTGTGCTATCCCCATCGCTCCCGTCACCAACAGCAACAACAGACCCATCCCCATCTGCGGGACGACCAGCCTGCAATCCCGTGACCGCCAGGAAAGCTTCCACCCCAGGCAACCATCGATAGCCCAGGCGATCCACCACGGATAGAGCGGAAGCATATAGCGAGGGAACTTAACCTGCAGCCCACCGACCAGCACGAAGTAGCACAGCGTCCATAGCCACGCCAGACCGTGTAAGTCGGCGCTGAGCGGCTTCCGGAGGCGCCGGACAGTGGCGCGCCCGAGCCCCACCAGACCCAACCCCGTGGCTACCGGGCCCAAGCCCCAAAGACCCATCTGCACCAGCGGGTAGACATACGGCAGCGTAGACGTATATTGTTGTGTGTAAGGGAACTCGAATCGTCCGCTCGCCATCAAACCTTGGATCAACGGTCCCCGCCAACAGGCCACCGGCGTCAACAACGACCAGGGAGAAGCCACAATGAATGCCGCTATGGCTGCCACACTAAGCCGCAGCGCTGACCGCGGCTTTGGTGGGGAGGTGGACGAATGACGATCGACCCACAGTGCCGCGATAAGTAGAGGCATTGCCCCCACCATCAGCGATGCTTTGGAGGCCACCGAGAGGCCAACCAACAGCCCTGCCAGCACCCAACGCCGTCGGCCAGCAGCCACTACCGCGCCAACAGCCAGCGCGGCAGCGAGGGGATCGACGGTGTAGAAGTGCGATTGCTGAATCAGGAACGGACTCAGCGCCGCTACGGCTAGCGCCAGAAGCGCCGCCCACCGGCCGCCCAGCGCCCGCGCCGCTATGCCCGTCACAGCTACCAGCGCTACGCCGATCAGTCCAGACAACAAACGCGCAGCATAAAGCGGGTCGGCCTGCGGCGCCGCCATCACAAGGAGCTGTGCCAGGGTCAGGGGCAAGTGCCCATATGGGAAATCCGCCTCAATCCGGCAGACGTTATGGTAGAGTGGGACATCCTGGGCAACGCCTATTAGATAGCGCTCGTCGGGATGCGCCGCGATCGCACCATCCCAATCCGGAGCGACAAAGCGTAGGCCTGCCGCCAACAGGAGCAGCAGGATCCACAGCCCGCGGTGTGTGATCGAGTGCTTAAGCCGTCGGGCAACTGTACGTTTCTCAGCCATGGTGCCCCCAGTATATCACGCAACCGGAACCGAAAGAGTTGACAGCTTCAGTAACTCGTGTACAATGGCAGCCTAGCGAGCAAGGCCACGAGGTTTGGAGGAACACTGTGATTGACGTGACGGTTGTCGTTAGCTCCAGGGATATGTCAGATGTCGGTCTGACAGCCATGCCCTGTCGCATTACGCCTCTCGAACGGTTAGAATAAGCAGACTTTACTAACAACGCCGTGGGGACCTGCGAACCCCACGGTCTTTTATCTTGACGCCGGATCGACTTGGGGCCGTGGGAGACCACGGCCCCTTTACTGTGCGTGTTCTGCGCACTCAGCACAAAGGAGGCACGCCATGAGCCCTGCCCGAGCTACTGGCGCAGTGTCACCAGGAGAGTTAGAACTCAAAGCAGAGGAGAAGATGATGACCGAGACATTAGACGAACAGACCAGCATCGTTGTCCCAGAGGCACCTACCATCGCAGGGCTCAGCTTCCGGGGCTTTCGTGGTGAGGCGGACCTGCCGGGGATGATCGCCGTAATAGAGCGCTCCAGAACCGCTGATCAGGACGAGTACGTCGAGACGGTCGACGATCTGCGTCGCCAGTATCAGCATCTGGTGAACAGCGACCCGGCAACCGATATGCTTTTTGTCGAGATGCACGGTGAGCTCATCGGATATGCCCGCGTCTGGTGGGCCCAGGTTGTCGACGGCCCCCGCCTCTACTCCCACTTTGCTCATCTGGTGCCTGCCTGGCGCAAGAAGGGGATCCGGCGCGCGATGCTCCGGCACAACGAGAGGCGGTTGGCTACCATAGCTGCAGCGCACACCACCCACACAGCACGCTACTTTGAGGCCTGGGCAGCCGGTACCGAGCGGGACTGGACGGCCCTTCTGAAGCAAGAAGGCTACACGCCGATCCGCTACAGCTTCGACATGGTCCGACCGCATCTAAACGAGATCCCGGAGATCCCCATACCTGAGGGCCTGGACGTACGTCCGGTGAATTCAGAGGACTACGGGGCCGTATGGGACGCTGCTCGAGAGGCGTTCCGCGACCATTGGGGCTTTACCGAGGAGGAATGGGCTGAGACGCAGTTTGAGAGCTGGCAGAAAGACGAAACGTTTACCCCCGATCTCTGGCAGGTCGCTTGGGCTGGCGAAGAGGTCGCAGGCATGGTCCTGAACTTCGTCTCTGCAGCCGAGAATAGGACCTTCAACCGACAGCGTGGCTACACCGAGACAATCTGTGTGCGCCGGCCATGGCGGCGTCGAGGCCTGGCCCGGGCTTTGATCGCCCGCAGCCTCCGGCTCCTCAGAGATCACGGCATGAACGAGGCCGCCCTGGGGGTGGATGCCGAAAATCCCCACGGTGCCCTGCGGCTCTATGAGAGCATGGGCTATCAAGTCGTGAAGCGCGGTGCCGCCTACCGCAAGCCTCTGGATCCCAGGGGGCCTGCAGCGAAGGGGAATCAGCCTTATCATCATCCGTGAGCATTGTGAGGAGCGCCCAGAGCGCATCCGCCACGTCCAAGAGATAACGGAGCCGACATCGCTACCCGCCCCAGGCCCTGTGGAGGCGGGCAGCGACGAAGCCTACCCAGCGTGGTTCGATATCGCCACTGGCGCGATGGACACGAGCGCTTGCCGGCAGGCAGTATCGCTGGCCCTGAGTCTTCTAGGTGCAAACGCCCGGATCGTGATTCAGGCTGAACAGGAGGAGCGTCAGGCAGTCCTGTAGACCACTGAACTGCGAGTCGTGGCCACGTTCAGAAATCAGATGACGCAACCGGGATTGAGGTTATGCTAACCCAGACAGCATCGAAGCCGGCATAGCGGGAGAAGCGGGCGCATCGGGTTGAGACACGGCGATGCGCCCGTCAGGCTTCCCGCGATCAAACCGTCTGCCGCAGAAGCCCGCACAGCGACTCAATGCCGGATGCAGTGCGCCTCTACGCTCAGTTGCTCAAGAGACTAGTCTGCGTGCAGCACAAAATCGAGCGCATCATCCAGACTGCAGGTCGCCAGGCCAACCACGTGATCAGCCCCACCATAGTAGAAGTAGACCGTGCCGGCGACTACCGGATTGGCGCAAGAGAAGACCACGTTTGGAACGTCTCCACGCAGCTCCCAGAGCTCTTTGGGCCAGAAGATAGGAGCATGCGGGCGCCGGATCACTCGCGTCGGATCCTCAAGGTCCAACAGACAGAGCCCCTGACGGTAGATACGATCCTCATCGTAACCATGGTAGAAGACCAGCCATCCGTGATCAGTCTCAATCGGCACGCCGTTGCCCCCCACGCTCACGCTATCCCATGCACAAGGATCACCTGAGCGTGGGCCCAGAATCCAGTGCATATCGTCCGCTGCCCAATGGCGCAGATCGTCACTATAGGCTATCCAGATGTTACGGTTGGGACGCTGAAGCAGTGCATACCGTCCGCCAATCCTGCGGGGAAAGAGCACGTGGTCCTTGTTATCCTGCCCAACCACGACCGGACCCAGCTTCTCCCAGTTGATTAGATTGTCGCTGCGCGCCACCATAGGAAGAATGCCGCCGCCGCTATGGGTGGCCTCGCCCTCACCGAGGTAGCGCTGACCGTAGGCAGTGTACGTCATATAATAGCGACCTTCCAGCCTCACCAGCCGAGGATCTTCAACGCCTCGCGAGTCGCTGGCATCCGCTGGCGTCAGAATCGGCTGCTGCAGTCGATTCCAGTGTATCCCGTCCACGCTGACCGCATAGCCAATCCGGCTAACCCAGTCTAGGCCCTGGGCACGGTAGCACATATGAAAGAGGCCACGATCGTAAAGGACGCCGGCGTTGAAGACATTGTAACACTCCCAATCTGAGGCAAGAGCCGGCATCAGCACTGGGCTGCTAGGGTGACGTATCAGCTCCATCTGATTCTCTCCATAGATGGTCCTAGGACTCTTCGCGATACGAGCGCAGCCAGATCAAGTCAGCGGCCTCAGACCTGCGAACCCAAACGAAAGACGCCGGCCTCAAAGATCATCGGGGGGCCGCTGCTGCATTCGATTGCCCCTGCGTCCAGACTGATCAGACGCAGGGGATTGTGAAAACCAACAGCCAGCAAGGCCGGCAGATCCAGAACCTCCAACGAAGCCAGGAAGTTCATACAATTCAACATCGTTGCCGAGGATCCGACCAAGCACTGCTTGTCAGGATTGTAGAGCCTTCCTGAGGGCTCCAAAATGGCCCGATTACCTAGCACATCGTACTCTCCTGGCGGCAGCCCCGCCACCGGAGAGGCATCGCTCACCACCACTAAACGCTCGATGCCCTTGGCGCGAGCGACCGTCTTGACGACTGTAGACGGCAGATGATGACCATCGGCGATCACCATCGCCGTGAAGCCATCATCGGCCAACCCTTCCCATATAGGGTTTGGATGCCGCGGTAACAGGTTAGGCAGTCCGTTCCCAAGATGCGTCAATCCCCTAGCGCCCGCCGCATACGCCCTTGCCAGATCCCTCTGATCGAAGAGGGAGTGGCCAACCGAGACAGTCACACCCCGTTGCGCGGCAAAACGGATGATCGATTCAACGCCCGGGAGTTCGGCAGCCACGGTGAGTAGGCGAACCGTTCCGCCAGCCCAGTCCAGGAGTCGCGCCAGTAGATCAACATCCGGCTCACATACGTGGTCCGGATTATGAGCCCCCACAGCGCCCGGCACGGCAGAGATGAACGGCCCCTCCAGATGCAGGCCCAGCACTCGCCCGCTGAATTCTTCGACCCGCAGCGCCCTGGCGATCAGCGGCAGATTGCGGCGGTAGACCTCCATCGGGCTGGTGATGACCGTAGGCAAGAAAGCTGCTGTCCCATTCGATAAAATACTGCGGAAAGCCCTCCGCAACTCAGCCTCGCTCAGGTCGGGGCTGGAGAAATCGATGCCGGCGAAGCCATTAACCTGCAAGTCCACAAAACCGGGCAGCTCAAGCATATCACACAGGTTCCATCTTGAGCCGAGCGGCTGCTGGCGTGTCAAGATAGAGATCGCAGCACGGATGCGTCTGAAGAATGGAAGCCGGCACTTCGTTGGTTACCGGCCCCTCCACCGCTTGCTGCACGGCCTCGGCTTTGCGCGCATCGGGCACCGTGCAGACGATGGCCCGGCTCTTTATGATCTGCCGAATAGTCATCGAGATAGCCCGGCGCGGCACATCTTCCAGTGTCGGAAACCAACCCTCACCTAACTGTTGACGCCTGCAAGCCTCATCTAACGCCACGATGATGAAGGCCTCGTCAGTCTCGAAATCCGCCGGCGGATCATTGAAGGCCAGATGACCGTTTTCGCCAATACCGATGCAGGCCACATCGACGACGCGAGCAGCGACCTCCGCGTCCAACCGTCGACATTCGGCCTCCGGATCATCGGCCTCCCCATCAACGAAGTGGAACCGACGCAAGTCCGGAACGCGCTCGACAAAGCGTTCCCGGAGATACTTCCGAAAGCTGGCAGGGTGCGATGCCGGAAGATCGAGGTACTCATCTAGATGAAAAGCCGTCACCCGCGACCAATCCACGTCTCGCTGGACGAGACTATCCAGCATCTCAAATTGACTCGCTCCCGTCGCCAAAATTAGCGCAGCCTCTCCGCGTGCCTCGATGGCAGCGTTCAGTCGTCCGGCGGCCTGAGCCGCTGCTGCGATGCCCATCTCAGCCTTGTGATCATAAATATGAAGACGCATAGATCTCTCCTCGACAAAAAGGTACGGGGCCCACCCGCCGGCTCTACGCTGCGGCGGTTGGCGGACGCGCCCCGTACAGCAAGGTGACCCGTAATCAGAGCGTGCTCAACAGCCGGCTGAACCGCTCTGCAAGCTGCTGCACTACCGCCACTGCCATCTCCGCATCCTCTTTGAGGGCGGACACGAACTCCCAGCGAGTCAGAACGAGGCATTCCACCGGTTCCTTGGCAATGACCGAAGCCGTTCGCTGCATATCAGTCAGGACTGCCAGTTCACCAAAGAAGTCACCGGCAAGCAACGGATTTAGCACCACAGTGGTACCGTCGGCGCGCCGATGCACGGCCTCGGCCTCCCCCGAAAGGATGATGAAGAACCCCTCACCGCCTTTGCCCTGCGTGACGATCGCCTCTCCCTCACCGTACTTCCGCTCAACAAAGCGACCGGCCAGACGCTCAAGCTGTCGTCGTCGCAAGCCTCGGAAAAGCGGTGCGCGCATCAAAACCTGAATCATCTCCTGCTCTTGTGCCATGTCTACTTCACCTCGCTTCCGGTAAGTTTCCACAATCTCCCTTTATTATAGGTAACTAAGCGAACTTGTCACGACCTGGTTCGCGGTTCAGGATGCATCAGAGTTGGACGACGCTATCTTCCCTCGACTTGAGCCACGATTGGTGGGACGCAGATCAAACTCATACCATCGTCCTCGCCAACATAACCGGAAGGCCAGTCGAGACCAGCCGGGCGGCAACTGGGGCTCAGCGACGGGACCGCTATTGGTCAGCCGTATCCCGGCAAATCCAAAGACCACGGCCTGCCACAGCCCGCCAGCGGTGGCGCCGTGGATCCCTTCAGCAGTGTTGCCGCGAACATCTCGCAGATCCGTATCTGCTGCCAGGCGAAAGCACGCTATGGCCTCATCCACCTCTCCTAGACGCGCTGCCAGCGCAGCCTGGATCGCCGGTCCTAATGACGACCCGTGGGTTAGATCAGTACGCGGCGTGTAGTACGCCCAGTTGGCACGAATCGTCACCTCATCCGCAGCGCGGGTAGACCCCGCTAGCTCCATAAGATAGAGGAGCATCAATACATCCGGCTGCTTCAGAATCTGCAACCGCTGGGTCTCTTCAATCCCAAAAAGGGCCTGGAAGGCGATATCTCTAGGCTCATAGGCATCGAAAGACACCGTCTCCAGCTCATAGAAGCCGTCAAACTGCTCGATGAGACCCGTATCATCATCAAGGCCTAAGTAGAGGTAATCGATGATCTGCTGCCAGCGCGCTAACATCATCGGGTACAGGTCCAGTGCCGTCATCAACCTGGAGGCTTTTGCCGGGCTGCGTTCTTGCAACCAGGACAAAACCGTCAGTCCAGTTTCCAGGTTCCAACGGGCCATCCCGTTGGTGAAGGCGTTGTTGTCAACGTGATCGTGGTTCTCGTCTGGCCCGATCACGTCACATATCTCGTATCGGTTGGCGTCGGCATTCCAGACGACACGCGACGCCCAGAACCTCGCTGTTTCCAGGACCATCTCCACGCCATAGTCTGCCATAAACTCATCATCACCGGTTGCCCGCCAATAGTGATGAACGGCATAGGCTACATCAGCGCTGATATGCTGCTCGATATCGCCACACCAGATACGCACCAGCTGCTCCTCACCTTGCTCCTGAACCCAAACTGGTACCCAGCGCGGAGTGGTCTCGTCCCCTGTTGCCGCGCTCTCCCAAGCCACCATCGCGCCTTCATAACCCTGAGCAATTGCCTTGCGGCGGGCGCCTGAAAGAGTATGGTAGCGATACATCAGCATATTGCGAGCGATCTGTGGCTGCGTATAAACGAACAGAGGAAGCATAAAGATCTCGGTATCCCAGAAAACGTGTCCCCGGTAACCTAGCCCACTCAGAGTCTTTGCTGGGATACTAGACCGCTCCTCAAAGCGCGGCGCTGCAATAAGCAGATGAAAAAGGCTGAAACGCACCGCCAGATCGGCCTCCGCGTCTCCATCTATCGTCACATCACATGTCTCCCAAAGGACCTGCCACGCCGCATCGTGCGTCTTTCTTAGATCCCCGTAGTCCCGCGAGGTCAGGCGCGCTAGTCGATCCAGGGCCGCTGTCTGTGGACTAGCCACCTCGCGTGCGGTAAAAAGCGTGACGATCTTGTCGGCGGTCACAGTCTGGCCCGGCTCTACCTTACAGTGAGCCGTGACCATCGGCGTCCAAGGACAGTTCAACGCAACATACGCCACCGGGCTAGGCCCGTTGACCGTCAGGGTGGCAGCCTCCGAGAGCACCGTCGCCGTAGCCTTGGTTTCTACGGTCAAATATACCTGCCGCGGTCCTTCACCACCTTGGTCCACTATCTGCCAGTGACGATAGCCCTGATTATCCACGATGCCAGAGATACCGGCCTGGATCATTACGACACCCGAGAAATCCACGGAGGTGAGTCGGCACCGAAGCACCAAGACGTGCGGATCATCCAAGCTGGCAAAGCGCTCAAAGACGAGATGGACAGTGCCGCCAGCTGGTCGGCGCCAGCGAACACAGCGCGTTAGGACACCTGAGCGCAAGTCCAGCTGTCGTTCATAGGCCAGCACCTCACCCTTGTCGAGTCGAAACCGTTGACCGTCCAGCTCAATATTGAGGTCTAGCCAATTGGGCGCATTGACGAGCTCAGTATGCACGATCGGGACATCGTCGTATAGGCCGTGAACCAAAGTAACGGGTTGTCTGCCGGGGTACCCTTCCTCGAAAGCTCCTCGAGTTCCCACATAGCCGTTGCCAATCGTGAAAACAGTCTCTTGATAGCCCTGGTGATCAGCCTCAAAGGTCGTACCGGTTATCGTCCACCGGTTCATATCCCCTGGTTTACCAAACGGTGCCAACTTGACACGGTTTGGAAGGCTGCCTTTCTGCAGCCATATTTTCACGTTTCGACGCAGATTGCTCCGAAGAGTCTGATATCTGCTCCACGTGCATTTTAGGTCTCCGTGAACCCA
>PWVB01000565.1 GCA_003562365.1 Anaerolineae bacterium
CCTTGAGCCAGCTCACAGTGCCCTAGCTTTCAAGAAGGTCATCTCGCTCCCGATGGAGACGATCAATGCCCGATTCGGGCTGCAAGGCGATCAACAGGGATTGGCTGTCTCGGTCTTGGGCGATGTCTCGCTGGGCCTTCCGGGCATGGGGTTTATCTACACCAACAAGTCCAGCGTCTCCATCGGCTTGGGGATGATGTTGGATGTGTTGGCCAAGTACCGCCTGCGACCCTACGATATCCTGCAGCGCTATCTGGATCATCCGGTGATCGCGCCGCTGGTTGAAGGGGGGCAACTCCTGGAGTACGGCGGACATTTAATTCCCGAAGGCGGGTATCGAGCGATGCCCAGGCTCTACGCTAGCGGCGTCCTGGTCGCCGGAGATGCGGCAGCTATGGTAAATGCGCTCCACTGGGAGGGCACCAATATGGCCATCCTCGCTGGCAAGCACGCCGCGGAGACCGCGCTGGAGGCCCATAGTCGCGGAGACTTCAGCCCTCAAGTGATGTCCCGGTACGAGGATCGTCTGAAGGAGACCTTCATCCTCAAGGATCTCAAACAATACCGCAGCTTTGCCAAGTTTCTGGAGACCCATCCAGAGTTTATGGGTGTTTACCCTGACCTTCTCAACGATCTTCTGGGTCAGTTCTTCAGCGCTTACGGCAAGCCCAAACGCAAGCTCTTCCGGGATATGCTCGGTGCTCTGACCGATCGCCGGTCGCTGATCAAGGCATCCGGTGATATCCTCTCTATGGCCCGTTCAGTGATGGGATGGTGACACGATGGCAATGAAGACCGGCGACGCCTTTGAGGCCGAAACGCTGTCTGAGGAGCTCCAGGAGACGCTGCCCGACGTCTACGTCGACGATCTCCTGATGACATTGAAGTACTTCATCGATGAGGCAAAAGCCCACTTGTGGATTGAGGACCCTGACACCTGCAACCGCTGCCAGCACAAACCATGCCTCTACTTCTGTCCGGTGGGCGTCTATTCTCTGGGAAGCGAAAACGAGATTCAGGTCGCCTATCAGAGTTGTGTGGAATGTGGCAGTTGTCGGGTAGGATGCCCCTACAAAAACATCGGTTGGGCTTTACCCCGCGGCGGATTCGGGGTCGCCTATAAGTTTGGCTAAAGGAGACATTCTATGGATGCAGAGGCAATCAGAAGGGAACAGACGCTAGTCCTACTCAAGCCCGACGCCGTGGCCCGAGGCTTGACGGGCACGCTGCTTGAGCGCTTCGAGCAAGCCGGCCTGAAGATCGTGGCCCTGAAGATGGTACATCCAACCAAGGAGAAAGCCGCAGGTCACTATGATGGCCCTGATGAGTGGATTCGAGGGATGGGCCAGAAGACGCTGGATTCCTTTGCAGAATTTGACATGGATGTGGAGACCGTCCTGGGCACCACCGACACCTACACGATCGGCACTATGGTCAGAGGATGGCTGGTTGACTATATCGCTTCCGGCCCCATCATCGCGATGGTATTGGAGGGCGTGCACGCCATCACCGCAGTACGACGAATGGTGGGCTTCACCATCCCGGCGCGCGCTGAACCAGGCACCATCCGGGGAGATTACTCCATCGACTCGAACACTTTATCGAGCCTCGAAAAGCGGTCAACCAAGAACATGATTCACGCCTCCGGAGACACTGAGGAAGCCGCTCAGGAGATTGCCTACTGGTTCAAACCGGACGAGACTGTCAGTTACCAGCGCGCCGACGAAATAGTGATGTTCTAGACGCTGCTATCCCCTTAAAGACAATCGGGGAGGTCTTGAGGCCTCCCCGATCACAATACCACCAGTGTGCGCGATACGAGCTAGAGAAGATCCATCGCGCGATTGTAAATCGCCAGCGCTTTATCGAGTTCCCCGAATTTCATATAGGCATCGCCTAGAGTTCTCAGGACCCGCGATTCATCAGCGTGCTCCTCAGCATAACGCTCAAGATCAGCCACCACCTCCTCGGTCTTAGCGTTCGACTTAATCAGTCGGCTATAGTGCTGTAGCGCTTCCTCCTCCTCGCCAACATCCCAAAGGGTTTGGGCCAGCTTCAGCCGGGTTGCGTGGTCAGAGCGCTTGCTCTTGATATGCTCGCGCATCTCATCCAACTCCACTTCGGAGATCTCGGCTTCAGACTCCTCCTCCACCGCCGGTTCTGGTGCAACTTCCTGCGGGGCCTCACCCTCTTCGGTGGCCTCCACAGACGGTTCCGCCGTCTCATCGGCTGCATTCGGCGTCTCTTGCTCAACTTTGGTTTCCGCCCGGGGTGCTCCCTCCAACGCGGCGGGTATCGCCTCCTTAACGTCGGGGGCCACCGTGTCCGACGCCTCCGCAGCCTCGGCCTCGCCTGCAGCAGCAGCCGCTGGCGGCACTTCCTCCGGTGTCTCGTCAAAAGCCGACCAGCCAAAGAAACGTGGCTCGGTGTCAGCCGTAGTAGTCTCGACCGGTTCAGCTTCTAGTTGAGTGCGCAATTCAGTCTCGCGATCGGGAGGAAGACGCTCGAGCCAATCTAGGGCATCTTCGCCAGAGACCTCATCATCAGAGACAACGTCCGCAGATGCGGTCTCACCTTCCTCCTGAGCGGTCTCGCTGACCGGTCCCGGCGCCACGACCGGGGGTACTTCGGTGACCTCCACTACCTTCTCCTCAAAGGCCACCCAGCGTCCAGGCGTGGTCTCGTCCGTCACCGCGGAGTCGGTGGCAACCTCATCAGTTGACGACGCGGTCTCTGGCTCGTCTGACAGCTCAGGCTCGGGCTCCTGCGGGCGTCCCAAGAGCTCGTCGACTCGTTGGGCCGCCTCGACCTCCGCTTGGGTGCGCAGTTCATCCTCCTTGCCCACCGCCAAGCTTTCCAGCCAGGCCAGCGCATCGTCACCAGAGAGAATATCCTGATCTGCAGCTTCAGCTGCTTCCGTGGCAATGTCGGGTGCCGCTAGCTTCTCAAAGGCATCCGTCTCCGATGGGACAGGAGATGCGGTTTCGTCGAACTCCGGCACATCTGCCGGCTCGGCAACGCCAGTCTCAGATTCAGAGTCTGTAGAAGGCCCGGCATCGGTCACCCGCGCCTCCGATGACGTGCGCCGGCGCCCGAGAATTTCATCCGCCCGCTCCGCGGCAGCCGCATCAACCTGAGCCTGCAATATATCTTCTTTGCCCGCGGCCAAACTCTCCAACCAAGCCAGGGCGTCGTCCCCAGAGAGGACATCATCCGAGACGGCATCTTCGGGCAGAACCGAGCGTCCCACTTCAACGGTTGGCGCTTCGTCAACGACAGGCGGTGAAGTGACCACCCCTCCCTCGGGGAGCTCCGATTCGACAGCTGCTGACTCCTCTCCAACTTCGTCCGCCTCTTCTGGAGTGGGCACTTCGACCTCAACCTCGCGTCGCCGGCCCAAAATCTCGTCGACTCGTTGCGCCGACGCAGCCTCTGCCTCCGCGCGTAGGGTTTCCTCTTTGCCCGAAGTCAGACTTTCCAGCCAAGCCAGCGCTTCATCACCCGACAGGGCATCCGCGGAAAGACTCATCTCCGCCGGCGTGATCTCGGCTGCCTCGCCATCCTCTTCAACAGGCGCCTCAGCCTCACGGGCGACGTCAGTCGTGAGCGGGGCCTCAAGCTCTTCCCCGGCTCCCTCGACCGCCTCTTCGATCGTCACATCAGACTGCATCTCGGCGGGTGCTTCTGGGACAAGATCCTCGGCTTCCTCTCGTTTCTCACCCGTCTCCTGCTCTATGACCGTCGTCTCATCTATCGGCACCCCGGCCTCAACATCGGGAAGCTCAGCCACTTCGGTGGGTGTTGGTTCTGTGTCGCCAGAAATCTCCAGACGCGCCAGCCAGTCAGGCACATCCTGAGGCTCCGCATCAGTCTCTGACGATGTCAGTTCAGCAAGCCAGTCGGGCACCTCCTCGTCGGACGGCAGCCCAGACTCAGGCTCCTCATCGACCAGCTCGGGTTCTGGCTTCAATTCCTCCAGCCAGGGCGGCATGCCATCATCTTCCAGTAACTCTGCGTCCGGCACCCAGTCGGTCCTCGCTTCCTCCGCTTCATCCTCCGGCGCCGCTTCCTCTTCGGGCGCTGATGCCTGAAGCTCCCGCAGCCAATCAGGTGATTCCGCGAGATCGATGGCTCCGGCCTCCCCCACGGCTTCCTCGGCAACCTGTTCTCCGAATTCCTCCAACCAATCCAGCTCCTCGTCGTCAAATGCCTCCTCGACGGGGGTTTGCGCAGCAACTTCTCCAAGCTCCTCGGCGGCTGTCTCGGCTGCCGCGGCGTCCTCTTCGTCGAATCCCTGCAGCCAGTCCAGATCTTCGTCGTCAAACTTTTCCTTCACCAACCCTTCCTCGGTGGCTGTCTCAGGCTCTATGGCCGCCGTCTCGGGCTCCTCGGCACCGGAGATGTCTTCGCCCACCAACTCTAGTAGCCAATCAGGCGTCCCATCGACCTCTGCAAGCTCCGCAGCTAACTCTTCGGAGGTGAGCTCTGTTAGCCATTCGGGCGTCGCGTCCTCCTCCAACCCCAGATCGGCCAGATCAATCTCGGTCTCAGCTTCAAAGGTCGCTTCAAGATCCTTGAGTTCATCGAACGAAGGCAATGCCTCTTCCTCTGACAGATCGGAGCCTGCTGGTTCAGCCATCTCCTCAAATTCGAGATCGGCCATCCAGCCCAGTCCGGCTTCCTCGGCCTCTTCCTCTACCGCACCCCCCAGCTCGCGCAGCCAATCGGGAATTTCAATCTGAGACTCCAGGCCAGCGGTTAAATCGACCAAGCGGACCTCGGATTCCGTCATCTCCGACGGTGCCTCCGAAATGCCGACGCTGACTGAGGCCGACTCAAGGCGCCTAAACCACGCACTTTCCCGATCCACTCCCAGCGCCTCGGGATCGTAGACAAGACGGTCCAAAGCGACCTCATGGCTCTCGAGAAGCGAATCCGTGCCGAACACAGCATCTGCCCGATGGCCCTCGGGGTCGACCTCCTGAGCGCGCCTCAGGTACGCCCAGCCCTCTTCTTGACCGCTGCTGACCCACAAGGTTCCCAAGAGAAGGTTAGCCTTGCAATTGTAAGGCATTACGTCCAGAATATCTTGGCATACCTCGGAAGCCTGAACAAGTTGCCCGTCTCGCCAGTAAGCCTCAGCCAGCGCCGTCATCAGATCAGGGCGCGCAGGCTCTGCTTCCAATAGGGACCGCAGTTCGTGTACAGCCCTACCGTAACGATGAGCTCGCAGATAAAGGCGTGCAAGCCCAGCACGAGTTTGAGGCACATGGTCGAGCTCTTCACCGTCCCGACGCCCATACATACGCCGTAGCTCTTCGGCGATGTCATCATTGCCGAGGTCCAACTCCATCGCGCGTTCCAGGTTCCAGATCGCGGCGCCCAGATCATTGCGTCGCTCGTGCGCAATGCTCAGCCCGATACGAGCAATCAACATCTCAGGATCGGCGCTTAGCGCTCGCCGGAACATATCGGCGGCGAGATCGTGCAGATCGGCCTCCAGCAAAGCCTTTCCTAACAGATAATAGGCGCCAGCGTAGTGCGGGTACTGACTCAAGAGGTGCCGAATATGTGCCAGGGCCTCAAGATAACGGGCCTGCTCGACTAGCTGGTCAATCTCGTTTTCATAGTTTGGCAGAGAGATCTCAGGCACGACGTCCTCCTGGTGATAGGTCCACAACGCTGCGTTGCCAAGCCCGTAAGCTCCAACGCATCATGCGAGCACAGGCGCTTTCAGATAGTGCACCAACTATCAGTGCTTTCGGTAGAAGCAACCGCCGACAGGAACGACGAGGCACTGCCAGCCGTTGGCCTTCCAATCACATTATGCTATGCTTTGTGTGAAAAGTCAAAATATCGTTGGTGCCCCCCCGCCTCCCAGAATCGAGCATTGTGCTGGAAGAAAAGATCGGAGATATGTCGTACCCTGAACTGGTCACCTATGACATCAGCGCCGATGGAAGCACCCGCAAGGATCTGCTTCATATGCAGGACGGCGCCCAGATCGAAACTGTGCTGCTACGCTACCGGAAGCGCTACTCGGTTTGTGTGTCAACTCAGGTAGGCTGTGCATGCGGCTGCCGATTCTGCGCCACGGGACAAATGGGATTCACCCGGCAGCTGTCAGCAGAGGAGATGCTGACACAGGTCCTGCACTTCCGGAGTATCTTGGCGGCACATGACGCTGACATCTCCAATGTGGTTTTTATGGGAATGGGGGAGCCTCTTCTCAATGAGGATCAGACGCTGCTGGCGGTCGAGCAACTGGTCGATCCCCGGGGTTTAGGTCTAGCCCCAGGACGCATCACGCTCAGTAGCGTGGGTATCGCCTCGGGCATCCGACGTCTGGCCGATCGCCATTCGCGATTGCCGATCAAGCTGGCGGTATCACTTCACGCTGCTAC
This sequence comes from Anaerolineae bacterium, assembly GCA_003562365.1. Taxonomy (GTDB): domain Bacteria; phylum Chloroflexota; class Anaerolineae; order B4-G1; family SLSP01; genus PWVB01. The sequence goes on from PWVB01000565.1 coordinate 6,405, forward strand.
GGAGGAGTTACGCCGTCGGCTTATGCCGGTGACAGCCACCCATACGCTCGAATCGCTGTTTGAGGCGCTCGGTGACTATACAGAACGCACTAGGCGAAGAGTGCTCTTTGAGTGGATCATGATTCGCGGGGTTAACGACACCGCAGAACAAGCTGATGCCCTGGGCTACCGCCTGCAATCACTGCCCTCCCACGTCAACCTGATCCAACTCAACCCTACACCCGGATATACCGCCGTGCCCTCACTCCCCGAGACTGTTGCAGCCTTCGCAGCCACGCTGGACCGTTACGCCATCCCTCACACGATGCGCCAACAAAAAGGAGGGGAGATCAGCGCCGGTTGCGGGCAGCTCTCGGCCCGCCACGCTAGTTGTCGATCAGATCATACCTGCTAGCATTGCTTGCTGATGGCTGCAGGTAGCACTATAATATCGGGGCTGAGGCAAATCGGGTCTTTCGATCTACTATGCCATCATTGCGGCACGGTGACCAAAGTAACGCTAGCGGATCGGGAGTTTGCTTGCCGGGATTTCGGAGGCTTGATCGATCAGGATCAGAACGTCTCCCAGAATCTCCAGTTGTGCGGTCGTATGGACTTCAATCTCGCCGCCGGGCAGAGGGGGACACTACCTACGCGCGGAGCAAAAGTAAGGCCTGCAACAGCAGGCACACCGCTGTAAAACGAGAGGATCCCTGGTTTATCGGGGAGGATGTCAGCTCAGAGTATCATTGAGGCAGGTCCAAGACAACCAAGAAGGCTTGATGAACTCACTTACCCAAAGGCAACGGTTCGTGCTGCTCCTACTTGCCGTATTGGACGTTCTCGTCATCGGTGGGCTGATTCTGATCGTGGTCACCTCCACAGGTAGGCCAGCACGGACGGCGCCGGAGCCTCCAACAGCTACAGCGACCTCCCAAGCCGCTGTTCCGACCTGGACCCCCACTGTAACCATCACGCCGCGCCCCACGCTTCCGGCGCGCGCAACTAACACGCCGACCCCAACCTCTACACCGATGTCGACGGCAACGCCTACACTCACTCCCACCCGCGCGGCTATGACGCCGATACCGGTCACGCTAGTCGGCGCAGACTTCGATCACATTCTGCCTAACAGGATTCACGGCTGGGAGTGGGATGCTTACGTAAACTATAGGCCCGGGGATACCCTTGATCCGGAGACGTCCTATGCTGAGCCCTTGCTGTCCGCCGCTGATGACGCAGCCCGTCAGATTGACGGTAGCACCCTCAAAGTCGAGACAATGCGCTGGCTGAAATTCCGTGCTTGGGTCTACCAGACGGTGACCGTGACAGCTGACAGCTTGGTCACTTTCCAGATTCAGGCCGGGGCATACTCCTCGCTGGACCGCTTGATCGTCAAAGCTGGCATCGACCCCACCGGCGCAAACAACTGCTACGGCGCGCGATGGGGACAGGAGCAGCAGATTAACCAGGAGAGCGGTGTCATCACGCTGAGGTCGCCCACCCTGCGTATCCCCGCTATCGAACCTCCCGATCAGGGTATGGCGCCGGAGGAGGACGTGACACAGGCCCAGGTCGGCCGCGTCACCCTCTGTTTCTTTGCCGAACCAACCTATGCCCATGTCAACAACGCTGCCTTCTTCGACAGGGCCCGGATCAGTGTACAGCCACCAAGGTAAGGATTAACAAGAGGTGACCTCGACAGCCGCTGGCTTTGAGACCGTCGGTGTGGTGAGCCCCAATCCCAATTTCGTTTGTGAATGCTGAAAGGATCCATCATGGCAAGCGCTGATCTCTATGACGTTATTGTGGTGGGCGCAGGACTGACCGGCGCTCTGGTAGCCTCGACACTGGCAGAGGAGGGCCTGCAGGTCGTCGTTCTGGAGGCGACCCAGGCGCTGGGCGGTACTGTGCGGCGCCAGCCCAGTCTAGCCCTGCTGGGTACCCCGGAACCCTTTGCGGAGCTCCAGCGGCAGCAAGGCGAGGCCTTTGCCCAGACACTCTGGAAGCTGACCTCTGAGAATTTAACCCGGTTGGAGGATCTGCTCGAACAGGTCGGGCTGGAAGCGCGAAGGACCGGCAGTCTGCGATTGGCCTCAAATGGCACCCAAGCACAGGTTTTCCGCGAGTCCGCCGCCCAACTGGCAGACCAAGGCTATGCCGTCAGCATCGAGGACGATAACCAGGATGAGGATCTGGTGGCCCTCAGCACCTCCGATGATCTGATATTCGAGCCGGGCGCCTTGGCTCGCGAGCTCCTAGCGCACGAAAACATCATTGTGACATTGGACGCTGAGGTTCAGGCCCTCAAACGGCGTGCGAGCGGCGCCATCGGGGTATGGGCACATCGACGCTACCTATGGTCAGATAAGGTCATACTGGCAAACGGCATTCACGCCACACGCCTCAGGCCCGAGCTGGCAACCCGGCTGCATCCGATCTGTGTGCACACGCTGCTCTTCGAGAACAGTCAAACGCTGGCCCGCTCTCTGGTGATGGATGATGGTCACATCTGCTTCCTACCTTACGACGATCAAGCGCAGTTGGTGGGCTGGGATGATAACGAGATGGACATCCTTTGGCGCCTAAGCGCTGTAGCCGACCAGCTCTGTCCCGGAGCGCAGGTCCACGAACGTTTCACCACCTGGGCAACGCGCAGCAACGATAGACTGCCCGTCGTCGGTCAACTGGCAGATGACCCCGACATCTATATTGTCAATGGTCTGGGTCCTTTTGGTCTAAATCTCTCCGTCATTGCCACCGACGCCTTGGTGGACCTGGTATTGTATGACCATTCCTCAGAAATCTTTGCCCTGGAGCGGTTTGACCAAGACGTCAGGTAGGGAGCATATGCCCGAGAGCCAACAGGATGAACTCTCTGTGATCAGAGTCGCAATAGTTGACGACCACTTCTTCTTCCGGCAAGGGGTGCGGGACGTCCTTAATGCAGAGTCGGACATCCGGGTAGTCGCTGAGAGCGGAGATGGGCAGGAAGCCCTTGAGATGCTCAAAGCTGTAAAGCCCGATGTCGTCCTCATGGACGTTAACCTCCCGCACCTTAATGGACTCCAGGTTACTCAACTGCTGAAGAATGACTATCCCGAGGTGAACGTCATCATCCTGACCGCCTATGATGATGAGGAACAGATTTACCGCGCCATTCGTATCGGCGCCTCAGCCTACTTCCCCAAGGACATTGCGCCGGCCCAGCTTCTAGATACGCTTCGGGTTGTCGCCGAAGGTTATTACGTGATCTCCAACAAGCGTATGACGCCGGCACAGACCGAGCAATGGCTCCTAGAGCTGTACCGTCGCTACGGCATCAGCCCCGAGGATGCTACCTTCTCGCCACTCACCAATCGAGAGATGGAGATTCTGGAGCTCATCATCGAGGGTTTGAGCAACAAGGAGATCGCCCGTCGCCTCGGCATCAGCCAACAGACCGTCAAGAATCACGTCACCTCGGTCTTGTCCAAACTAAACCGCTCGGACCGCACCCAAGCCGCCATCTATGCTCTGCGGCACGGCTGGGTTCGGCTGCCCGAATCGTGACATCCACAATCGTGGCATCCACAGAAGAAACAGGGGGAGATATGGTCGAGAATAACTGGGAGCAGTTCACGGACTTCTGTCGCCTTGGCTCAGAGCACATCCAGCAGGAGCTCAAGGAGATTGATATGCTCATCCAACAGACATCCAGCGAGGTTGATCGCTTTATGCAGACGAACTCGCGCGCGGTAGCGCGTACCCGCCAGATTGAGTCCACCTTTGATACGGTTCCGCGCGAGGATATCCGCAAAGGCTATGAGGCCCTGATCGAGAATCAACAGCGCCTGTTCACGATGCGCGGCCAGCTGGAGAAGTTGCAGAGCGATCAGAAGAACCTGACCAGAATTGCCGAACTCTACGAGCGGGTCCTCAGCTTTGCTCCCCCTCAGAAAGAGACTTCCCGCGGTCATGCCGCGACCCAAGGTCCGGATTCCTCTCAGGCGGTCGTGATCAGCATCATCGAAGCCCAGGAACAAGAGCGGCTGCGATTGTCACGCCAAATGCACGATGGCCCGGCGCAGTCTCTGACCAACCTGGTGCTGCAGGCTGAGATCTGTGAGCGACTTTTTGATCGTGACGTGGATCGGGCGCGGGTTGAGTTGGCAGAGCTGAAGAAGAACGTGGTACAAGCGTTCAAGGCCGTCAAGGTGTTCATCTTTGATCTTCGCCCTATGATGCTCGACGATCTGGGACTTGTGCCGACCTTACGGCGCTACGTAAATGGGATCGCGGAAGAAGGGTTCACCGGCTTGACCTTAAAGGTTACCGGAAAGGAACAGCGACTGCCGGCCCACAAAGAGGTCACGATCTTCCGCGTCCTTCAGGCGCTCATTCATCTCGCGCGGGAACAGGACCGGGCCACGAGCATCAACGTCCATCTCTTTATGGAGGAAGATGAAGTACGCGTCGACCTTGAGGACAACGGTGCCGGATTCGAGATCGACGAGGGGCTGACGTCACCGGATGCCGCGCGGCTCAATCTCCCCACTTTGCGGGAGCGGATCGAGATGCTAGGCGGAGAAATCAACTTCTTTGGTGCTCCAGGGCAGGGGATCCGCGTCAACTTCTCGTTGCCAATTGAGATAGGGCTGGACTAACAGACGCCGGTTTACCGAAGGTGGGCCTGGATCAACCCCGACCGCATCGTGGATGTTGGGGTTGACAACTCTGTGGAGTTGGCTAACCTAGTACCGTTTGCTGGGCGGAGTTATGTGATGTCCTTGTCAAAGGAATTTTCGTCTTGGTTTTAGAGCAGAAATTCGAAGAAGAACAGGGAGAGGAGCTTGCTCCTCTGAGTGAGTATTTCTCCAGCGAGGAGCACCTCTTTGCACTGGGATACGAGCGGGGGTACGTCACCTACGAGGATATCCTCCGGGTCTTCCCCGAAGCCGAGGACGAGGTTAGCCAACTGGACGAAGCGATCAGCGCTTTAATGGAGGCAGGGATTGTCGTAGGTGGGCCAGGTGAGAAGCTACCCACCGTTCTGGCTGACGCGATCGGTGAGATCGAAAACGGCGAGGATGAAAAGGAGACTGAGGACATCTATCGTGCTATTGAAGTCGACGATACGATTGGACTCTATCTCAAAGAGATCGGCAAGGTCCCGCTGCTGACGGCGGCGGAGGAGGTAGCCCTTGCCAAACGCATCGAAAATGGGAAAAAAGCGCAGTCCAAGCTGGGCTCAGGCCGCTACAATGACGATGGCAAACGCCGGGACTTGGAGTCACAGCTCGATGACGGCATTCGCGCTCGCGAGCACCTGATCCGTGCTAACTCCAGACTGGTAATCAGCGTAGCGAAGAAGTACATCGGCCGCGGCGTCCCGTTTCTGGATCTGATACAGGAGGGCAACATCGGTTTGATCCGGGCCTCCAACAAGTTTGACTATAAGCGCGGCCATAAGTTCTCCACCTATGCTACTTGGTGGATCCGCCAGGCAGTTACGCGAGCCATTGCAGATCAGAGCCGAACGATTCGGGTGCCCGTACATATGGGTGACCAGATCAACAAAATGCTGCGCACCTCCCACCAGCTGACCCAGCGCCTGGGGCGCACGCCTACCCCTGAAGAGCTCTCGGCCGAACTGGAGGTCCCCGTCCGGAAGGTGGAGCAAATGCTGGACGTCGCACGACGTCCTCTCTCACTGGAGATGCCGACGGATGATGAGGGCGACAGCACATTGGGGGACTTCGTTGAGGATGCCGACAGCCCCTCTCCTCCAGATCAGCTCAGCGCGCTGATGCTGCGGGATCAACTGATGGATATCTTGGTGGATCTGCCACCCCGCGAGGTGAAGATCCTGCAGATGAGGTATGGTCTTCTGGATGGCCAGACCTATACTCTGGAACAGGTTGGCAAAAAGCTCGGGGTGACTCGCGAACGGGTAAGGCAGATTGAGGCCAAGGCGCTGAGCCGGCTACGTCACCCCGCGCACGCCCGACGCCTCCGCGACTTCCTGCGCAACTAGCTTGCCAGAGGAGTGAGGGGACCGCTCGGCGCGCTATCTGGAGAATCGGCCGCCGACCCATCGCTCATCACCACCACGCCTCCTGCCGCGGCTCGGGTGAGCCGATCGCGAATCGCCAGCCCCAATCCCGTGGTTCCCACATCGCGAGCCAGGATGACCTCTACACCGGCCTCATCCAATGCCCGTAGGGCACTGTAGAGTCGCTGAGCGATCTGTGACAATGAGTCCACCGACCCCAAGGCCTCGCGGATCACCGGCAGATCCGCAAAAACCGATAGGTCTTCTTCCACGAGCAACAATCCCACCCTCTCACCCGCCTCGATATAGCCTAACGCCGCCCGGCGCATTGCCGGAAGCACCTGTGCTCGCGGGCCCTGAAAGAGGGTAAGACTAGCCTCTGGGGCGTAATGCTGCGGCGTAGTTCCTGGGGAGACGGCCGTTCCGCCCTCGACGATGGTATGATGCTCCACCTCCACGCTCTCTAGCAAGCGTGCCAGTGCCTCCCGGCTGACACCGCCGGGACGTAGAATCCTAGGGGTTGCTTCAACTAGAGAAAGCACCGTCGATTCGACGCCGACAGAAGTCGGCCCCGCATCGAGGATAATGTCAATGCGCCCGGCAAGATCGGTCCATACGTGCTCCGCGCGGGTGGGGCTCACCCGACCGAAGCGGTTAGCACTCGGCGCCGCAATCGGTACACCCGCCGCGACAATGAGGGCGTGGGCCACCGGGTGAGAGGGTACCCGCACGGCGACGGTGTCGCCTCCTGCCGTGACCGCGGAGGGCACTCGAGGTTGCCGAGGGAGCACCAGCGTCAGTGGCCCGGGCCAGAACTCAGCTGCCAGCTTCCAGGTCAAGTCCGGAATATCCGCAGCGACCAGCTCCATCTGTGTTGCATCCTGAAGATGGACGATAAGCGGATCGTAGCTCGGACGCTCCTTCGCCGTGAAGATCGACTCTACGGCGTCAGGATCCAACGCATTCGCCCCTAGCCCATAGACCGTCTCCGTGGGGAACGCAACAAGTCCCCCCCGCCGGATGATCGCCGCCGCCCGCACGATCACTCCAGGCTCCGGGTGAACCTTGCTCACCTGCACCACCACCGTCACAGTCGATCCCACAGCTGATACAAATCACGCGATCGCCAAGTCATCCGTCACCAGCCCCTAGGAGTCCAGTGGCCACCGCATCAAAAGCAACCCCAAGCCAATCAGCGCTAAACCTTGGGTTCTAACCCATCGCCGGCGTACTCCGGTGCGTACCGCAATCTCGTCAGGGAAGCGGTTCACCGCGCCATCCCATTGCACCTCTTCTATGCGGTACATGTGACGCACCCCTATCATAGGATCATCATCCTCGAACCAATAGAGCGCGCCTAGTGACGGCTCGCCCTGAGCGGGGATCAGTGCCTCGTTCACTCGAGCCCATTCACGTCCAGGGAGCGGATCATCTGCCTCCAAGCGGTAAACATTGAAGCTAGCCGTTCCGACTTCGCTGGCCGTCTCCCAACGCACTACAACCGACGACGCTCGCGCCGTCAGGAGCGCGAAACCCGTTCCAAGCAGCAAAAGCGCCAGCACACGCTTCCCATTGAAACCAGGTAACCAACGGCCAATCCCCCCTCCAAAGGGACCTCCTTGCGAGAGTAGATAGCAATCGGCCTTTAGGACGTCGGGTCAACCGATTACCTGGGCCGCCTCACTACTCCGGCAGAAATGGATGCTATAGCGATTCGCGATGTCTGGATGTGCGGCAGGATAGCGATCCGCAATGAAGGCCGTGATCGCCTCACGATAGTCGGGATGGCTAAGCGCCACGCACGATCCCCGGAAACCACCACCGCTAAAGCGAGCGCCATAGACACCGGGGCAGTCGCACAAAATCTCATAGAGGGTGGTAAGATGCAGACATCCCGACTCATAATTATAGACTGAACTCGCACCAGAGGCGCGCATCAACTCACCCAACCGCTCGATATCCCCGGCACGCCAAGCATCAACCCCCTCGCGAACCCGCTCTACCTCAGTGAAGAAGTGTCGGGCCCGCCGATCCAGTGGGGCTGGCAACCGATGGGCCAGCTCAGCATAGACCTCCACGGGCACCAGGCGGAGGCGCGTCGCTCCATTGGTTGTAGAACGCCCAGCCCAGGTCAGGAGCAGCCGGGCTGCATTCTGACACTCACTTACCCTGCTGTTGTAGTCGGTGCCGACCAAGGCCTTTTTGACACCTGAGTAGACAACGAGGATCTCGAAGCTATCGGGGTTGGCGGACGTGGGCACTTTCTGGATCTCCATCGAACGACAGTCCAGGTAGGTCAGACAGTCGCGGTCGCTCAAGAGAATCATCGTCGGGTCCAACACTCCATTTTTCAGCCCCAGATAGGAGTTCTCAATGTAGCGATCCAGCTCGATGTTCTCCTTGGGCTCTAGAGACAACCCGTTGACCATCTCCAATGCCAGCAGATAGGCGATCCCGACAGCAGCAGAGGAACTCAGCCCGC
>PWVB01000068.1 GCA_003562365.1 Anaerolineae bacterium
AATGGTGCGGGCCCGTGGTATGATAACGCTCCGATGGAGAGCTTCTGTGGCACGCTCAGATCGGAATGCGTCAACCACACCGACTATCTGACGCGGCGGCAAGCGCGCACAGATATCTTCGTCTACATCGAGACCTGGTACCATCAGTGCCTGCTGCATTCGGCCCTGGACTACGTGAGTCCCGAAGCCTATGAGCTTGCTGCTGTCCAGCAACCGGCAGCATGCTTATCTGACTGTCTATGAAACCGGGGAAACATCACAACTCAGAATCGATGCGGAGGTGACACGTGGAGGATCTTCTGTCTGAGAAATTCACGCGTAGGGATTTTCTGGCCAACACAGCCAAGCTTTGTCTCCAGGCAGGGCTGTCTTTAGCCCTGCTCGGTTGCGTTAGGGACGAGGTTTTAAGCGAGGAGACCGAGATAGCAGTTAAAGAACCAGAGATTAACGATGTGGACTTCGAGCCGGCGTATCTGACGCTGCACCAGACCGGGGAGCTGCGAGAGCGGGCGGAACGACTCTGGGCCGTGATGGAAAGCTGTCGGCTCTGTCCGAGGAGCTGTGGGGCTAATCGGCTTGGCGGCATGAGCGGATTCTGTCGCGCCCCTGGCAGCGCGCTTATCGTTTCGGGGGCGCTCGCGCACTTTGGCGAAGAGAGACCGCTGGTGGGGAGTGGCGGCTCGGGGACGATATTCCTGTCCCACTGAAATCTACGGTGTGTCTTCTGCCAGAATTGGGCCATCAGCCACCTCGGCAGAGGCACTAAGATAGACATTGATGACCTAGCCGATATGATGCTGCGGCTGCAAGCAGATGGCTGTCACAATATCAACCTGGTGACCCCAACGCATTATGCTCCCCACATCCTCAAAGCGCTTGACGTGGATGCTAACCGCGGGCTGCGGCTCCCCATTGTCTATAATACCTGTGGTTGGGAACGTATTGATGTCCTGGCGCTTCTCGATGGCGTTGTCGATATATACCTGCCTGACTTCAAATACTGGGACAGTGACATGGCCGCGGCGTATTCGGCCGGGGCGGAGAGCTATCCCGAGATCACCCGGCAGGCACTCTTGGAGATGCACCGTCAGGTCGGCGTGGCAAAGCCCACAGAAGACGGTGTCATGCAAAGAGGGCTGATGATCCGGCATCTGGTGATGCCGAATAGTGTAAGTGGTTCAGAGAGCGTCGTGGTGTGGATTGCCGAGAATCTGCCCAAAGACACCTATGTTAACATCATGGCGCAGTACACTCCGGCGCACCAAGCATATGATTTTCCAGAGATCTCCAGGAGAATCACTGGCGACGAATACCAGAAAGTGGTTCAACGGGCGAAAGCCGCAGGGCTCACTAACCTTGATATTCAGGGACATTGGTGGCTGCAAAGCTAGCCACATCTGCTGGCCCTCAGCCTCCTCGACTTAATGGTCGGCGACCACATCCGCCATCGGTCAGACCTGAATGCCCTGATACCAATTGCTCCCCCGGCGGGTATTCTGGCGCGCGGTGCGGCGTTTGTAGCAGTGAAGGCATGCGAGCTGGGCTGGGCGTTTGCTCATGACTGTGTGCTCTCCGGAAAACACTGCGGAAGCCAGACTGAGATGGCGAAGCGAATCGGGCTAATCTGGTTGGAATGCTTGTGGCAGTCTAGATCCTGGTGAGGGCGTGCGATGCAGAGATTCGCGGCGAAGCGCATCGCAGACCGGCGAGGCGAGTCACGGTCCGGCGCCCGTTGACCAGGTCTACGTCACAATGGTGAAGACCCTGCCGGCGAGGGTGAGCGCCAAGGTGTCTTCTCAAGGGTTACCTGCCTGATGCATTTACTGAGCTCAGGGAAGCGGTAGTTACCCGCGACACCAACACTTTCGAGGTGGAACTGCCCATGATGCGCAACGCAGACGCGTTGGCGCTCTTTGAGGTCGCTATCACGGGAGGACGTGGGGCTCGAGGCCGAGACCTACGCGACTGAGATGAACGGCGTGATGGCTACTTTTCAGCTGGCGATCGATAACGTGCCGCTCAAGGGGCCATCGCGTGTGAGGAAAGGCAGTGTTACTCCAAGAGCTCGGGGCGCTCCTCGGACTCCGGGGTGTGTCTCGCAACTGTCAGGTGTGTGAGCTGTGCGCGCTGCACGGGCTGACCGGAAACTGCTTTTGTCCTCTATCCGTGCAGCCACAGGACCGCATAGGGGGCGATGGTCAACCTTAGTTGTCCCTCCTCGACTGTGTGGCGCGCACTAGAGAGAAGGTCGTGCCAGGCAGCGGGCCCCGACCCCAGTAAAGTGGTCAGATCGAGCATCAGGTCCACTGGCGCGTTTGAGACATTGTGCAGGCATAACAGCCACTCGTCTCCCTGGGGCGCCGTGCGGCAGAGCGCGAAGATCGTTGGGTCAGGGTCGAGTACGATCTGCCCCGAACTGGGATGGAAGGCTGACTGGCTTGTTCGGATATCCAGCAGCTGACCGTAAGCCTTGAACACCTTGGACGGCAGCGACATCGGATCTTCCAGGCTCGCCTCCAGCTCAGCGCGCCGGAACCTGCCGCGGTTGATGGAGCGATAGCGTCCGGTCTGCTTGACTCCCTCGCGGTCGTTGCGTGAGCCGAAAAGACTGTGGACATAGATCGCTGGGATGCCCTGCAGGGACAGCATAATCGCCTGCGACACCATAAAGCGAGCCACCTGGGTGTCGAGGGGATCATCACCGCTGGGATCGGACAGCGCATCGAAGTAGGAGATGTTCAGTTCGTAGGCGCTCTGGGAACCGTCGGCATTGGCCTTATAGGAGACATATCCCCCGTGAGCCCTAACCTGTGCCGCCATCGCCGCGACTTCGCCGGGGGGCAGGAGATCCTCCACCGGTCGCACTCCTATGCCATCGTGGGACGCCAGGAAATTGTAAAAGGTCGTATGTGGCGACGGGGGCGCGAGACTGCTGGCCCAGCGAGTTAGGTAGGTGGCGTCACCGCTCAGGATGGCGTGGAAGACCAACGGCGGCAGCGGGAACTGGTAGACAAGCTGCGCCTCGTCGCTGCCGTCGCCAAAGTAGGAGATGTTCTCCGCGTGGGGGACGTTGGTCTCTGTGATGAGCATCACGCCCGGCGCCACGGCGTCCAGCGCCGCCCGGAAGAGCTTGACCACCCGGTGCGTTTCTTCCAGGTGGATACAGGACGTGCCCACGCGCTTCCAAAGGTAGGCGATCGCGTCCAGGCGGATGATCTCTGCGCCTTGCGCTACGTAGAAGAGCAGCACATCCAGCATAAGCAGCAGTACGGTTGGTTCGGTAAAGTTGAGATCGATCTGGTCCTCACTAAAGGTGGTCCACACCAATCTCTCCTCCCCCGACGCCGTCGTCACCGCGGTGAGCAGCGGACGTGCCCGTGGACGCGTCACCATCGATAGGTCGGTGCCCGGCTCGACGACGATGAAGGCGTTGGCAAAGTCAGGATCGCCCTCCAGAAAGGCTTTGAACCAGCGGCTTTGCGCGGAGATGTGGTTCAGCACCAGGTCAAACATAAGACGAAAGTTCTCGCCCAACCGCGTTACGTCCTCCCAAGATCCCAGATCGGAATCCACCTGAGTGTAGTCGATGACCGAAAAGCCGTCATCCGATGAATAGGGATAGAAGGGTAAGATGTGGACCCCAGAGATTCTTCCTTCGACTGTCGCTGTTAGGACCTCGGCTAGGTTCTGCAGTGGGGGCCGGTCAGAGGACTGGATCTGATCGCCGTAAGTGATGAGGATGACATCTCGCTCCGTCAGTCTTTCGTCGGCGCTCTCCGCAACCAGCTCTGGGTGCTGTTGGTGAAAGGCCTGCAGTCGCTCGTGCATTGCAGACCAGACCTCGGCGCCGTGCGCCGACCCGTAGAGAACGGCCAGATGGTCGTTCATCCGTGTGGTTAGCCTTTCCGGCAGTCTCATATGTGGATAGTCCCCCTCTTAAGTGTTGTTAGGAGTTGGAACAGCAGTTAGTAGCTCTTCAACAGTCCAAATATGATCCGTGAGTTCGGCAGCCATGGCTGGTGTGCGAGGCTGCCAGCGACGTCGAGGATCGTTGTGCACCTCAACCCGCA
>PWVB01000502.1 GCA_003562365.1 Anaerolineae bacterium
GACCTCTCCCAGGTGCCGATCGCCCGCTACCTGCGCCAACACAGCAAGGTGCCGCTCTTCCCTGATCCCCCGGAGGTTGTCCCCAGATGAAAACGGTCTCAGCCACCAACCAGCATCTAACATCCAGTTATGGTATAATGAAACCAAGATACGAAAGGTCAGGTGCCAGATGGAACGCACGATTACGGTTTCCGATACGCTGTACCAGGTACTCCAACGTGAGGCGAACCGCCGCCAGTACACGCCGGACGCGCTCGCCGAGGAAATGCTCGCGCAGGAGCTGCTCCCGCAACATCCGCACGTCGAACTGGTGACCGGGCGCGGCGGCCCACGGGCTGTCATTCGCGGCACCCGGGTGGGCGTGGATGTGATCCTGGGCTACACGCAGGCCGGCTATACACCGGAAGCTATCGCTGCCGAAATTCTACCGCAACTGACCCCCGCGCAGGTCTACGATGCGCTCTCCTACGCGCACGATCATCCCGAGACGCTCGCCGCGTTAGAGGAACACAACGTGACCGCGTGGCAAGCGCGCCTGCAAGCGCGCCTCGACCCGGAAGCTTACACCCGCCTGACCGGAACTACCGCAGATGCCTGAGCGCGCTCCGCGCTTGCTGCTGGATGAGGATATCTGGCAAGGTCTCGCCGCTGTATTGCGCGAAGCAGGCTACGACGCCGCTTCCGTCACCGAACTCGGGTACAAAGGCCTTTCCGATGAGGAGATTCTGGCTGCAGCCGCCGCTGCGGGCCGCGCCGTACTGAGTCACAACATCCAGGACTTCGCGCCACTGGCCGAGACCTGTTTCTTCGAGAACCGCCCTCATGCCGGGATCATCGTCGCCCGGCAGTTCAAGAAGGGCGAACTGTTGCGCCGCGTGACCGCGTTGCTTGAGACGCTCACCCCAGAAACGTTGGCGAATACGTTAAGGTTCATCTAGGGAACGAGTCGGCGAATCAGCGAGCCAGCCACCAGCAACGAGCAGCCAGTATCCAGTCCGCAGCCCCAGAGGGGGGAGGTTTCCCCCCCGCCGTTCGGCTTTCCGAACGGACGGACGCCCCCCTCTCAGGATTCAGCAGCGCAGGACTCCAGCATCCAGAAATGCAGAATCCAGCACTCAACCCCTCACCAGGGAGACCACTACCCGAAACCCGATGAAGTTGTAGAAGTAGTCGGGTACGATCCTGAAGCGGGACGCGCACCGCGCGTTCCAGCGATTGCTGCCCCAGGAACCGCCGCGTAGGATAGCCTCCGGCGCCGTCCACTCAAAGACGTTCCGCTCATGTCCCACGCCCCCACCGGGCTGATGCCTTGCGGGTAAGTGCATACCGCCGTGGTCGCACGAGGCCCTTCTTCCCATGTATTAGCACACTAACTAGAAAAATCCGACCCCCACGGATATTCCCGCCCATCCACACCCCGCGCTGCCCGCTCCCACTCTGCCTCGCTCGGCAACCGCGCCGCCAACGCCTCCCGTGGCACCGGGGACGTGAGCAGTTGCCCCGCCTCCCACACCACAAAAGGCAACGTCCCCGCCCGCAACTGCGCCGTCAACCACGCACAGTAACCCGCCGCCTCGTACTGCGTCACCCCCACCACCGGGAAGAGAGGATTGTCAAAGGGCGCATTCTGCCAATAGCCCGGGCGCTCGCGGTTCTTCTCCTCTCGCCAGGCCCAGCCTTCGGCGCTCCAATATGCCTACTGCCGGTACCCCCCATCCGCTATGAAACGCGCGTATTGCGCATGCGTCACCGGGTACTTCCCGATCCAGTAAGGCTCCGCGATTTCCCGCTCTTCCTTCTTATCCCCATTCAGGAACATCCCTGCCGGTACCGGCACAAAGGCATCCAGGTCCTCCGGCTGCCAGCCCAACTTGCCCAGCACCAGCCCCGCCTCTCGCCGCAAGACCGGCGCGACCGCCTCGCCCTGCCCCAGCGCCAGGTTGAGCGCCAGCACCTTGAGAAAGGTAGTCTTGCCCGCGCCGGGGTCGACCAGCAGCACCAGCCCCGGTGGGGCGGCCAGCACCGACTCCACCGGCTGGACGCGACCGGCCACGAGTTCAGCGGGGAACTTCGGTGGCAAGGGCAGCCCGGCCCACAAGGCCAGCGTCATCGGCGACACCATCGGCGACCAGCTCAAGAACACCGTCGGCCCTTCGCTTGACATCCTCATCAAGCTGGTGGGCAAAAAGGCCGTCATCTTCGCGCCGCTGTTCACCCGGTTCGTGTGGACGCTGTAGACGCGCCCGCCTCCGCCGATCGGCACTTTCCTTGTGTATAATCCAAAATGCGGCAAAGTACACATAAACAAGCGAAGCGGCCCTGGAACGTCATGCTCCAGGGCCGCGGCTCTTAATTTTTGTTGTAGCAAAATCCGCGAACGATTATAACGCGGCGCGTTTTTCTCCAATCGTGTCTGCGAGAGACTCCAGCTCTGCAAACGTCTCGGCGCGGGGAATGCCTTTGCACAAAACCGTGCCCAGCACTTCAACTTTCAAATTCGGTATCAGGTCGGAAATTTGCTCTACCGCTTTGGTGCCCCAGCCATAGGAACCGATAATGGCTGCGTACTTCAACTTAGGCCGCAGGGCATTAGCCAGGTGCGTCGCTGAAAAAACGCTCGGATGGGGGCCAAGATGCACGGTAGGAGTGCCAATCACAATGGTCGCCGCATCCACCAGCGCCATTGCCAGTTTGCCGATGTCGGTGGTGGATAGTTCGAACTTTTGAACTTTGCTGCCGCGCTCGATCAATGCCGCGACCAGGTAGTTGACCAGCGTTTCAGTGCTGCCGTGCATTGAAATGTAAGGGATAACCACCAAATTCGAGACCCGGTCAGAGGCCCAATCTTCGTGGGCGGACAAAATGCCTTCCGGGTGATCATAGATCGGGCCGTGGCTGGGCGCGATAAAGTCAAAATCCATCTCCCGCACTTTCGCCAGATTCTTCTGAACTATCTTGCGGAAGGGCATCATAATCTCAGCATAGTACCGCTTAGCCGCCTCGAGAACGTAGGGATCGTTACCGGCGAAAAGATCGGAGGTGGCGATGTGTGAGCCGAAGAAATCGCATGAGAACAGAATGTGATCTTCAGGCAAGTGTGTGACCATAGTCTCAGGCCAGTGAACCCAGGGGGTATGGACAAAGCGCAGTGTCTTGCCACCTAGCGCCAGGGTCTCGCCATCTTCAACGGTGATGATGCGTTCGGGCGCGATGTCCAAATGATCCACCAACAGCGCCTTCGCTTTGGGAGTACACACGACCTGAGCTTCGCCATACTTTTGCAGGATGAAAGGAATGCATCCTGAGTGGTCTTGCTCGGCGTGTTGGGAGACAACGTAATCTATGCGCTCTACATTTGTCAGGTGGCTTGCCAAGACGCTTTCCATGGCTGGATCAACCGTGTCCAATAACGCGGTCTTTTCTAGCCCCTGAACGAGGTAGGCATTGTAACTGGTGCCATCCGGCAAAGGGATCAGGGCATCGAATAGTCGCCGGTTCCAGTCAACCGCTCCAACCCAATGTACACCCGCACATATTTGTCTTGGCTTCATCTGTTTCTCCTAAATAAGATGGTTATGAGCTGTCTTTTCCAAGAGCGTCCGCGTCTAGCGAAGTCAATCCCTCGCGCAGGGCATAGAGCGCAGCCTGGACGCGATTCGCCAGGTACAGCTTGCTCATAATGTTGCTCACATGCGTGCGCACGGTCGCATCGGTGATGTACAATTTTTGGGCAATGTCCTGATTGCTCAAGCCTTGCGCCACCAGTAGCAGGACTTCGTCTTCGCGCTCAGTCAACGGGTTGGGCGTCGGGGGGCGATCCGCCGGGTGGGCGATCTCCTGCAGGACTTTGCGGGCGATGACCGGATGCAGCGACGATTCGCCGCGATAGATCTGCCGAATCGCCTGCACCAGGTCATCCGGCGCGGATTCTTTGAGCAGGTAGCCCTGCGCCCCGGCTTTGATGGCCGGGAGCACTTTGTCATCGGTGGCGAAGCTCGTCATCACGAGGATACGGCTCTCCGGCTGCCGTGCCTTGATCTGGCGGGTAGCCTCGATGCCGTCGAGCC
>PWVB01000383.1 GCA_003562365.1 Anaerolineae bacterium
CAATGATCGCCTCCTCCGGCGACTTCGCCTTCAGACGTTCCACTGCGCTCTCGTCCATTGCGTCTTCTCCTTAATCCCTTGGTGTCATCTTAGCGCAGTGGGTCATTTGAACCAATAGGTAATCTAACTTAAACCATGCCCAAGATCCCCTTTCTTTTTCTGATCATGACAAGAGACGCGAACATAAACCGCTGTTATCTCCTCATTTTCATCGGCAACTTCCAGCCCTTGAAACCTTTCAAGGGCACTCAGGCGGTAACGCCGATGCCCACCGGGAGTACGGACAGCTATAAGTTGGCCTGTCTCATCCCAATGACGCAATGTAGAGATACCAACACCTAAAAGATCCGCGGTTTCACCTATCGTTAGCAAGTGGTCAGGCATCTACTTCCTCTATGAACTCTTGATTGAACACAGCGAACCAATGGTCGTAGATGCTCTGGAATTCCTCAACCGTAGAAACATCATCCAAAACAACAAGATGAGGATATATGCGACCATCCTCAAGTTCAAACTCGGACTCAGTTACTCTGACAACCCTTGCTTTTCTCACCTCTCACCTCCAACTATAGCACAGGTTGTAGTGTTTCAAGTAGGTTTGGTCAGGGTAACCGCTAACTCTTGCAACCCATCATTCTCGCGCTTGCGCGCGGATGCGCTTCAGACGCTTCATCACACCATTGGCGCTGCGTCCGAAGCAATCGTGCAACAGGAGATACTCCGCGTAGAGCTGATTGTAGACTTCCGTGTGCTCAGGAATTGGCCTGTAGGGCTCGTTGCGCAGGTTCGCCATCGCCGCACTAGCTGCCGCAATCGTTTCGTAGCCCCCAGCCTCCTCTCCTGCAGCGACTGCGCCAAACATCGCCGAACCCAGCGCTGGCGTCTGCGTTGCCGCCGCGATGTCGATCTCTCGTCCCGTCACGTCGGCGTAGATCTGCATCAGGAGCTTGTTGCGGTCAGGCAAGCCCCCGGTCGCGACGATCTCGCCAACGGCTATACCGCTATCCTCAAAGGTTTCGATGATCAACCGTGTTCCATAGGCCGTCGCCTCGATCAGAGCCCTGTAGATGTCCTCGGGCCTGGTGGCCAGCGTTGCGCCGACCAGAAGCCCCGTCAAATCCACATCTACCAGCACGCTGCGGTTGCCGTTCCACCAGTCCAACGCGATCAATCCGTGTTCGCCCGGGCTCTGCTGGGACGCCTTCGCTTCCAACACCTCGTGGCGTGTCAGACCTTGATCTACTGCCTCACGGTCATAGTCCGCAGGCACGCAAGTCTCAACAAACCAGGCGAAGTTATCGCCGACACAGGATTGACCAGCCTCATAGCCGAAGTAACCAGGAATGATGCCGCCATCGACGTAGCCGCACATACCCGGCACCGTGTGTTCCTGACGACTAAGCACCATATGGCAGTTAGAGGTACCCATAATGATCGCCATCCGCCCAGGCTCGGTGACCGTCACCGCCGGGACAGAGACGTGAGCGTCCACATTACCCACGGCAACAGCAATACCAGGTTTGAGACCTGTCCAGCGAGCTGCAGTCTCGCTGAGCCCACCGGCGCGCTCGCCGAGGAACTGGACATCCCGGGACATCTTCTCGTCGACCACGTTCTCCAGACGGGGATCAAGGGCCTTCAGAAAAGCTCTGCTGGGAAAGCCATCCTTCTTGGACCATATTGCTTTGTACCCGGCGGTGCAATTACTGCGGGTCTCCTTGCCCGTGAGCTGCCACACGATCCAGTCGGCAGCTTCTATGAAACGATCCGCCGCTTCGTAGATCTCCGGCGCCTCATCAAGCGTATGCCAGACCTTAGGGAAAAACCATTCGGAACTTATCTTGCCTCCATAGCGATCCAGCCAAGGTCGATCCATCTCCCGAGCAATCCCGTTTAGGCGATTGGCCTCAGGCTGCGCAGCATGATGCTTCCAGAGCTTGACCCAGGCGTGCGGATGCTCACGCCATTGGGGCAGAAAGCAGAGGGGCGTGCCATCCGCCTTGGTCGCAACAACGGTGCACGCTGTAAAATCCGTACCGATACCAATCACGTCTTCCGGATCGACGCCACTCTCTTTCAGCACAGCCGGAATCGCCTGTTTTAGCACCTCAAGATAATCGTTGGGGTCCTGAAGCGCCCAGTCCGGCTCAAGGTGAACATCCGTTTCCGGCACAACATCATCAATCACTCCGTTAGCATAAGTATGCACAGCAGAACTGATGACAGCCCCATCAGACACGTCAATCAGCACGACGCGACCCGATTCGGTTCCAAAGTCCACACCAATGGCATATTTCCGCTTGTCCATGTAGAACTTCCACCACCTCCGTGGAGCTGTCTTATGCACGGTCAAAGCTGACTCAGTTTACCCCTCACGGGCAGAGAGAGCAAATCGCCACTTTCAATCACGTACAGTCTAAGGGAAAGTGGTACGGTTCTACCAGCTGATAATCTAAGTGAGGTAGACCTCCATCGCAGAAGACCAGATGATACCAATGGACAGCACAAAAGTGCCTACGGATGATGAAATAGCGTTACCGACAAGCCTCGACGGGGGCCCAAAGGAGCAAGCTGCTTGATGGGATGGAGAGACGAACCGAGCTGACGCGAAACCATTCGATACAGAAACTCAACCACACGACACGGCGTCAGCCACAGTCTCAACTACCTGGTCCAAGGTATGGCTCGGAGGTGGACGTGGCGCTCAGCCTTATAGCAGAAGCCCAAGACAACACCTGCGCAGAACGCCGCAAAGACTATCTCCTCGAGACTGCAAAGAACCTCGCCGAACACGGTATCCTGCTCCTTGACCGGCATCTCCGCCAACAAGTCAAGTCGACGCGATCAGCGGTTCAGGTGGATCCAGGACGAGATCAGCCCACGGCCAGGAGCTACAAAAAGCGTCAGCAAGAAGATGGCCGTGGCCACCAACACAATAGCGGCACCAGAAGCAACACTGACATAGTAGGAGAGATAGAGGCCCGCAATGCCTGAGAGGGCACCGAGCCCAGCGGCCAGCAGCATCATCGTCGCCAAACGCTGTGTCAGCAGATAAGCGGTTGCCGCAGGGGTGATCAGCATCGCTACCATCAACGCCACGCCTACGGTCTGCAGCGAGACGACGATGGTCAGAGCGATGAGCACAAGGAGCAAATAACGCAAGAACTCAGCGGGTATCCGCAGCGTAGCCGCCAGCACGGGATCAAAGGAGAGTACAAGGAACTCCTTATAGAGAGCGAAGACCGTCAACAGGACCAAACCGCCAAAGGCGGCCGTCAGCCACAGGTCACCCCGCGAGACACCCAGCACGTTCCCGAAGAGAAAATGGGCCAGATCCACAGCGTAGCTGCGCATCGTCGATATAATAGCAATGCCCAGCGCGAACATCCCTGAGAAAATAATGCCAATGGCGGTGTCCTCCTTGACCTGCGCCCCTCTCCCCACGGCTCCGATACCCAGCGCCGTCAGAACCCCAGTGCCCATCGCCCACCAGAAAACAGGATCCCGAGCTCCACCACTGACCAGATAACCCAGGGCGACGCCCGGCAGGATAGCGTGGGCCAGAGCGTCGCCGAGGAAGGCCATGCCCCGCAGCACCATGTAGCTGCCCACCGTGGCGCAGACGACACCTACCATCACAGCAGCCAACAGGCCACGAACCATAAAGGGATAGCGCAGCGGAGCGAGCACCCATTCCAACAACGCAAGCATCAGTGCCCTCCGCCGCAGCAGGTATCCTGCAGAACGAAGAGCCCCTCCTCAGTCTCAACCAGCCGCAGATGCCCACCATAAGCTTCCGAAAGATGCTCCGACGTCAAGACCTCCCACGGCCTACCGATGCCGATCATCCGGGCCTTCAGGAGCATCAGCCGATCGAAATGCTCTGCGGCGGAGTTTAGGTCGTGGGTAGCGACCATAACTGTCACCCGCTGCTCACGCAGCTGGTCGAGAATCGCCATTATCTGTTCCTGAGCAGGCATATCGAGGCCGGCCAGAGGTTCATCCATAAGTATGAGTTCAGCCTCCTGAGCCAGCGCCCGTGCGATGAACATACGTTGTTGCTGCCCGCCGGAGAGTGCAGCGATCTGCCGACGAGCCAGTGCATCCATACCTACCATGGCGAGTGCCTGTCGGACTCGGTCCCGATCCTCCCTCCCGGGCCGTGCGAAGAATCCAAGCTGACCGTAGCGACCCATCATCACCACATCCGCAACGGTCACCGGAAAACGCCAGTCAACCTCGCTACGTTGAGGCAGATAGGCAATACAGATGTGCCCTCCAGGCGCGTGGCCGGCTACCTGTACCTTACCCGAAGTGGGGGACAGAACCCCATCGATGACCTTAAACAGCGTGCTCTTGCCAGCGCCATTGGGCCCGACAACGGCGATGCGCTCCCCATTCTCGACCTTAAAGGAGATGTCATTCAACGCCAGCGCACCGTTGTAGGCAACGGTGACCTCGCTGGCGTTGAGCAGCGGCACCTCCTCCCGATGTGCAACGATAGAGGCGTGGCGCAGGGCACTCCTTCTGTGGCTCATCAACCTATCATACGCCCAGCGTGACGGAAGGCAAGCCCCTAAGCATCCGCAAGGCACAAGCTCATCAGCGCAGTGCCTCGACGATCGCAGCAACATTGTAACGCATAAAGGCCAGGTAGGTCCCGGCCGGCCCCCCCGCCTCGCTTAGCGATTCGGTGTAGATAGAGACCAACTCTGTACCTGTATCAGCGGCGACCTGCTCAGCCAACCGGGGATTGACCGCCTGTCCCACGAAGATGGCGGACACGTCGAACTCCCCTATGACCTCCTGAAGCTCAGCGAGCTGTTGCGCGGAAGGCTCCGCCAGCGTCGTAGTAGCGGGGATCACAGCACCGACTTGTTCAAACCCGTACTGAGCGGCGAAGTAGGTCAGGAGAGCGTGATCGGCAACCAGCTTCCGGTTCACCTCTGGGATGCGTGCCACCTCGACGCGAATCCAATCGTCAAGTGCTTCCAACTCCGCCTCATAGGCCTCAGCATTGGCAGTGTAGCTATCCACGTGTTGCGGATCTAAATCGCTCAGTGCAGCTTCGATGTTGTGTACCCACACCATTACCTGGTTCGGATCAAACCACACGTGCGGATCGCCCTCTCCCTCATGATGATGATCATCATCGGCGTGATCATCATCTCCATGGTGGTGGTCCGCCTCGAAAGGTAACAACTCAATACCTGCCGAAACGGGTACGATAGGAACGTCACCGACATTCTCCAGCAGAGCATCCAGGAAAGTCTCTAATCCAGCACCGTTGATGAAGACCACGTGTGCGTCAGCAATAGCTGCCACATCGCGGGGTGTAGGCTCAAAGGCGTGAGGATCTACTCCCAACGGCATCAGCTGGGTGAGGGAAATGTGGGAACCGCCAACCTGACTCACCACATCGGCAACGATGCTCGTTGTGGCGACGACCTGCAGAAGTTCGCCATCAGCCAGAGAGACCGGTGTTAGATGGGGCAGGACTTCGGTGTGCGCGTGGTCGGCTTCATGTTCATGCTCGTGATCGTGGCTGTGCGTGTGGTCTGCTTCATGCTCGTGTTCGTGGTCATGGCCGTGATCCGCTGTCTCAATGCCGATTCCCAAGGTTCGGCACCCCGTACCTAATAGAATCACGAACGATATCAAAACAGCCAGATGCAACAACAGACGTAAGGGGTTCTTCATTGTTTCCTCCGTTCTTAATGATACTTTTTTTCATCAAAAGACCCTAAAAAACCCTCCAGAGTCTCTGAAGCTCCGAAGGGTTACAGTACTATACTATGGCACCGATGATCCGGAAGCCTCTTGGCACTCAGGACAGAGGCCAAAGAGCTGCAAAAGGTGATCACCGACAGCATAGCCCGTGTGCTGCTGCACTCGATCAATCAACTGGGCAAGATCATCCTGACCGGGGAACTCGACGGCCCGTCCACAGCTGTCGCACATTAGGACGTGCCGATGCCCCGGGGCTGAGAGTAAATAGCCGTGACAACCGCCCTCGCGGTGGACAAGACAGACCAGATCCAGAGACTCAAAGAGCTCCAATGTCCGGTAGACGGTGACCAGTCCCAGATTGGGATGAAGGAGCTTGCCACGCTCCAGAATCTCCTGTGGTGTGAGCGGGCGCTGAGCTTGCTCCAATACCCGCATCACGACTCGCCGGGGCTCGGTGATCCGACAGCCAGCCCGGCTGAGTAACGCCTCCCACTGCAATTCCAGGATCATTATTGAAAATACCTTTCGTTAATGTCAACATTTTATCATATCCGAGGAGGATTGTCAAATCCAGCGACCATACATCCAAGCCCTCTTGCACGCCGCCGCAAGTTTTGGCGGCAGGGATAATGCGGTGACCTGGGATGCCCATAACCAATCGCCTGCCAGACGATCGTCTGGCAGTCGATTGGGTGTATTGAACTACTGAACCAGCATACAGGTAGAAGACCTGGAGCCTTATGGTCTCCCGATTTCGCCCTACACCTTCAGCTGCATCTCCTCGCCGCAGCATGCAAAGGTGCAGTGCTCCTCGCAGGCACACTCCTCAGCAGACTCACCACACTCATCGCATTCCTTGACGACCTTGAGCTCGAGGCCGCACATACCACAGACATAAACCTGTCCAAGTTTCATATAGTGACAGCTCGGCATCGCAATCCCCTTTCAGTATGGAATCCCATCCAAGCTCATGATACTGAGAACCCACTCGCTGTCAAAATCGGGACTTGAAATCGGATGACATACCCGCTACACTACCAACAATGAAACAAGGCAAGCTAATCCTTGGACTAGGGTTGGGTCTGGGACTCGCGCTGCTCTTGGTCATCGAGCGTGTTTCGGCAACGGCACTCTGGTTGCGAGCCCAGACCTTTGTGACGATCTTCCTGGGCATCTTCGTCGAGGCCTTGCCCTTCCTGTTAGCGGGAGCGCTCATCTCCGGGATGCTGTCGCAATATGTAGCACCCAGCTGGATACAGCGGCTCGTGCCGCGTCAGCCCTGGCTGGCCGCCATTGGCGGCACACTGCTGGGGCTGTTCTTCCCGGTCTGCGAATGCGGCGTGGTGCCCGTTACCCGGCGACTCTATCAAAAGGGCGTCCCCTTATCGGTCGGCGTTGCTTTCCTGCTGGCGGCTCCCGTGATCAACCCAATCGTCATTGCCAGCACCTACGCGGCCTACGGCTGGGGACCGATGCTCTGGTATCGCATCGGCGCGGGCTTCGTGATCGCGGCAGCTGTTGGAGGGCTCTTCCATTTCGCCGAACCCGCCACGGTGCTGAGGAAGCATAGTGAGCACCATTCACACCATCTTGCTGGGTTCGAAACCCACACGGCGGCCGATGTGAAGGAACCTGCGGATGGCACCACACCACGTTTCTGGTTGGCGCTGTCCACCGGCGGCGACGAGTTTCTCGAGATGATCTATTACCTGATCGTTGGGTGCTTGCTGGCAGCAGGCCTCCAGGTGCTTGTGCCGCAAGCGACGCTGATGACACTGGGGACCGGCCCTTTCACGTCGGTGTTGGCGATGCAAGCTTTGGCTTTCGTTCTCTCTATCTGCTCCACCGTTGATGCCTTCGTCTCACTGGCTTTTGTCAACGCCTTCGCTCCTGGTGCCATACTGGCTTTTCTGATCTTTGGCCCGATGGTCGATCTAAAAAGCCTATGGCTCTTCCGCCAGGTCTTCGAGAAGCGCGCAGTCGCCTATCTGGTCATTTTGCCTTTTCTGATGACCCTCTTGACTGCACTACTGATCAACAGTTGGGGGGCCTAGATGGAAAGCAGGGTGAAGTCTTTAACACTGCTCGCCACGGCGCTCTTCCTGATCTACCTACTACTGACGGGCAAGATCCTGCTGCTGATCGCCGCGCGTTTCCTGTGGCTCATCTGGCTGGCGGCAGCAGGTCTCGTTGTAACAGCGCTGAGCTATCGTACCCTTGACGGCGAAGGACCCCACGGTTGCCGTCTTACTTGGTCGCGCCTTGCCCTCGTGTTAGCACCGCTCGCACTGGGGATATTGACCCCTGCCGCCCCACTGGGCTCAGGAGCACTGGCCAACCGGGAGATTGGTACTGTGTTCAACACGGCGCCGCCGCTGGGGTCGCGCAGCGTACGGCAGGCCACCGAACGGCGCGAGACAACGATTCTGGACTGGGCCATCGCCTTCGCGGAGGCGCAGGATCCGGCATCCTTCGAGGGCGAAACCGCCGACATCACTGGATTTGCCTACCAGCCAGATTACCTTCCCCAAGGAATGTGGACTGTGAACCGTTTCGTGATCACCTGCTGCGTCGCCGATGCCATGCCCGTGGGCTTGGTGGTGCGCACGGACGACAAAGCCCCGCCACCCAACGACCAGTGGGTACGCGTTGAGGGGCACTTTACCACTGCGGTCATCAACGGCGAGCGCGTCTCCGTCCTAGTGGCCGAGACAGTCACCTTGGTCGATCTACCTCGCCAGCCCTACATCTACTGATGGTGCAACGTGCAGCGCTTTGACCGCATCATCCTTTTGACGGTGGCAGGGCTCGCGGCAGCGATCGCCCTGTTGATACTCATAACACCTGTCCAGGCACCGTCTCCCCCTGACGACGTCCTGCGCCTTATCTACCTCGTTGCAGGAGCCGAAGACACCACCGAGATATGGGAGTTGGGATGGGAAACCCGCAACAGCCAAGCCGGCCCGGTCCTACCCGGGCCAGCGCTCAATTTCGCGCTCGCGCCCCCCGATATACCAGGCACGGCCAGGCCTCGCCTCATCCTGCCGGTAGGGCGAGCAGAGGGCGGCCACGATCTATGGTTGGTCGAGGGCAGACGGACACAACGCTGGTTAGCCTGTGCACCGGATGACTGCAGCCACGCAGCATGGGCACCTGATGGCTCAGGGGCAATCTACACTCGAGAGAGCGCCCAAATCCCAACCCTGTGGTGGGTGGATGGCATTTCGGGAGAGACACAGCCCTTCTTTGCCGAGGAGATCAGCCAGGGACGCTATGTAGCGTGGTCGCCCGGCGGAAAGCGGCTGGCCTATTCCGATCCGGTTCGTGGGGTCTGCGTAGTTACACTGGACCAAGAGGATCTCCTCTGCATTCCGGCGCTTATGGAGGCCCCAGCGGTCTGGGCCCCCGACGGTACAACACTTTTGGTGACCGATATGCGACTGAGCACCGGGTATGCTAGCAACATTCTGCGCGTTGACGTCGTTTCCGGCGAATTCGTCGACCTGAGCCAGAGCCCAAGCGTGGAGGACGACGCACCGGTGTGGTCACCGGATGGGGTATGGATCGCCTTTCGGCGACGGATCGCCGGGGCCCCGATGGGCAAACAGCTATGGCTGATGAAATCCGATGGTAGTGAACTGCACGCGCTCACCAAGGAAGCTGATATCCATCACGGCCCACCGATCTGGACGCTCGACGGTAGGACAGTTTTGACGACCCGCTATGACGGGGAGAGCCCAGGCAGCATCTGGGCAATCGCGATCGCAACGGGAGAGATGGAACTGGTTGCAGCTGAAGGCTATCACCCGCGCTGGCTATTGCCCTAAGTCTCGTGCGGCGCCGGAGCCTCAGGGCACAGCGCCGAGAGCGCATCGTCCACAGTGAGCCAACGATGGCTAGGAAAGAGGCGAGCGATTTGCGGCGCAAATAGCGGTGAACTCGCCAGCACCTGCGGTGTGGCATCCGCGACAATCTGCCCGCCGCTTAGCAACACTACACGCTCAGCGGCCTCGGCAACCAATTCCACGTCGTGGGTCACCAACAGAATGGCGGTCCCCTCTGCCTGCCATTCACGCAAAAGCCGAACCAAGTCACGCTTGGCCTGATAGTCGAGGCCCCGGGTCGGTTCGTCCAGCAATAACAGGCGTGGACGGGTCACGGTGATGGCCCCCAGGGCAACCCGCTGCCGCTGTCCCACACTCAGATCGCGCGGATAGCGGGTCCGTTGACCTTCAAGACCTAAACGGGTCAGTAAATCGCTAACCCCGATGGGAGGCCGCCCAAGCAGTCCGTGGTTGCGTAGCGTGACGGACAGTTCATCGGCAACCGTGTCGGCGAAGAGCAGATCGTCCGGTGTCTGTGGCAGATAACCCACCTTTCGGCAGATCTCAGCCGTCGTCTGACCCTTAAGCGATTGGCCACTCAACCGAACATCACCTTGGCCAGGACGTAATAGGCCGACGATGCACTTGAGCAAGGTCGTCTTACCGGAGCCGTTACGTCCCATCAAGGCCACCAATTCTCCATCACCGACGCTTAGACTGACCTCGTTCAGCGCGGCTGCTCCATTGTAGGCAAAAGACAAGGTATCGACCCGCAAAGCCTCCTCTCCAGGGTCCGGCGGGCAAACTCGCACCTCAGCACTCAGCGCTGCTTGGCGGGCAAAGGCGCGTCCCTCCTTGATGGTCAGTGGCAACGGTTCCCAGCCTAAAGCCTTGCCTAGCGTAATCAAAGGCGGCGTCAGCGGGATCTGGCGCAGCACCTCCCGCGGTGGACCGGAGATCACCGGCGCGTCTGTCGGAAGGTAGATGAGTCGATCGATGTAGGGTAGCACGCGTTCCAATCGCTGCTCGACCAGGATAACGGTCAATCCTAAATCCTGGTTGAGCCGCACTAGCGCATGGAGTACCTCTTCAGCGGACTGAGGGTCCAACTGGGAGGTCGGCTCGTCCAGCATCAGGATGCGGGGGCGCAGCGCCAAAGCAGCCGCGATGGCCACCCGCTGTTTCTCCCCACCGGAGAGAGCCTCAGGCGAGCGGTCACGCAATGCCGTCAGATCCAGCAGATGCAGCACCTCTTCGACCCGCAGCCGCATCTCCGCCGGTGGAACAGCGGCATTTTCCAGCGCGAAGGCGATCTCGTCCTCAACCTGATCCAGGACAAACTGCGCCTCCGGATCCTGGAAGACAAAGCCAACCACCCGGCTCAGGATGTGAGGTCCGGCAGCGACGGGATCGTATCCGGCCACATTGATGCGTCCGCCCAGCGCTCCGCCGCTAAAGTGAGGCACCAAACCATTGAGGCAGCGCAGTAGCGTTGACTTACCCGCCCCTGAAGCCCCAGCCACCAGGACAAATTCCCCTTCGGCAATGTCGAGTGTCACCGCCGAGAGAGCCGGACGGTCTGCATCCGGATACGTGTAAGAAAGCTGCTCAAGATGGATCATAGTCTCTCTTCCTCATCAAGCGGGAGGAACGCCGGTAGGAGAAGCCCCAGCAGTCCCAGACCGATCAGCGGATCAAAGGCAGGCCACGCAAGGCGGGGATATGGTGCATAGTAGAGCGCCCCCCGTTGGGTCAGCGCCACCGCCAGAGCTAACGTGCAGCCGCCCAAAGCCAGTGTATCCTGCACCCGCCAACGGCGCTGGCGGTAGACGGAGTGGACAGTCGACCTTCCGGCTAACCAGAGCACCGCCACGAGCAGCACTGCGCCAGCTAATGCGAAGCCCGCGGCAATACCGCGCTGGGCAGGCATGAAAAGATACCCCAGCCACCCCCCCAGCAACGCCAACAGCCCAAGAGCCAGAAAGAGCTGATTACGCACAGGCTGGCCTGCGTCAGCCACGGCACCATAGCCCCGGGCCACCATCGCCTCAGCTAGCCCGATGGCGCGCTCTAGGCCGCTCACCAATAGCGGCACGATGATGGGCAGCCAGTCGCGCAAACCGCGCACGCGATGGCCTCGCACGGCCTGCGCTTCACGAATCCGCTGCAGGCTTCGAGTAGTCTGCGGGATAAAGGTAAGAGCGATAGAAAGAACCACGCCGCTCTCATGAAAGGCTCGTGGCGTCAATTTGATCAGGTCACGCACAGGAATGACCCGGTTGAAGACGGCAAAGCTGCTGAAGATGACGGTCAGAATTAGTCCGTTGGTCGCGCCGAAGACCAGCCCCTCGCCGGTAACGGGGCCGCCAACAAGCGGTAGCCAAGTAGGCAGTTGCAGCAGCACCGTCTCGCCGAGCCGCACGGTCAAAGCATTGAAGAGTGCTGCCAGCGGGATCGCGATGAGCGCAAAGCGTAATGGAGACAACGGCATTCGCGGCCCTTCGCGGTCCGGAGCACAGACAGACCCTACTACCAGCGTCGTCAGCAGCAGTACGATACCATAAAGCGGGTTGCGGGCATAGGAGGCGATCAGCAACAATGACAAGGCCCAGAGCAACCAGACCCGTGCATCAAGCATCGGTTATCACCTCAAAGTAGAAGCGACGTCGGAAACGCAGCAGAGATTTGATCAGCGGCCCTCCCAGAACCAGAATCATCGCGGCATTACCTACCGCCCGCGGTATATCCCACGCCAGTGAGGTGACCACGTAAAAAGTGACATAGCGGGCTACCGTGTCGCCAATGCTGAGGCCCGGCGCCCAGGTCTGAGAGGCCGGCCCGACGGCAAAGGGCCAGAAGTAAAGGTTGATGATCACACCGTAAACCAAACCCCAGACGAAACCGAACCCGCACAACAGGCTGATCGCTGCGCGCCCTGTGCCCAGTTTGCTGCTCGGCAGCCAGCCACCGGTCATACCGGCCCAGCCAGCACTGAACATCTGAAAGGGCAGCCACGGTCCGACACCACCGGTGACCAACGCGGATGCTAGCAGCGTGAAGGCCCCCATAAGAAAGCCGAAGCGAGCGCCGAATACATAGCCGGCAAGAATGATCGGAGCAAAGATCGGCGAGAAGCCGCCGGGCAGCGGAATCGCGACCTCAATGAAACGTAGGACGCTCGTGACCGCCACCAGCACACCAAGTATCGCAACGGTCTTGGCGCTGAGCGTACGCCCCTGCAGTTCGACCACCAGTGCCAATAACGTCAGACCGACCAAGACAGCGGTGATGAGCGGTGCGACCTGGCTGTGTGCTTGGCCCATGCCCGCGGTGGCAAACTCCGGCACCAGCAATGGATAGACAAAAGCCAGTACACCGATGGCGCCACTGAGCGCGTAGATCGCGCCAGTTATGGCTTTGCGCATCCCTCAGCTCCCGCCACGCCGCGACCTCAGGATCAACCAGCCGAGCAGTCCGCCAGCGATGATGCCAAACGCAGCGAGACCTACGACACCGTCAGCGGCGTGGGGAGTAGAGGCCGCGGGTGTTGGTTGGATTGGCGTTGGCTCCGCAGTGGTCGGCACGGATGTCGCTGCGACCTCGGTAGCCGCGGCAGACGTAGTCGGCGTGGCGGTCATTGTTGGTGTGGAAGAGGGTTGGGGTGAGGGTGTGGCCGATGCCGTCGAGGCGGGCAGCGTCGGCGCAGGAGTTAGTGTCTCCGTCGGAACGGCAGTCTCCGAACGAGGTGTGGGCGTCATCTCCACAGCTGTGGGAACAGGAGGTGTAGGTGTCCACGCAGCCGCTGTCGGATTCACTCCTAGCGTAAGCTCATAGCTCCGCTCGCCCGCAGCACCAACTACTCGTAGCCGATAGATCTGCGGCGCGGTTGGACAGACTTGACGGCTGCTGCTAAAGGCCACCGCCTCGCCATCTAGGTAGGCCGCCTCTGCATTGGAGACATCCCAACGAAGCTGGGTGCACGCACCAGCCTCAATGGGATTGTCGTCAAACCGAAACCAGGCCTCAGGAGCCGGCAGAGGCGTCGCGGTCGGCGGGCCGACGGTTGGTGTGGGTGGGGGCGGCGTGTCGATAGGGGGGGCGACGCAGATCTGATCGAAGGGCACTAGCGGCGGTGGGCTCCCGCCCCCCCAACTCCAGCCCTCGACAGCACGGTCACCGACGCGAGTAGCGCCGGCACCCAGTTGAGCGTATACCCAGCTTCCGTCGCTAACTCGCCAATACGACCAGTAGCTGGGAGCGGCGCACAGCAAACAGCTTTCGACTGGACATCCGGTGTCGGCGATAGCACAGATCGCCGTACCGGAACCAGAGAAGTCGGCCGTGATGGCGAGTCCGGAACGCACCAGCACATCGTAGCCGCTGATCTCCTGCTCGTCAAAGGTGACACAGCGGGTCTCGGTATGCCCACCAAAGCTCACGATGAGAGCCGCCCGATTGGACTGTTGCCCCGGCACATCCTGCACCGACGTCAACAGCACGCCCACCGCCAGAACGACAGCAACCAGCAGCGACAGCGTCCAACGCGTCGCAGAGCGAATCCTATGTTCCATAGGTATTTACGGCATTCCCCTCCCCGTTGAAACGGGGAGGGGAATGCCGTGTTCCTCCTTGCATAATCCTAGAAAGCGTAGTGTAACTGGTATATGGACAGTAAACGCACTCGCCACGCTGCGTACCACATCAACGACCACTTCGTGGGGTGTCCTAAGGTTCGCCGACCGGTCTTGGGAGGCGACGTTGGCGTACGCTTGGCGACGTTGATCCCGCAGATCGTCAAGCGCAAGGATGGAGGGGGGCTGGACTTGGTTGTGCACCCCGAGCACGTTCCTCTGTTCGCGTCGTTTCCTCTGCCGCTGGCAGCCAACCAGATCGTACAGCGCATCAAGGGAGCTAGGAGTCACCAACTTCGCCAAGCGTTTCCCGAACTGAAGAGCCGCTTGCCGGCTCTGTGGACGCGCCGCTACTACGTGGGCACTGCTGGGCACGTCTCGGCAGAAACGATTCGGCGGTACATTGATGAGCAGAAGGGCCGATAGGCGATGCTTCGCACATACAAGTTCCGCCTGTATCCGCACGCTAGACAGTCCAAGACGCTGAACGATCTGCTGGATCTGTCGCGCACCGTGTACAACGCGGCGCTTGAGCAACGCAGAGAACTGTACGCCGAGACCGGCGTCGGTGTGACGTACACGGAGCAGTCCAAATACTTTGGCCAACTGCGGCGCCAAGATGTGGACGGGCTGGGCCTGCTGAATTTCTCCTGCATGCAACACACCCTCAGAAGACTCGCCAAGGCGTTC
>PWVB01000189.1 GCA_003562365.1 Anaerolineae bacterium
CACACCAAACGGGCCCAACCGCTCAGATAGGCACACAATCAGCTTGGGCACGGTCCCACCTTCGATACGGTTTTTTTGACGACACCTATTATCGTCAGTTTTGCCGCACCCGCTACTTATCCCGTGTTGAAATGCAAGGATAGTGTTTTGTGCTTACACCATAGTCTCCGGATTAACTTGCAGCTGCCGGGCCACCGGTGCCGTTGGTTGCGGTACGTGGCCGCGATGGCGGCGGGGATCGCGGACCACAGGTGTTCAATGGAGGACTTATATGGACAGAGTCCCACATCCGCCCAGGCTTCCGAAACGGCGGGGACAGCTCTGAAAGGCAAGTGGCTGCCCTGATCACGGTCAAATACGGTGCTACCGACCAGACGATAGACAAGGGCGAGGCTACGGTTGGATGGGGTGGCTGACGGTAGATCTGCTGCTGCTGAGCGCGTGCAGCGGAGTGGTCCGCGGCGAGGCCGACATCGGCGCGCCGGTAGAGGCCGGAGTGCCCGTGGTTGAGGTTAGGGAAGGCCTGGCGGTCATCGATGAGATGGATATCATCACCATAGAAAGCCTGCCCGCGAAGGTCGGCGCGGTTGGCCCGGGCCACCTGCCCGACGGCTGCACCGAGCTGGGCGAGGCCGTGGTGACCCGCGAGGGTGACACCTTCCTGGTTGAGCTGCCCACCGATGACGACGCCGAGGCGAAGGGCACGATGGCGCTGGTGCCCTTGCAGATCGCGATCTCACTCGACGTCCCAGGGCTTCCCGCTGGGACGTATAGGGCGGATGTAAACGGCGTGACCAACGCCTTCACCTTCACGATCGACAACGTATGCCAGCGGCACCGCGAGCACGCTGCAAACATCCCGCATCCCGATGTGGGAAATGGTGGCAAGCCAGGCCGCATGCTCGGTCGGGTTGCCGCTATCTGCGTCAGAGTTACCTGAGGGCTTCAGGACCGCGAAGCGCTTCCTGCGGGGCAGCCCAGATCAATGATCCGCTTGTCAAGCGGGTCGGGATAGGGATATCCCACAAACAGGACCGCAGTTGGCTCCACAACTCGGAGTCTTTGGTTATAATGGTTGCGCTGAGGTTCGGACGCTGTGAAAGGAAACGTGGGATGAATCGTGCGGGCGTCGAGCAGGGGGCGACCTGGACATGGCGCATGCTGCTGATCGGTCTGCTGCTGGCGGGCACCTTGCTCCGCTGGGCATCTTCAGGCCCGATGAGCCGCGAGATGTTGCATCACGACGAGGCCTACAAAGCCATCGACGCGCTCAACCTGTTGCGGGATTTTCGCCTGACCCCCTTCCTGCCTGGCAACTTCGGGCACGAGAGCGGCTGGGTCTACCTTTTGATGCCGTTTCTAGTCACCTTGGGGGGTGGTATCTTTGCCGTGCGCTTTGTGGCTGCCGTGAACGGGATGCTCACCCTGGCGGCGACCCACCGGTTGACACGCGAGCTCTTCGGTCCCCGCGTCGGGGTCTGGAGCGTGGGGGCGCTGTCAGTGCTCTACTGGCACCTGCACACGTCGCAACTGGCTTTAAGGGCCAACCTCTATCTCTCCGTAGGTACGTTGACCGCCGGCGTGCTCCTGACGGCGTATCGCAAACAACGCCTGCGCCTCTGGGCTCTCGGGGGGGCGCTGTTAGGGCTATTAGCCTATACCTACTTTGCCTCCGTTGTGTGGGGGATCTGGTTGGGCCTCAGCCTGGTGGGCGTTTTTCTCCTCGACCGGCGCAGGCGTCGCGGCGTCGTCTTGGCGCTACTCATTGGGTCGGTGCTCGCGCTGCCGATGGCGAACTACGCGCGCCTTTACCCTGATCTGGTGGTCTCCCGCTCCATGAGTGTCTCGGCGAGCTCCGTGTCGCAGGTGGCAGCGAACGGTCGCGCCTGGCTGCAGGCGCTCTTCGAGCGGGGCGACCCCAACGCCTTCTTCAACCTACCGGGGCGTCCGATCTTGGGCCCGTTCACCGGGCTACTCGGCGCCCTAGGGCTGCTAGGGGTGATAGCATGGCGTCGGTGGCACCTACCGGGCCTCCTGCTCCTAGGTTGGGCCCTCGCCGCGTTGGTGCCCTCACTCTTCAGCGACCACGCGCCCCACTTCATGCGGGGCATCGGCCTCACGGTGCCCTTGGCGGCGATACTGGGCGTTGGTGCCGAGGTGCTGCGCGGCACCGCCGCCAGCTTCTCCACGCGTCCTCGCCCTTCAGGCCTGGCGTGGGCGCTCGCTGCCGCGCTGCCGCTCGCGCTGCTTGGTGGTGCAGGGATCCGCGCCTACCGCGACTTTCATCATAGGTGGCTGCGCCACCCTGAGGCCCTAACGGCTACGGAAGTCGACGTCAACCGCGCAGTGAACACGATCCGAATGGAGACGCCCCCTGACACCCACGTCTACTTCAGTCCCTTCTACTCCGCCCACGCGCTCATCATCTTCCGTGCGTCCGACCTCGCGCCGCGCCCCGTGGCTGCCTTCAACAGCCACTAGTGCTTGGTCGTACCTGACCAACCGGTGACCGCGGTCTACACGTCGCTCTCGCGTTTCGAACCAAGCTTTGCGGACGCCCTCAGTAGATGGGCATCCGTTACCACCCTCGATGCCGACGGCGCGCTTGTCAACGGGTTACCGCGTTACGCGATCTTCAGGGCCCATCCAGCGATGCCCACAACGTCGTCCCCCGCCGGGCGGTTCAGTGACCAGTTCGTCGTGTGGGTGTTGAGCGAGCTGCCCGAGAAGCTTACACCGGGCACCGATGTACCGGTGACGTTGGGCGTGCGGGCCCTGCGACCGCCGGAGATCGCGCCCAGCCTCTTCGTCCATCTCTATGGCAGCCCCACGCCCTATGAGGGCGGGGCGATCTGGTCACAAGCGGACAGCCAGCTCTGTACAACCTATGCACCCCATCTCTGGCGCACCTCCGAGACGATCATCCAGTCCTTCAGCCTGTCGGTGCCGGAAGTTCTTCCCGACGGTGCCTATGAGATCGCAATCGGCATCTATCCCTTTCCTGACGGCACACGTCTCCCAGTGACCGCGCCACAGGACAACGATCACGATTATGTCACGCTCACCACGGTACAGATCACCTCACCTTCTCAGTCGCGCAATCTCTCCCAACCACACGCCCAGCCCTAGCCCTCCAAAAGACGCGGAGGGGTGCCCCGCGCGCGGAGGGTATAGCGCCACCACATCTCTACAACCACCAACACCGAACCGCAGCGTCGACCGCCTGTGACGTTTATCGAGACGCCTCGAATCTATACTTCCTGGTATCTTCCTGGTGTTTCATCCCGTAAGGAGCTGAGAGATGATGTGTCGTGGTCGTCGAGGGGGCTGGGTACCGCGATGGCGCGGTGTTGCTGGTCCTCGACACGGAGCCGTGAGGTGTCGCGGCCGCGGCGCCCGTGCGGGCTGCGGCGACCGCGGGACCCTGTGTCTCGCCGGGGCCGGTCGAACCGCTCCGTGGGGCAGTGGGTCGGGCCGCGACCGTCTCGGCCGCGCCCGGTCGCGCTGACCGTGGCTGATCTGGACGGTGACGGTACGCCGGAATTCGCGGGGGGATACGCCACGGGGACAGGGGAAACTGCTGGCGGTCTTCGGCACTGCCGAGCACGACATCACCAGCACGGCGAGTGCAGTGTGTCTTCCCTTGTTGATCCGAGTCGATGGCTGCGCAGGATACCGGTTAGAGATCGGGGGCACCTTCCGCGAAGCGCTGCGGACGGATAAGCGGAGTCGTCCGGGAGCGCGTTCGTGGGACGGGATCCACGTCGCACACGTGGTGGAGCAATGTGCGGACCAGCGCGTTCCGGGGATTTTGCAGCGGCAGATGCAGGTATCGCACAGGGATCGCAGGGCGAAGGCCAGATCAAAACGGCCTTCACTGAGCGCCTAACCGCCACTTTCCGCGCCCGCTTGGCGTCGCTAGTACGCCGTGGGCGCACCTTGTCCCACCAGCAATCGCAACTGCAGGCTGCCATCTACATCGTCAGTACGTATCATCACGGTCTGTGTCTCGAGCGGATCACACTCGGGCGATCGCCGCCG
>PWVB01000375.1 GCA_003562365.1 Anaerolineae bacterium
CGTGGGGTAGCGGGTGCGCCCCCCGTCTGCGCGGCCAGCGCGCCCTGTCCGCGCCGCTGGGGTTGTACGTTTTTCCTGGCGGCTGCCTGTCCGCGGCGCTGAGGTTGTACGTTTTTCCTGGCGGCTGCCTGTCCGCGGCGCTGAGGTTGTACGTCTTTCCTGACGGCTGGCTGTCCGCGGCGCTGAGGTTGTGCGCCTTACCTGGCGGCTGCCTGTCCGCGGCGCTGAGGTTGTGCGCCTTTCCTGGCGGCTACCTGTCCGCGGCGCCCAAATCTGCTACCATATGGGTACCAAGTTAGCCGATAGAGGAGGCGCTGGGATGCCCAGGACCACGCTGACCCGCCGTCAGTTTCTGCGCAGCGGCCTGCTGGCCACTTTGGGCCTGGCCGCCGGGGCCCGGTGTGCCGCTCGCTACCGGCCGCCTGATGCCACGCCGCCTACGCTGGAGGAGCTGCTGGACGAGGGGGTGCGCGAGGCGAGCTACTACCGCCGGCTCGACGGTGACGCGGTGCAGTGCGAGCTCTGCTTTCGCGCCTGCCGCGTGCCTGAGGGCGGGCGCGGCTTCTGCCGCACCCGGATCAACGTCGAGGGCCGCTACTACACCCTGGTCTATGCCCGTCCGGCCGCTCTGCAGGTGGACCCCGTCGAGAAGGAGCCCGCGCACCACCTACTGCCCGGGACCGTCATCTTCTGCACCGGCACCGCCGGATGCAACAACCGCTGCAAGTTCTGCCACAACTGGCACCTCTCCCAGCGCAGCTTCGAGGAGATCCGCCACATCCCCCTGACGCCTGATGAGACCGTGGATCGGGCCCGCCAGGCCGGGTGCCACGGCGTCTCCTTCACCTACAACGAGCCCACCATCTTCTACGAGCACATGCTGGACGTGGCCCGCCTGGCCAAGCAGGTCGGGCTGGC
Source organism: Anaerolineae bacterium (assembly GCA_003562365.1). GTDB lineage: Bacteria > Chloroflexota > Anaerolineae > B4-G1 > SLSP01 > PWVB01. Next base: position 919 of record PWVB01000375.1, read on the forward strand.
CACGCTCTTCCACACTAACGGCGGCATCAACCCCGAACCGCTGGGCGAACTGCTGCCCTATATGGACGCCGCCACCGTGGACCTCAAGGCCTTCACGCCCCAGTTCTACCAGGAGCTCGCCGCCTCTGAGCTGGATCCCGTCTTGCGCAGCCTGGAGCTCATCCACAAGAGCGCCACGCAGCTGGAGATCGTCAACCTGATGATCCCCACCTACAATGACGATCCCGACGACGTCCGCGCGATGTGCCGCTGGATCGCCGACACCCTAAGCGTCGAGGTGCCCATCCACTTCAACCGTTTCTCCCCGGCCTACCAGCTCACGGCCCTTCCCCGGACCCCCATCGAGACGCTGGAACAGGCGGCGCGGATCGCCGATGAGGCGGGCCTGCACTACGTCTACATCGGCAACTACCCCGGCCACCGCCGCAACAGCACCTACTGCCCCCAGTGCGGTCAGCTGCTCATCGAGCGCCGCCACTTCTCCGTCCTATCCATCGCCCTGGACCAGGGGCACTGTATCGCCTGCGGCCATCCCATCCCGGGGTTCTGGCTCACCGCCTGACCGTCCCCCGGCCCGCGGGCAGGGCCGCCACCAGCACCAGGCTGCCCGCCTTGAGCACCGCCACCAGCAGGCAGGTCTGCACGATGCCCAGGCGCGGCATCAGCAGCACCGAGACCGCCAGCGCGCCGATGAAGGCCCCCACCAGGTCGCAGGCGTAGAGGACACCGGCGGCCCCGGCGGGGACGGCCGCCGCCCCCCGCTGCGCCTGCCGCAGCCGGATGGCCACCGGGAAGACCGCCCCCACCAGACATCCCGCCAGTGCGTTACCTGCCAGCAAGAGCCAGCGGGCCGCCTCTCCGCCCACCGGATGCACCATCCCCCGCTGCAGCCCCAGCAGCAGCGCCGGGAAGAGCACCCAGAAGAGCACCAGCCCCAGCTCCAGCCGCAAGAGCGCTGCCCGGTCGGCCCCCTCCGGGCGCTCGTCGCCCTGCCGCGCGGCGAGGAAGGCGCCCGCGCTCACCCCGGCCATAAAGGCGGTGATGAGCAGGCCGATCCAGGCATAGACGTAGCCGTAGAAGGTCTGGAAGGTGAAGGCCACCATCAGGTCCGCCGCCATCCCGCCGAAGCCCGTGGTCCCCACCGCCAGCGGCACCACCGCCCCGCTGCGGCCGGTGAGCTTCATCTGCGCCAGCAGCAGCGCCACGGCCGCCGCCACCCCCAGGCTCAACGCGCCCAGGCTCAGGCGCTCCGCTGCGGCCAGGAGCGCCGCCGTTCCCGGTGCAAACCGCGCGCTCCAGTAGGCCAGCCCGTGGAAGAGGCCCCGGGGGTGCAGGTCGCGGTTGACGAAGCCCCCCGGATCCGGCACCCCCTCCGCCGCCAGGGCATCGGCAAACCAGTCCCAGTAGTGCGGCGCCAGGCGCACCTGCAGGTGCGGGGCGGTCACCAACTCGGTCTCCAGCCCCCGCGCCTCCCACCGCGCCACCAGGGCCTCCGGCGTCGGCGCCGTCAGGTCGCTGCCCGGTGAGGCCAGCCACAGCGTGCGATCGCCGGGGATCGGACGGACGTGGGGGAAGACGGCTTCCAGGGTCTGGGCCACCATCAGGTTGAGGTGGCGCAGTTCGCTGCTCATATAGGTTAACGTCCCCGGCGCCCCCACCGCCACCACGCCCTCCGGGCTCAAGAGCCCGCGCACCATCTCGAAGAACGCCGTGGTGTAGAGCCGGTTCAGCTGCAGCGTCGTGGGCGTCGGCACGTTCACCAGCACCAGATCGTAGCGCTCGGCCTCCCCGGCCGCCACCGCCCAGGCCTGCTGGCGCACCAGCAGCCGCCCGTCCACCGGCTCCACCGCCACCCGCCCATCACCCAGCTCGGCCGCCGTCAGCGGGGTGGGGAAGCGCCTCACCGCCTCAATCAGCAGTGGGTCCAGCTCGGCATAGTCGATGTGCGTCAGTGGGTACTTGGCCAGCTCCCGCAGCACCCCGCCGATGCCGCCGCCCACCACCAGCGCCCGGCGGGGGTGGGGGACGAAGAGCAGCGGCAGATGCACCGTCTCCTCGCTCTCCTCCACGTCCGGCGCCGGCGCGCCGAGCACCGGCATGCCGTCGGCCAGAAAGGTCAGCTCGCCTTCCCGGGCCAGCACCGTCACGTTGCCGTAGACCGAGTCCTGGGTGAAGCGCACCTGGTAGCCGGGCCAGGCCTGCCCCGCCAGCCACCGCTCCAACGGCGCGGCGCGGCCCGCCAGCAGCACCTGCACCCCCACCGCCGCGCCCGCCAGCACCGCCGCCAGCCACCGCGGCCCGGGGGCGGGCCGCGACGCCCCCGGCACCGGCGAGGCCAGCGCCAGGACCAGCGCCGCCGCCGTCAGGTTCAGGCCCACCAGCGCCCCCACAATCTGCACCATAGCCAGCGCCGGGAGCATCCAGGTGGTCAGCACCACGCCGCCCACCAGCCCGCCGACGGCCTCCGCCACGTAGACGCGCCCGCTGGCCGCCGTCTCGCGGCCCGTCAGCGCCGCGTACGCCCGGCACCCCAGGGTGAACAGCGCGCCGTCGGCCAGTGCCAGCGGCGCCAGGACCAGCAGCGACGACTGGAAGATGGCGCCCAGACCCACGCCCTCCCCCGGCAGCGCCCCGGCTATGGCGCGCCCCAGGCTGGCCAGGGTCAGGCATACCGGCAGAGAGAGGGCGAACACCACCTGCAGCCCAGCGAAGGCCGCCGGGCGCACCCGCAGCCGCCGCGGCGCCAGCCGGCCCAGCACGCCGCTGCCCAGCGCCTCCAGCAGCAGCCAGTTCCCCAGGACCAGGCCGATGGCCAGCTCGTTGCCGTAGAAGGCGACCAGGAGCGCGCGGATCAGCAGCGCCTGGGCCACGACGAAGCTGAAGCCCATCACCACAAACCCCACCGTCAGCGCCGCGCGCGCCCGGCCTGCGTTACGTTCGCCCATTACCCCCCGCTCCTAAAGCGTGCCGAGTCCCCTCCCGACGCCCAGGCATTCCGATGCCCGCATTCCGATGCGCCCGCATTCCGATGCGCAGTTTCCGGTAAAAAGAGTCCACGGCGCGGAAACCTCCCGCGCCGTGGACCATAGCTGCACTCCAAAATCGCTTAAGCGGCTTCCCC
>PWVB01000186.1 GCA_003562365.1 Anaerolineae bacterium
CCAGCTTGTAGCCCAGCGTGGAGAGCAGACCCGTTCGATGCCCGGCATAGGCGAGGAGATGGCGAATCAGCCATGCGGTGGTGGTCTTGCCTTTGGTGCCGGTGACCCCGACCAACGTCAGCTTGCGGCAGGGGTGGTCCGCCAGGCGAGCTGCCAGCGTGGCCAACGCCAGGCGCGCGTCAGCGACTCGGATGTAGGCCACAGGGAGCTTGGCAGGCAGAGGATCCGCCTTCGCCGGATCCTCACCAACGATAGCTATGGCTCCGTTAGCCAGGGCCCCGGAGATGAAAGCGTGTCCGTCGTGTGTCTGGCCGGCAATGGCCACGAAGGCATCGCCTGGCCTGATCCAGACTGAATTGTGGGAGACCCCGGTGATGACGCGCTTCTCCGCCCCGAGTGGGGCGTGAACGAGGCTCCCGCCGAGGGTCTTGGCGACCTGCGCCACTGTCATAGAGTTTGCAGCCCGCAATCTCAGCAGTAACGCCATCTTATTGTCCCAGCAGGTGCTCGCCGGCATCAAGCCGGCTGCTGTTGCCGATACGACTAGGCGTGAGCAGTAGGCCCAGGACCTCTCCGCCACACTCCCAAGCCGCAACGGGCTTGCGCGTGGGTAGCACGGAACAGGCCTGCTCGTAGTCGTAGCGCCCTTCGTCTTGGGCGATACGGTGGCGCTCGCAGTCGACCCACCCGAGCGTGGTGTGGGCGACCTGGACGTCGTGTGGGGCCAGATCCTTGGCGAAATGACATGCTATCCGCTCGATGGCTGACTTACTCACGGCGTAGCCGAGAAAACCTGAGTAGACTTTGTACCAGTGGTTGGAGCCGATGAAGACGATCAGGCCGCCAGGCGCTGTGACCCGTCGCCGCTGCCAGAGTGCCTGGGTCAGGGTGAAGGCGCTCCACGCGTTGACCTGCATAAGGCTCTGAATGGCCGCTAAATCGATCTCGGGCGCCACTTCGTCCCAAGCCGAGATCCCAGCAACATGGACGATGACGTCGAAGCTGAATCCTGCGCGGTCGACACCGGCATCTCCTACGGCATCTTCGATGCGGTTGACGAAGCCGGCCATCGCGGCGGCGTCGGAGAAATCCATCTGTAGCTGCAGCACCTCCTGCCGGTGCTGGAGCGCGATATCGTCCAGCCACGGGTTACGCGCCGATCGGCCACAGTGAGCCACCACGTTAAAGCCAGCAGCCATTAACTCCCCGGCGATGCCCGATCCCACGCCCGGATTTCGACTTGCGCCGGTCACCAGGGCCCATAGAGGACGTGGGCCGAAGCGTTCACGAAGTTTGCGTTCCAGATAGCCTGTCATACGGGGGCTCCTCATCTAGACTCGGTTCTCCCAATAGCTTCTACCAGCACGCTTTAAGCTACCTGATAGCGTGGCTTCTCACCGTGCAGCACCCGCATAATATTCGTGTATTCGCTGCGCCGGGTGCCCTTGCTATCGGCGTCCTGACTGCTGCCGGCGGCTGTGTGTGGGGTTAGTATAACGTTCATTGCCGGGTCGCGGGTCAGCGGCAGGAGGGGATTATCGGGGCGGAGCGGTTCCCACTCAAAAGTATCCAGCGCAGCACCGGCAAGCCGACCCTCAGCTAGCGCTTGGGCCAATGCAGCTTCGTCGATAACGCTGCCACTGCCACAGCTCGCCAGGAAAGCACCGTGTTTCATCTGCGATAAGATCTCCCCGTTGAATGCCATGTCGGTCTCGGGAAAGTAAGGCAGTAACACGCACAGGTAATCACTCTCGGCAACGGTCTGCGCCCGCGAGGCGAAGGTGATGCCTAGGTCGCGTTCCGCCTGCGCTGGCAGCCGGGTGCGTTTATGGTAGAGAATGCGCGAAGGGGTGAATCCGTGCAGCCGACGGGCTAGCTCGGTGCCGATCTCGCCGAAGCCCAAGATGCCCACCGTCTGCTCGTAGAGGGAGCTGATTCCGCTGCGCCCGGACCAATCGTAGGCAAAGGTGTCCTCGTCGGTACGTCGCGACGGTTGGCCCCAGTAGCCAGCTGCAGCGGCGATGGCGACGACCTCGCCCCATCTTTTGGCCAGGGCTAACATCTGCAGCATCATGTGCTCGGCGACCATCATCGCCACCGGAAGCGGCCAGGCTGCCACCGGCACGCCTGCCGCTCGCGCAGCGTCCAGGTCGATATCATAAGTGAGCGAACCAAGCCGTTGGATCAGCTTTAGCCCTGGTCCGGCGGCGATCATCTCGGCATCTATGACGCCGGAGCGTTCGCTGATCAGAAACTCGGCGTCGGGCAGCTGCTGCAGCACCTCTTCCTTCGAGGGACGGCGCATCATCGTGATGTTCAGTGCTGGTGGCGCCGCTGCCAGCGCTGCTTGCTGGTGCCGCTGACCGCGATCGGTCAGAAAGAGCACCAACGGTCTCTTTGTCATCGAGGCACCTCCTGGTTCGTCTCTGTATGTATTCACGTCGGCGCCAGACGCTCACCACCGTCAACCACAATTACCTCCCCGGTGATGTAGTTGGCCTTAACCAGGAAGCTCACCGCGTCGGCTACATCCTGCGGCGAGCCCCAGCGGTCCTTCAGCGTGCGTTCGGCCACGCGCGCGATCTGAGCCTCAGTGTACTCGGGTGGCGGCAGGACGGGGCCTGGGGCCACCGCGTTGACGCTCACCGCCGGCGCTAACTCCAGCGCCAGTTGCCGCGTCAGGGCCAGTAGACCTGACTTTCCGACACTATGGGCGATGTAGCCGGGAAAGGGTTTCCAGGCTGACAGATCCACGATGTTGACCACGGCGCCTTCGCCGCGTTCCTGCATCTGCGGTGCGATGGCGTCAGCCAGGTACATTGTGCCATCTAACAGCACGCTTAGGACCCGACGCCAGTCGGAGAAATCGCCCATCGGCAGGGGGGTCTTTTGCCAGATTGAGGCACTGTTGATGAGGATGTCGACCGCGCCAAAATGGTCGGTTGCAGCGGCCACCAACGCTCGCGCCTGCTCAAGATCGCCGACGTCGGCCTGTACGGCTAGCCCGCCCACGCCCAGTGCCCCGACCTCGCGTACAGTCTCCTGGGCTGCCGCGCTAGAGCTGTAGTAGTTCACCACCACGTTGGCCCCGGCTCGGGCCAGCGTCATCGTGATCGCCTTGCCTACGCGGTGGGCGCCACCGGTGATCAATGCTGTCTTACCTTCGATCTTCATCGAAATTCGGCGCTGGAGACCACCCACTTCAGGGGTTGGAGGAAAGCGCCTTCTCCTTTCTGTGGTAAAATCTCACGATGTCCAAGTCAATCATAACTCTCACTGTGTCTACCGGATCAACGACGTTTTTGTGTGGGTTCCTCGCTATCGTAACGAAGGTCTTGGCGGTCCTGTCGCCAGGAGCTTGGAAGACATCTGCCACGAGGTGGCTGTCGAACTCGACTTTGACATCCTGGCGCTGTAAAGGGTGCCGGATCACGTCCATCTGTGCATTTCCTGCCCGCCCCAGTGATCGCCTGTCGACATCGTGCCCCGAGTCATAGGCTGCAGTTTTCGCCTGCCGATGCTGGCGTGTTCCCAACGGAAGCACCGCTATGGGGGGCATCGAGCCCCGCTTGGGGCCGAAAGCTCCTACATTGGCCCACCCGGGCACGTCAGCGCCGTAACCCTCCGGCGCTACAGCGAGGAAAGCCGGGGCCTCTGACGCGCCGAACATCCGTGCTGGCTCATCTTTCAGGATTGAACCATCGTGAAGGTAATCACGCAGCTCAAACTCGAGACCGCGCCCCAACAAGCGAATGCGCTCAAGCGCACGCTTGAGGCCGCCAGCGCTGCGGCTCACGACATCCGCGACCACGCCTGGGACGCCAAGACCCTCCGACACTACAACGTGCACGAACGATTTAACCAGGCGGCTCAAGTCACGGTGCGCATCATTGCCAAGGTGAGCGGCGCTTACATGCTGGATCGTAAGCGCCGGCGCATCTTCAAGCCCCTGGGGTCGATGGCCGATGACACACGCAGCCTGTTGCTGGCCGGTCAGCGCCAGCTTAAGTGGCTCCAGTCGTTGCAGGGCCAGGCA
>PWVB01000547.1 GCA_003562365.1 Anaerolineae bacterium
CCGCCGGTATGGCGAGGAGCGAGTCCGCTAAGCACGTAGCCCAACGTGCTCTTGCCGGCGCCGCTGCGCCCCATAATCGCAAGGGTCGCTCCAGTGTTAACAGCGAGCGAACAGTCAGCTAGAACCGGTGTGGGGTGGTTGCCGGGCATCCGTGGACGGTAGGCAAAGGTTAGATGATCGGCTTTGATGGTCATCGATGCACGTTTGTGGCGCGTGCGGGAGACCCTCCTCCATGTAACTTTCGGAAGGTCGCCCTCAGGCAGAGCGATCGCTGTAATTCTCCAGCACCGGATAGGCGCGGCGGACGGCCCAGTAGAGTGGGATGCCGATCAAGCTGCCACTGAGCGCCTGGATCACGTTGAACGGGACCTCTGCGACAGCAGCGCCCACCCCTTGCAGAATGATGCCCGCCCCAAAGTAGCCTGCTACAACGATGAACACGCTAATGGTGGTGGCAAGAATCGCGCTTGCCCAGCCCAATCCTCTTCTGAAGATCAAGCCCACCGCAAGCCCTTGAAGGCCGTGGGCCACTAGGGAGAAGACTGCCCACTGGGGAAATCCTATCAAATCAGCTAGGGCCGTTCCCAAACCACCGGAAGCCATCGCCACCCATGGACCAAAGGCGGAGGCCGCGAAGATGATCCCGGCATCCCCGAGGTGAATGTAGCCCCCTGGGCCTGGTACGGGTATCCGTGGTATCCAGGTCAGCACGAAGATCAGGGCTGCCATAAGGGCGGTTAGCGTGATGCGACGAATGTTCATTGATTTTTCCAAGGCTCTGTCCTTTGCTGGATCTGTCCAGTAGCTATGTTCACGTCGCAATGATAGCAGACGGGTCAAGGTTTGCAAGCGGTAGCTTCGACAGCCCGTCAGGGCGTGAAAAGCAGTGTCGTGACGGGCTGACGATGGCGGCGGTTGTTACGCGTTTTCGTCGCGAACGAGGGCGTTCAGAACAACGCTGACGACACTGACGATGATGGCGCCCCAGAAGGCTGGCCAGAAGCCGGTAACGACGAATCCAACGCCAAAGACGTTCTGTGCGATATTGGACGCAAGCAGCAATGTGACGGCGTTGATAATCAGCGTGAACAGCCCTAGGGTGATCAAGATCAGGGGGCAGGTCAATAGCTTCAGGACAGGGCGGATTAGAGCATTGACCAAGCTCAGGATGACGGCCATCGCCGCGTAGGCGATCCACCCTTGCCCATCGTCAACCTGAATGCCCTGTACCAACCAGGCTGCGGCGAAGAGCGAAAGTGCGCTGATTGTCCAACGGATGAGCAGTTTCATCGGCATAACTCCCTTCGAATCGTAGTGTACCTAACTCTATTACGATTGCAGCTATAGTAAAGTTTCGAGCCTCGTTAGCATCACTTGCCGATGACAGTGAATGGGCTATGATGGTGAGACTTGGGAGACTATGTCAGAATTGGGTGAGAAACCGAACGCTATGGAAACACACGATGCGAGCGGTGAAAGCCGCCTGCAGGCAACACTGGCGGAGACTAACCGTCGCCTTAACGCCCGCTTGCAGGAGCTCAACACCATCTACACCGTCGGCAAGTCAGTGACGGCCACGCTGGATGCCGGTGAGGTCCTGGAACGTATCACGGTTGCAGCGGTGAATCTCACGCGCGCTGACGAGGGGTTCCTTTTGCTAAAGGAAGGCGATAGACTTTTCGTTCGGGCCGTCAAGGCTTGGGCCTCAGAGCTGCCCGAGCGACTCCACCAGAAGACCAACGACACCGTCGCCTGGCAGGTGATCCGGTCTGGCCGGCCGGTGCTGTTGAATCGAGAGACACGGATCGCGACCGGTTCTCTCGCCCAGACGTTGCTCTACGTTCCCCTTCAAGTGCCGGAGGTTGGGACGATGGGTGTTTTGGCGGTGGTCAACCGCCAGAATGAGACGCCTTTCACCGAGAACCAGCTTTTTACCCTTTCCTCACTTGCGGATTTTGCCGCGATCGCGTTGGAAAACGCCCGGCTCTTTGCGCAGCGAGAAGCTGAGCGCTCCAGGCTGAGCGCGATTTTGGAAAATGTGGCAGAAGCAATTGTCGTCATTGATGAGGCCCACCGGTTATGGCTATGGAGCGCGACAGCTGCGCAGGCCTTCGGACTCACTGAGGAGGCGCGGGGGCGTCCCGCAGCCGATTATCTGACCAATGCAGAAATCCAGGACCTTTTCTCTCAGGCGGATCAGGATGGTTCAGTTCTTCATGCCGAAATCACCCTGGATGACCGGCGTGTCTATAACGCACAACTGAGCACAATCAATGGTGTGGGGCGAGTGGTTATTATGCAGGAGATTACCCATCTTAAGAAAATGGATCGGCTGAAGACCGAGTTCGTCTCCACCGTCTCCCACGATCTGCGATCCCCATTGACGACCGTCCAAGGCTACATCGCGCTGCTGGACCGCGCAGGCTCCTTGAATCAAATGCAGGCGGACTTTGTGGATAAGGCCCTCACCAGTCTCCATCATATTACAGCTTTGATCTCGGACCTGTTGGATGTGGGCCGCATCGAGGCAGGCTATGATCTTGAGATGCAGCCGGTCTGCATGGATGAAATCGTCCTGGAAGTGATCGAAGCTGCAAAGGTGAGCGCTGCCGAGGCCGATATTGACCTCTCCGTTTGCCTGTCTCAGCCCCCCCTACAGGTTTGGGGAAATATGCGTCGATTGCGTCAGGTGCTGGAGAATCTAGTCGGCAACGCGATCAAATACAATAGTGCGCCAGGGAAGGTGGAGGTGCGCGCCTGGCGGAATGAGGCGCATATCATGATCACCGTGCGCGACACCGGTATCGGAATCCCTGCCGAAGAGCAGGCCCGGATCTTCGAGCGTTTTTATCGGGTCAACACCGTAGACACAGAAGGCATTCAGGGCACTGGACTGGGGCTCGCGATCGTGAAGTCGGTCATTGAGAAGCACAATGGGCGCGTGTGGGTCGAAAGCACCCTCGGAATAGGCAGCACCTTTGCCTTTCTGCTGCCGCTCTATCAACCACCGACATAGCTATTGTCTTGACGCAGCTAAGGCGCGAGTGGGGCCGATTGGCTTTCCTGGCCGGTTCCGGGCATTGATCGCTGGTCAAGAGGAACCACGGCCTGGATTGTGATATCCCCGAAGAGTTCCTCTTGTCGCGCTGCAATGACTTGCTGTTTCATCAACTCAAGCACCGCTTGAAGGGTCACGACGACCTCCACTCGTGAGGGCGCGTCGCTGAGCAACCGTTGAAAGCTTACCCGGGTCCAGCGCTTCAATCGTCGATGGATCAAGGAGATCTGTTGGACAATCGAAAGTCTAGGGCGCTGGATCGCGTCCTCTGGTCGGGGCATCTGGGTTGGGAACAGCGCTTCCTCGGCGGCGTGGCGCAACGACGCCAGGGTTATCTGGGAAAGGTCTACGCTCACGTGCTTGGGACGTGCCGGATAGCGCGCCCGCACATAGGATCGCCGGCCGGCCTCGTCGCGTTCCCGCAGCCAAGCTGCGGCATCCCTGTACTGGCGGTAGGCGCGCAGTTGACGGATTAGCTCGTCGCCGATGTCGTCCTCCGTATCTTCTTCCGCCGTGGAGGCCGGGGGCTTGGGCAGCAGCGCTTGGGACTTGATCCAGAGTAGCTTCGCGGCTACGGTGAGGAAATCGGCAATGCTCTCGATCTCCATATTAGCCCGCAGACGGTCCACATGGTCCATAAAGTCATCTGTGACTTGCGCTAGTGCCACGTTGGTGATGTCAAGCTCTTTTTTTTCGATGAGCCGCAACAATAGCGCGAGTGGTCCTTCGAAGACCGGGGTGTGGACTTCATAGCTTCTCTGACTCGCTACGTGCAGGGCGTTTAGCTCAGTCATACTTTCTGCAGGATACTCCAGATTCGCAAATTCGCAAGCTGGGCGCATTGGAAGGGATAGCGCAGCGATTCACCAGACAGGATAAGTGGATGTGGGGGGTGGGGCGTTGAGGAGCGGTACGAATTGGGGTCGGGGTGACAAACAGATGGGTTGGACGAGTTTTGGGGAGCGA
>PWVB01000428.1 GCA_003562365.1 Anaerolineae bacterium
ACGGCGGGACAATCTTCCTCACGTCATGGCCGCACTGCGCAACGCCGTCATTGGCCTGCTGCGCGCTGCGGGCTTCACGAATATCGCCCGAGCGTTACGCTACTTCGTAGGGCAGCCAGCTCAAGCCTTATCTCCAGTCGGTCTGGGGAGAGAATGATAAGGCCTACCCAGTTGAGGACAGCGCTTGACAAGAGCGAAAGTGGTCCTACCATCAAGATGAAACATGCTCGGACAATGGAAGGCAGATCAACGGAGGGCAGCATGGCGGATGCATCCGTGGACCGGTGGCAACTTTTGGTTTCGGCGGCGCTGGCGCCTTCCGATGGAGACCCAACCGTGCGATTCTGCCAGTTGGCGACCGTGGATCGTGATGGCAGTCCGTACAACCGCACGGTAGTCATCCGCGGGTTTCGATCCGAGACGAACGAACTGCATGTTGTGACCGATGCGCGCAGCCAGAAGATCGCGCACCTGCAGGAGACGCCGCGCGTAGCGCTCTGCTGGTATCTGACCGCGTCGCGTCAGCAGTTCCGCTTTCGGGGATGTGTGACCCTCGTAGACGCAGCGGCAGAGGGCGACGCCCAAGACCTGCGTCGATCGACCTGGGTGGCGCTCTCCGCGCGAACCCAGGGGCAGTTTCTCTGGCCCGCACCGGGCACCCCGAAAACAGCGGGTGCTCTCGATAATCCCCCGCCGCCGGACACACCGCTGGAGACCTTCGTGCTCCTCCGAATCTATCCTGACGTTGTCGATCATCTCGTTCTCACATCGATCCCTCATCAACGGACCTTATACCGGTTGGATGACACCGGGCATTGGCATAGGCATCCGGTCAACCCTTGACAACGCGCAATTGGGCGATTTGTGGTGGGCCTCCTGCAATCCAGAAGAGGGGTACATCTGCGAGGAGAGAGAATGGAGACGAGGTCAGCCCGATAAGAAATCAATCCGGTCGCGTGATTGACTTCGAGAGACTCGACTTCTCCCCTCGACAACCGGAGAACAGGCACGTTGCCTTGTAGACAGTGCCGGTCTAGTCCGGCGAAGCTCGCTTCTCTGTTGCATCTAGTCCACACCACACCATAGACCGTTAACCCACGAACGCACCTGAGTTATTCAGCAAAGCAAACGTGATATCGCAGCCACATGCCTCAGCGTTGGCTGCCAATCAAGTTCAGCCCCTTAGGAGGATGCTGTGTCCAACCCACCCTTGTCACTGCACCCCGATAACCCGCACACTTTTCGCTTCCGAGATAAGCTCACCGTATTGATTACATCGGGCGAGCACTATGGCGCAGTCATGAACCGCGACTTCGACTATGCTCCCTATCTGGAGACGCTGGCAGCCTGTGAGTTCAACCAGACGCGGCTCTTCAGCGGCACCTACCGCGAGCTGCCAGGCAGCCACAGCATTGAGAACAACACGATGGCGCCTGAGCCCACCAGCTATCTCTGCCCGTGGCGATGCGTGGCGCGTAACGCGGACGGCGCACCAGTGACGTGGGACCTTACCCAATGGGATGAGGCATATTGGGCGCGCCTCCAAGATTTTGTGGCTCAGGCCAGCGACCGTGGCATCGTGGTCGAATACGTCTTCTTCTGTTATTTCTACAACGAGACGCTCTGGCGCGCCAGCCCGATGAACCCCGACAACAATGTAAACGGTTTGAGCATTGAGCATCGCAGCCAGGCTTACGAATTGGGCAGTCCCGCGCTTCTCAGTATTCAGGCAGCTCTGGTCCGCAAGGTGGCCCAGGAGCTCAACGGCTTCGACAATATTATCTACGAGATCATCAACGAACCCTACTCCAGCCGCGATGGCACGCTGCACCTCGATTGGCAGCACCACCTTGTCGACGTGCTGGTGGCGGCTGAATCAGCGCTGCCCAATCGGCACCTCATCGCCCTCAACTACGAAAACCGTGTCGTGCGGATCGCCTCTCCTCATCCCGATGTCTCGATCCTGAACTTCCACTACGCTGATCCCGCGGCGGTGGCGTGGAACTATCACCTGAACCGCGCTATCGCGGACGATGAGACAGGCTTCAAGGGCGCGACGCCCAGCCCGTATCGTACCGAGGCGTGGGCCTTTATGCTCAGCGGCGGCGCCGCGATCAGCCATCTGGATTATAGTTTCACTGTCGCACATCCCGACGGCATAGCGCCAATCGTCGGCGCAACCCCAGGACACGGTGGGCCGGCGTGGCGAGCACAACTCACTGAACTGAAGCGTTTCTTGGAGAACCTGAACCTGGTGGCTATGGCACCGCATCCAGAAGCCGCCATCGTCGCCGGTCATCAGCATATTCAAACCGCCGTCCTGGCTGATATCGGTCGCGTATACGCCGTTTACCTCTGGGGTGGCGGCCTGCGCCTGGACATTATCCTTGTTCTGCCAGCCGGAGACTATGCAGCGACCTGGATCAATCCTGCCGACGGTCGCGTGCTGAAGAGCGAAAACATCACAGGCCATGCCGGCGGTGGACACAGCCTGAAAACACCGACCTTTATGCAGGATCTGGCGCTAAAGGTCGTTCGGGTCGGCGGGGATGCGGACAGCGGTGGGTTGGGGAACCATGACTTTGGGCCACATCTTGCCTAAGCTGCTCCTGTCGATCCTGGCAGGCGGACTGACCGGCTTTGAGCGTGAGTATCGCGGCAAGACCGCGGGGTTGCGGACGATTATCTTCATCAGCCTGGGTGCCACAGTCTTCACAATTCTATCGTTAGAGATCGGGCGGAACGGGGACCCCGGGCGCATCGCATCCAGTATTGTCAGCGGCGTCGGCTTTCTGGGCGCCGGCGCGATTCTGCGCGGCGAGGGACAGGTCACGGGGCTGACCACCGCAGCGGCCATCTGGCTTGCCGCAGCAGTGGGGATGGGCATCGGTAGCGCGGCGTATGCTGTCTCGGGCGGGGCTGTCGCCCTCGCGATGGTGATCTTGTAGATCGTTCCCCTCTTTGAGAACCGCATGGAACGGGAACGCGACGTGCGCCAATATGAGATTAGCTTCAGGCAGAGCGATATGGCACGGCGCGACATCGAGGAGCTCTTTCGAGACGCGGGGCTCGACATACGCATCAGAGAATGTGACGACTCTCCCCACTAAAGTGGGGAGCTTCTCGGGACACGCTCGGCGTTACATCCGCCCACGTTATGTCCCGAAGGCCCCGTCCGGGCCAGATGAAGCATATTAACCGCAGCATTGACGTCGCGGTCGAGAACTAGATTACAGTGAGGACAATGATGCGTTCTGACGCTCGGATCTTTTTGCACCATCCCGCTGCAACCGGAACACCGCTGCGATGTGTGCTGGGGTGGCACGACAACAACCTGGGAGCCAGTCTCTGCCACTTTGCTCTCCAGCAGTTGCCGGAACAGTCCCAGCCCAGCATCGTGGGCGCTCAGGGAGAGGTGATGATTGTGCGTCATGAAGCTGAGGGTTCAGGTCCTCGATGGCGATCAAAGAGTACTCATCTGCCAGGGCTCTGGTGATCTTGTGCCAGACGTCGCGGCGCTGGTTGGCGATATGCTCGTGCTGCTTTGCGACCGGGAACGCTGCCTTGCGCCGTCGCCGCGAGCCCTGCTTCCTGCCGGCCCTGCGCCGCTGTCTGCGACGCAGCTCGGCGAGAGAGTTTCTCAGCCAGCGTGGGTTCTCAACCAACGTGCCGTCCGACAGGGCCAAGAGACTGTGCAAGCCAACGTCGATACCCACCTCTCGCGCTTCACGCTCGGTGATCCCGGGGTCGGGCACCTCAAGCGGGAAACACGCGTGCCATTTGCCCAGGCTGCGCCTGACAACCGCGGGCTTGATCTGGGCGTCGTCGGGGATCGGGCGGTGATAGGTGATCTTGATCTCGCCGACGTTTTGGAGGTAGAGCAAGGCGCGTCCCCCGTCGTCAACCCTCAGCTTGCTGGCGTCGCCATAGGTGAACGCCAAGCTGTCGAAGCGGTTGCGTCCCTTGAATCTCGGGTATCCGGGCGTCTCTCCAGCCTTGACTCTGCGCAAGAAGGCGCGGAAC
>PWVB01000168.1 GCA_003562365.1 Anaerolineae bacterium
CGGTGTTCTGGTTGCCGCGGGAGTGTGCAAAAGGATCTGAGCGTCAGAACGCATCGTTGTCCGCACTGTAATCTAGTTCTCGACCGCGACGTAAATGCTGCGGTTAATCTTCTTCATCTGGCCCGGACGGGGCCTTCGGGACATAACGTGGGCGGATGTAACGCCGAGCGTGTCTCGAGAAGCTCCCCGCTTTAGTGGGAAGAATCGTCACCGATCCTCCCCAACTCTCTAGCGGATGCCTAAGCCGGCGTCCGCTCGCGTGTCCCGATCAGCCACCGCTTCAGATAGCGGCCAGTGTAGGAGCGCTCATTCGCCGCCACCTCTTCCGGCGATCCCTCAGCCACCAACTCGCCTCCGGCGTCGCCTCCCTCAGGCCCGAGGTCAATTACCCAGTCGGAGACCTTAATGACGTCTGGATTGTGCTCGATAACAACAACGGTGTTGCCGGTGTCGGCGAGCCGCTGTAGGACTTGGATCAGACGATCGACATCGGCGGCGTGCAGACCGACCGTGGGCTCATCCAAGAGATAGAGCGTGCGGCCCGTGGGCCGCTTCGAAAGCTCGCGCGAAAGCTTCACGCGCTGCGCTTCACCACCAGAGAGAGTAGGGGCCGGCTGCCCCAGACGAATATAACCCAGCCCTACATCATATAGCGTTTGCAGACGCCGGGTAATCTTCGGCATTGACGCAAAGAACTCCAGCGCCTCGGTCACGGTCAGACCGAGTACATCGGCGATATTCAGATCCTTGTAGCGGATCTGCAGCGTTTCACGGTTGTAGCGCTGGCCGTGGCAGACATCACATGGCACGTAGACCTCCGGCAGAAACTGCATCTCAATCCGCAACTCACCCTGCCCACCACAGGCCTCGCAACGCCCACCCTTCACATTGAACGAGAACCGCCCGCGTTTGTAGCCCCGAATCCGGGACTCCGGAAGTTTAGCAAACAGTTCACGAATCGGATCAAAGACGCCCGTGTAGGTTGCCGGATTCGAGCGTGGCGTACGCCCGATGGGAGATTGATCGATGTTGATGACCTTGTCGATATAATCATGGCCCTCAATCGCATCGCAGTCGCCGGCGGGCTCGCGAGACCCGTTGATGAGCTGTGCCAATCGCTGATAGAGCGTCTCCACCATCAGAGAGCTCTTTCCTGACCCCGACACACCGGTGACACAGACAAAAAGCCCCAGGGGTAGACGGACGTCGATGTTCTTCAGGTTATGTTCGCGAGCTCCGCGAATGACCAGTGCCTTACCGTTCCCATGGCGGCGCTCGGAGGGTACAGGAATGGACTTCCGGCCCGACAAATAGGCGGCGGTGTTCGAGTCAGGATGCTCGAGGATCACATCCAAAGGGCCGGCGACGACGACTTCCCCGCCATGCTCTCCGGCACCGGGACCAAGATCCAGTATCCAATCGGCTGACCGAATAGTCTCCTCATCATGCTCGACAACCAGCACAGTATTGCCCAGATCCCGCATCTCTTTCAAAGTGCGGATGAGACGAGCGGTATCCCGTTGATGCAGGCCAATACTGGGTTCGTCCAGGACGTAAAGAACGCCGGTAAGTCGCGAGCCCACCTGTGTGGCCAGGCGGATGCGCTGCGCCTCACCACCAGAGAGCGTGCCGGCTGTACGGTCCATGCTCAGGTAATCGAGCCCCACATCCACTAAGAAGGTGAGGCGATTCCGAATCTCCTTCAAGGCCCGCTCAGCAATCGTAAACTCCTTTGCCGTAAGCAGTGGCGTGGTCTCCGGTTCCACCTCCTCGCGGGTATCGATCAGCAAATCCATCCAGGCTAGTAGTCGAGTGACCGGCCAGCGGGTGAGTTCGTGAACCGGCTTTTCGGCCACCGTAACCGCGCGAGCGACGTTATTGAGACGACTACCCTGACAAGCCTTGCAGGGCGTCCGACTCATCACCTCCTCGATCTTGCCACGCATATAGTCTGATGACGTTTCATCGTAGCGCCGCTGCAAGTTGGGAATCACGCCTTCATAGCGCCGCACACCGGACCAAAAGCCACGGTCGGTCTCATAGGACACGGGTACCTGTTCTCGCCCAGTCCCGTAGAGGACAATGCGCCGCTGGGCCTCGCTTAACTCCTTCCACGGACGGTCAAGTGGGATTCCATAGTGGGTCGCCACACTCTTTAGAATCTGCCAGGTGGCGCTATCGTGATCCTCGGGCACTCCATAGGCAATCGCACCCCCATTGAGCGAATTATCCGGGTTAGGAACAATGAGATCTGCATCGAGCTCCAGTTTGTAGCCCAAGCCCTCGCAGACTGTACACGCGCCATGAGGGCTATTGAAGGAGAAGGAGCGGGGCTCGATCTCCGAAATGCTGATGTTACACACGGGGCAGGAGAGGCGCTCAGAAAAGAGGATGTCCTCCGCAGGTTGATCGACGTCAGGCGCGGTGCGAACCAAGTCTACAATCATCACGCCATCCCCTAGGCGCAGCGAAGTCTCCACCGAATCCGTCACCCGGCTGACGAAATCAGCATACATCTCCTCATCACTCGCGCCGCGATCTGGCACCACCAGACGATCCACAACCGCCTCAATATCATGCAACTTATAGCGATCGAGCTCCGGTGCCTCCTCTAGCTCATACACCGTACCATCCACGCGAACGCGAACAAAGCCCAACTTCCTGGCCTCGTCGAAAATCGGACGATGGTGGCCCTTGCGTGCCCGGACCAGAGGGGCAAGGACCTGCAGTCGTGTCTCCGACGGCAACGCTAGGATCGCATCCACGATCTCCTGCGCGCTCTGCTGTGTCACAGGACGCCCACACTGCGGGCAATGGGGAATGCCGATCCGCGCATAGATCAGGCGTAGGAAGTCATAAATCTCCGTCACCGTACCGACGGTGGAGCGCGGATTGTGAGAGACCCCTTTCTGATCAATCGCTATGGCGGGGCTAAGGCCCTCGATAAGCTCAACATCGGGTTTATTCATCTGCCCCAGGAACTGCCGCGCATAAGCACTCAGAGACTCGATATAGCGCCGCTGTCCTTCGGCGAATATCGTGTCGAACGCCAAAGATGACTTCCCCGAGCCTGACAAGCCGGTGATCACGACCAGCTTGTTCTTGGGAATGGTCACGTTTATGTTTTTAAGATTGTGCTGCCGCGCGCCTCGGATGATCAGCTCGTCACTTGTCATATATCCTCCCTACCCGCATCTACAGGGCTGCAAATGCAAATTATAGCACGGTTTCCACGGCAAACTAGGTGCAAATGTTCTACTTTTGAGAGAAAGTTTTGTGACTACCTCAGTAAGGCAATGGCGTAAAGCGGAAACCTGCGTTCAACCCACAAGCAGCAATGCCTCCTGTAGAGTGGGAGTCTACCAACCACAAGCAGGCGGTGTTGCGATGTGTCATATACCCAGAATGGCCCCGTCGGGCGTGGAGATTTCCGATGCGCGTCGGCAGTTTGCAGTATGTGCTGCTAAGATACGCTGGTTCAAGAACACACCGTCCTTATTCGCGCGACTCTGCGCCGGGTAGAGCACGCTGGCGTGCAGTACGATGACCTACTGCAGGAGGGGAGAGGGGAGGATGCTTGGCCCTCTGGCAAACCGTGTTGAGCTTCGATCCCCATCGCATGATACAGCTTTTGACCTGCGGGGAGTCCAGCGGTGGAATGCGCGGTGTAGGCTGTGGTGGCAAGGCATGGAGTATCAGCGAATATCTCCGGGAGCCGGGTACGCCGTAATAGTGAATGTGCGGACGTGATAGGGCCACCGAGGGTGGCTGGCCAAAGTGCAGCCGCAAGCGGCGTCAAACTTAATCTACGGCTGGATGGGCAACCACTCTGCATGCTGGCCGCCCTGAAACGGGCCTGAGGTTAAGCTTAGCTTGCTTTCCGCACCTTAACAGTTGAATGTTAGGGAACAACATGCAATAAATCCTTACCAGAGAGCCGTGTTCTGGGGGGCTGAAGTCCCGCATGGGGCAGCGTGGAGCAGGCTGAGGGCTCCCGCATAGGCTTCAGGGAATCGGAGGGC
>PWVB01000008.1 GCA_003562365.1 Anaerolineae bacterium
ACCGGCTGGACTCTCTCCGGCACGCTGAGCGTAGCCGGTGTAGATGTCACAGAACACCCGCCGAAGATCGGCAGCGTTGGCCTGCTTTTCCAGGATCCCACAACCCAGTTATTCAGCGTCTCAGCTGAGGAGGAGATCGCCTGGGGGCTGGAGGCTCTGGGCGTTCCGCCGCAGGAGATTGGCTCCAAGGTGACGGAGGCGCTGAGATGCTTTGGCCTCGCAGAAGCTCGCCGCCGCCCCCCGTGGGCGCTTTCTGGAGGGCAGCAGAAACGACTGGCCCTGGCTGCCGTTTGGGCAATGCGACCCAGGATACTGATTATGGACGAGCCGCTCAGCGGGCTTGATCCACAGGGGCGAGCCGAGGTTTCGGCGGCCGTTGAGACGTTGCGCGAAGCAGGCACAACCCTCATCACAATGACGCTACGACCGGAAGTGGCTAAGCTAGCGCAGGAGATCCACTTACTAGCTGCTGGCAAACTAAGCCCGCTTGCCGGACCCGCCGGGCTAGATCGCGACGAACTAGCCCGGCTGATCGAGGCAGGCATATTCTACCCAACTGAGAGGTGGCCCGATCTGCGCTCTGGCACGCCAGCCAGAGAAGCCGAGCCCGCCCTTGAGATCAAAGGGCTGCACTTCCACTATCCAGACGGCACGATGGTACTGCGCGGTATAGACCTGGTGATCCCAACCGGACAGTTCGTGGCACTGATGGGCCGCAACGGCGCAGGAAAGAGCACCCTCGCTCGCCACCTAAACGGTCTGCTGCGCCCGTTGTCGGGCTCCGTGAGAGTGCTCGGCAAGGCCATCGGCGATCGTCCAACGGGCGCCATCAGCAGAGATGTGGGATTTCTATTTCAACGCCCGGAACAACAGTTGTTCGCAGCTACAGTGCGCGAGGAGCTGACCTACGGACCACGTCGCCTTGGGCTATCCGATACCGAAGCGCGCTTGCGGGACGTGCTAGTCCACTTTGGCTTGCAGGATTTCGCCGACATTCCTCCGGCGCTGCTGGACTACGGGACGCAGAGAGCAGTCACACTGGCAATGCTAGCTATGCTGCATCCACCAATTGTGGTCCTGGATGAACCCACGGTGGGACTGGATGGACGCGGGCTTGCTCAGTTGCTCGGCTGGCTGGCGGAGCTCCGCGACGCCGGCACGACCATTGTCTTGGTGACGCACGAAAGACACGTAGCTTCTGCCGCGGATCGCGTGCTGCATTTAGAGATGGGTCGGATCATTGCCGACGAATTCCCCTCCCGTCTGCGCCCTGAGACTCACCGGATCGACGAACCATGAGTGTCGACTTCGACACTTACATACCGGGAAGATCACTATTCCATCGGCTCGATCCTCGGGTCAAGCTCTGGAGCACGCTACTCGCGTTGACACTTGTGTTTCTGCTGCAGACACTGCCTTCGCAGGCCGCTTTTCTCACCATCTCCCATGCTGCATTGCTGCTTGCCGCCATCCCTTGGCGAGCCTTGATCCGCCTTTGGCAACAGATGGCCGTCCTGCTCATTTTCATCCTCCTTCTGCAACCTTTCTTTGTCCCCCAAGGGAATCTACTGCTGGTCGTTGGGCCGCTGCAACTCACTACCGGCGGAATTGGCCTTGCGGTTCGGTTGGCGCTCCGGGCGATGAGTATCGCTATGGTCGTCGCCGGCTTGTTATTTACCACGAAGCAGACCACTTTGGTGCAGGCGCTGGTTCGGCTAGGGCTGCCCTACACCTGGGGTCTTACCATCAGCCTGGCTTTACGGTTCCTGCCGGCCATCCAAGGCCTCTTTCACGCCATCAGGGATGCTCAAGCGGCACGGGGCTGGACCGCTGAAGGCAATCTGTTTCAGCGGTCCAAAGACTATCTGCCAATTCTGGTGGCAGTCGTCATCGGCACGCTACGGATGAGCGATCAACTCACCCTGGCACTGGCAGCACGCGGTCTGGAGACCACGCGGCGCCGGACCACGTGGCACCCACTGCAGATGCAGAGCCGGGACTGGGCTTTTGCGACCGTCGTAACCCTAGGCTTCGGCCTCTTTCTATACTGGCGTTTGGGCGTCGGGATTATCTAGGCTGATCCCCCTCCGACTCATCTGGGCTCGTGAATGCCTGATCTTATGCTATACTCCGCTGCACAGTGACATGCACAAGCAGGCATCTATCAGCTTATGACGAAGAAGACAATTCTCGTTTATAATCCCACCGCCGGCCCCTGGGATATGAGCCGCCCGCTCAAGAGGCTGGCCGCATACCTGATGAACTACGATTGGGAGACCGAGTTGATCCAGACTTCCCAACCAGGCGATGCGACAAAGCGAGCCCGTGAGGCTGCATCCCAGGGTATGGATCTCGTCCTGGTTGCGGGCGGCGATGGCACCATCAACGACGCGGCTAATGGTGTCAGCGGCTCGGACACAACCCTTGGCATTGTTCCAATAGGCACGGGTAACATTCTGGCCCACCAGCTGCGGATGCCCATCCTTAGTACGCTGGCCCCGATGATGCGTGAGGTTGGCGACGCGCTCCTTGAGAGCCGGGTCCAGCGTGTAGATCTCGGTGTCGTCAACGAACGCCAGTTCCTCTGCTGGGCCGGCCTGGGGTTGGACGCCGAGATCGCGGCCCAGATGGAGCCGCGCCCGCGTCATCTGAAGCGTCTGCGCAGCCTACCCTACATCATCACCGCCTTCGCTGTAGCTTCGGAGTATCGTGGGGTCCGCTCGCACTTCGTCATCGAGGACCGCGCCTTTCGTACGCGGGCTTTGCTGGCTGTCGCCAGTAACATCCAACTCTACGCCGCTTTCTTCCAGATCGCCCCTCAGGCCCGTATGGACGACGGACTGCTGGATATCTTCGTATTCAAAGGGCTGGGACTTGCCTATGCCCTGAGGATTGTGTTGCAGTTCATAGGGGCGCGCCATCTCGCCAGCCCGGACGTGATGCACGTCCTCGCCAGCAAGATGCGGGTTGAGACAACACCGCCGGTCGTGCTCCACCTCGATGGCGATCCCTTTGGGTCTACACCGGCGAGATTCAGTGTGCGCCCCTCAGCCCTGAAGCTTTTAGTGCCGCCGCAGGCACCCGAGAGTCTGTTCAGTCAGGCGCCGGAGAGACTATGATGCCACGGCCGTTGACCGTCGCGGCTAGGATATGATCGATAGTCACACCCACAGCCACCACTCGCCCGACGGCAGGGGCACCCTAACCGAATTGGCGGAGACGGCGCTAACCCTTGGCTTAGAGGGTATCGCCTTCACCGAACATGCCGAATGGTACCCGGAGGATGAGGCCTACGACTATCTCGACCTAGACGCCTACTTCGCCGAACTCAACGCCGTTCGCGCCGTCCACTACGGGGATCTGCACATACTCAGCGGTGTTGAACTGGGCAACCCCCATGATTTTCCTACACAGGCAGAGGCAATGCTCGACCGGTATCCCTTCGACCTGGTGATTGGGTCGGTACACTGGCTGGATGGTCTACCCGGCTGGCAAGCGCCAACATTCACACCGAGCCTCCAAGCTACATACTGCCGATACTTTGATGAGCTTCTGCATATGGTAACCGAAGCCGATTTTGACGTCCTGGGACACCTGGATATCGTGCGGCGCGATTCCTGGGATCTCTTCAAACAGACCCTGAACCTGAATGCGTTTCACGGCACCATCGACCAGACCCTTCAGAAGTTGATCGACGCCGGCAGAGGGCTAGAGGTCAACACTTCCGGCTTGCGCAAAGGGCTGCCAGAGCCCAACCCGAGTCTCTCGGTGTTGCGCCGCTACCGCAAACTCGGAGGCGAGATTCTTGTCTTCGGCTCCGACGGTCATCGCCCCCGGCAACTAGGTCACGGCTTCAAGGATGCCCGAAACCTGGCGCTTGCCGCCGGTTTCCGGCATACTGTCCGCTACAAAGAGCGCAGGATCGTTGACTGGCTGACGTTATGAGACCGAAAGGTGAATGACGAGACCCGAGATGGCAACCCAAGAACCGTTGATGACGATCATCATCCCGGCCTACAATGAAGCTAACCGACTGCCTGAGACGCTAGCGCGGGTAGCGTCCTTCATAACGTCCCGACCAGAGTGGCTGGATGTGATCGTCGTCAACAACAACAGCCGGGACCAAACCAGGGAGATCGCTGCCGAGTTTGCCAAAACGCATGGTTTTCTGCAGGTGGCCGACCAGCCAATCCAGGGTAAAGGGGCAGCCGTGCGCAAGGGTATAGCGATCGCAACGGGAGCATACGCTTTCATCTGCGACGCTGATCTGGCTATGCCGATTGAGGAACTACCTAGGTTTTTTCCTGCGACATTAGGACAGGACTACGATATTGCCATCGGTTCCCGGGAGGTGCCTGGAGCGCAACGCTATGGGGAGCCAGCCTATCGTCATCTGATGGGCCGAGCCTTTAACTTCATGGTTCGCTTGCTGGCTGTGCCGGGCATTCAGGATACACAGTGTGGGTTCAAGG
Organism: Anaerolineae bacterium; assembly: GCA_003562365.1. GTDB lineage: Bacteria > Chloroflexota > Anaerolineae > B4-G1 > SLSP01 > PWVB01. Next base: position 4,473 of record PWVB01000008.1, read on the forward strand.
CCTTCCGCCGCGAGGCAGGCAAAGCCATCTTCCGAGCCCAGACCATCGATGGCTTTGCCTTCGATGTAGAGGTCCTTGCTATCGCCCGCCGTTGGGGTTACAAGATCGTCGAGATCGGCATACCCTGGTACTATGGTCCGGGCGGCAGCGTTAGCCCGGTTCGCGATTCGTGGCGGATGTTGCAGGAGGTGCTGCGGATCCGCCGCAACATCCGCACCGGATGCTACGCGCCCCCGGGCAAAGGAGCAGCCAGCTCAGTTCAAGCAAGATCACAGCCGGACGTATAGCACGACCGTGGCAGACCGTATGAGTTAAGGTCAGCCCTGTGGATGATCTCTCACAGCCTGCAGGAGATTCCCCAGCTTGTACTGCGATATCGCTTCCGCCTTCTGAAGACGCCGAATCAATCCGTACACGCTGCTCAACCGCTTGACCACGTCATCATCAGCGTGGGGACCAGCCTCCAGCACCGTGAGGCACATCATCCACCAAAGCCAGCGCACAAAAGATTCCTTGCGGAACCAGAGTTGGTCCTGGAAACGGTTGATGCCGAGATAGCGCTGAACCTCCTGCAAGCCCAAGGCACGCCTTAAAACTGCATAGGCGTCAATCTTTGGACGCAGATCCGCCTCACGCGGAGCCCAATGCGGATAGCTTAACAGCATCCGAACCGTCGTCACCACCCGTTCTGCGACATTGGCACCCAAATCGAGAGCCTCTATCGCCCGCGACACCGGTTTGTGCAGCAGCCATTCATCAAACCAATCCCGACCGACTTCTGTCGGCTCCTCGGCTTCAACCAGCCGTCCCAAATCACACACAAAGACCCAGCTCAAAAGGCTCCCCCACAACAACCAATCGTCGGGCTGCCAGCCGTGCGCTAGGAACTCTAAGGCTGAGGCATACTCATCCGGGGCATCGACGGCTGAAGGTTGCGGCAGGGCATCAGGCAGCGCTAGCGCCCATGCCAGACGCTCGACGATGGTATCGGCGATCTCCACGTCAGACGCGTCCTCAGCGATTTCGTCCTCCCGCAGGATGACCTCGATGCCCGCAAGTAGATCCAAGACCTTTAGTCTGATCTCTTCCAGCACCCCAGGAGCTACGGCAGAAGGGTCGGGACTCCTGTACTCAGCGAGCCAGCGGAAAGCAGGTGCGCTCACCAACATGCGGAAGGGACTGTGGATTGGCTCCAGATATAGCTCCTTGAGCGCCTCGCTGATGTTAGGCACGCCGCGGCCCTTGAGATAGTCGTTAAGCTGTGTGTAATGGCCCCACTGATTATCCACCGCCTCGCGAAAGTCAAGGAAAACACAGGCTTGGTAGGCATAGAGCTCGGCGTTGAGGCCTCTTTCTACCAGTTCCCGACAGTTACGGATGTACTCCAGCCCATCGACCGTGTTACGGAATATCAGGAACCGCTGCGGATCATCCGTGACCCCCAAGGCTTCTGCCAACGATGTCTGTTTCAGGGTTCGGTTGCCGTCACTGTCTTTGACAGCGTAGGCAACAGAGGTGCGAATCCATCCGCGAGTATCGCCGTAGCGATTATGATACAGAACCAAGCTTCGTGCGTCGCCGGCACGATTAGCATAGGCAAAGACGTTTTCGTCGACGGCTCCATCAAACGTGAAGAAGTCAAAGAGGAAGAAATGATCCACACCGGCAAAGAGATTACGTCGATGCATGAGTGGCGCGATCTCGCGCTCGTGGCGTTCAATCAGATAAGGATCAGGCTCCTCCTGCCAATAGGCCCTCCGGAACTCCATCCCGTATTTCTCCGCATAGCCCTCGATCTGCCCATGTCCGAACATCGGCAGCCCTGGCATCGTCACCAACATAGTACAGATTCCGAAATATTTATCTCCCTTGCCAAACTGATCGACTGCAGTGCGCTCATCGGGGTTGTTCATAAAGTTGACATAGCGCCGCAGGACCTCCGGATCAAATTCCAGGGTGTTCTTCATCACCTCTCGGTACTCAGCGTTCTTTTCGTCGCGCAGCATGTTCATGAAGGCACTGTTATAGACGCGATGCATCCCCAAGCTGCGTACGAAATAGCCCTCCATCAACCAGAAGGCTTCGGCAAGCAGCAGCGTGTCGGGAGCCTCCTGCGCGACACGGTCAACGACTTGGCGCCAGAACTCCTCAGGCATCCGCCCATCAAATTCCGCTTTGGTGAGCCCAAAGTCAGCACGAGATGGAATATCGCCGCCGGTTCCGGGTTCAGGAAACCAGAGTCGCTGATAATGGCGCTTAGTCAGCGTCATCGCGGCGTCGAAGCGGATAATCGAAGAGCGTCGGGCAACATCGAGAATGGTCTGGATGACCGCCTCTCGGACCTCAGGATTCAGGTAATCCAGCTGGGCCGTATCGTTCCACGGCATCTGGGTGCCATCGTTTCCGTGATAAATGTACCGGGTGTCTCCAGTCCAGTGATCGCGTCGCTGAAACACGACGGCGGCATCGGAATGCTCGTAGTAATGATCCTCCAGATAGATACCGACCCGTTCATCCTGACAGAGGTCGGGGCCATTGAAAGAATAAGAAGGAAAGGGAGGATAGTCCAGGCCAATAAACCAATCAGGGTGGGTGATGACCCAACTCGAATCGATACCCATATGGTTGGGAACCATATCGCTCGACATCCGGATGCCCCGCTCAGCGGCTCGAGACTTGAGCACCTGAAAAGCTTCCTCTCCACCGAGATCCTCGGCGACGACATAGTCCTGAATCGAGTATGCTGAAGCAACCGCCTCAGGATTTCCCATCATCTGCTTGATCCGCCTCGAAGCAGTACTGCGCTCCCACAGCCCAATCAGCCAAAGAGCCGTGAACCCGTGGCGGCGGAGGCGATCCAACTCTTTATCGGGGACTTGATCCACGCGCGAGATCTCACGATCATATTCCGTCGAAAGCTGATTAAGCCAGACATAGACATTCTTGGCAATCATAATAGCGCGGGGCATCCAGTCGCTGTCAGGGCTAAAATTCTCTGGCTCATCCTCGATGCCGGCAAACTCATAGACTTCCACCGGCCCCGGCCCAAATCCGAAGAAAACCTTGCCCTCCTCCTCCAGAAAGTCCAGACTGCTCAGCAACCGGTAGAGATACTCCCCTAAAATGCTTCCCCAACGTCGTCGAATGTACTCTAACTGACCTTCCCAAGAGTCCGGTGCAGACTTGGCAGGGCTCTGTAACATCTGAAAAAGATTCTGATTGTCAGGTCCGAACGGAGGCTGTGTCTCAAAGAACGTCTCAAGATGGTCGGAGAACTCGCCATAAGCGGTCCTCTCCTCCAGCGGACTATCGTCGAAGAGCTCGAGAAAGTCTTCCGCTGCAGGATTCTCATTGGCCAACCAGAGCAGGATCATCTCTTCCAGAGCTACCGCACGATTGGAGATGCCCTCAGTCTGATTGTTCAGATATGCCTCCGGCGAAACCTCTCCCTTGTAAACCAACAGAGGTGGGAAACGCTCAACAAAGGCTAAGAGCGCTGCTTCGACTGGGCCCGCACCCAGTTGTTCTTCCAGATAGGTCAGCGCCTCCTCCATCACCGTAGCTTTTCGTTGCTTTCGGTACTGTGCGACGATATGGTGGAGGATCTCATCCACTAACCCCATCGCGTTGAGCTCCCCTGCGCGCACGCTTCGCTCCGGATGGTTTACCACATCGCGCCTCTCGTTCATGCGTTGCGCGAAGAGGCGTGCGGCACGGAAGTTGGCGAAGATGACGTTACCGGTCAGGGAGAAAAGGGTCTCTTCTACTTCGTAACGTTCACGCGCCTCACGAGAGACGTGGAACTCACGCTCAGGTGCATCCCACAGGAACGTTGGGCCAGCGGGTTCAGGCATCTTGTCGCCTCGCAGTGCAATTAAAGGACCGAAAACCTCATCGGTCGATGAGGGGCCGTCGGGACAGGCTCAAATGCAATGAGAATCCTGAACCTATGCAAGCAACCCGGCCTAGACCGCATTGAAGAGCATCATCAAGAAACCGGAAAGCATACTCACCAACACCAAAACACTGATCACGATAAAGAAGATGCGACCAAGTTTATTGTCTTTTTTTCCAGCCATATTGATTACCTCCCAAATACATCCGTCATACCCAACAAGCCGTCTCAGATGCTCGAAGTCAGCATAGCGCCCAAGACCAAAACTTCTTGCGCTGATGGGCGACCTAAGCGCTTGCTTAATAGTATAGCACAAACCCACCTTAGGAAAGGCGACCGATCAGCGGGAAAAGCCGTCGCCCCTAAATGGTAAGTTCCAGGGACTTGCCGTGGTGGATGAGGATCAGGGATAAACACGATTGATCATCCGTGGGTAGGGGATGGTCTCGCGGATATGATCGATGCCGCAGATCCACGCGACGGTGCGCTCAACACCGAGTCCAAAGCCGCTGTGCGGCACACTGCCGTAACGCCGTAGGTCGATATACCAGCGGAACGAATCCTCAGGAAGCTGATGCTCTCGAATCCGCTGTAAGAGTAGCTCAGGGTCGGATATCCGCTCACTGCCGCCGGTGATCTCGCCGTAGCCCTCAGGTGCCAGTAGATCGACGCTCTTGGAGACATCGGGACGGTCGGGCCACGGCTCCATATAAAAAGCTTTGGCAGCCGCAGGATAGCCATAGACAAAAACTGGCTTCTGGAACAGCTTGGTCAGCTCAGTCTCATGCGGTGAACCGAAATCGTCACCCCACGCGATCTCCAACAGCTCTTTCAACTCTGGATCTTCAGTCTGCGCGCGAATCTCAGCCAGCTTCTCCAGGGCCTCGTCATAGGAAACCCTGGGGAAGGGCGGTTCAATTCGCTCCAGCGCCGAGATGTCGCGTTCCAACGCGCTGAGTTCAGCACGACACTCACGCAGTGCGCGCTGCACGACGTGCGAGATAAACTGTTCCTCGATCTCCATCAGCTGCTCGAGATCACAGAACGCCATCTCCGGTTCGACCATCCAGAACTCGGTCAGATGCCGGCGTGTCTTGGACTTCTCTGCCCGAAACGTTGGGCCAAAGCAGTAGACTTTGCCAAAAGCGAAGATATTAGCCTCATTATAGAGTTGCCCACTTTGCGCCAGATACGCGGTGCCCTCATCGAAGTATTCGGTGGCAAAAAGCGTCGTCGTACCTTCACAGGCTGCCGGCGTCAGAATGGGTGTGTCAACCAGGGTGAATCCGTTGCTGTCCAGCCATTCACGGATGGAGCTGATCACGGTGGCCCGGATTCTCAGGATCGCCCACTGACTCGGCATCCGGATCCAGAGATGGCGGTGATCGGACAGAAAGTCCACCCCATGCTCCTTGAGAGCGATAGGATAGTCGCCTGCGACCGACTGAATGATCTCGAGACTGATGATCCCCAGTTCGTATCCCCCCGGTATACCGGGAGCTCGACCGTCAGCCCGCACCTGTCCGGTGATGACAACTGAGGATTCCTGCGGGATATGCGCGATCGTGTCAAAAAGCTCAGGGTCAAGATCGCGCTCGAAGGCAACGCACTGCACGAAGCCATAGCCATCCCGTATCAGTAGAAAAACCAACTTGCCCTTGTGAGTACGGTTGTAGACCCAACCCTTCAGGATAACCTCTTCCCCCACGTGTTCTGCAATCTCTGCCGCTCGAACCATCGATGGCATCTTCCTTCTCCTTACGAATTCTTGGGTTAATTCAGCTTACGTCCACGGGCCTTAATGTATCTCGGCAGATTATCGTCTCGGGTCAAAGACCTAAGCGTTTCTGACTCCGGCGCCCCGCCCAACGGCTGATGACAAAGCTGGTGACAATCAGCGCGGTCAAGGCGAACACCGCAGCCTCGTATCGATCAACAAACTCGGCCACCAACTGCCATCGAGTGCCCAGCAGCCGCCCAGCAAAGGCCAACACGAGACTCCAAAGCGCGGTTCCCCCGGCAGTGTAAAGCATAAACATCCCAATATGCATCCCAGCAAGCCCAGCTGGTATAGAGATCAAGCTTCGAACAACTGGAACCATTCGCCCAAAGAAGACCACATACTCGCCATACCGATCAAACCATGTTAGTGCAATATCCAGATCCCTCTCCGACAGCAGGAACCAGCGACCAAAGCGCCGTAGCAGACAACGAATCCGTCTCTCAGCGAACCATTTGCCCAAGCCGTAGAAACAAAAGGCGCCCCCTAGCGATCCTAACGCGCCCACAACCGTCACCCCCAGCAGCGAGAATCCGGACGTAGCATCCAGTGTAAGCCAGCCCGCTAGCGGAAGGACCACCTCCGAGGGAATTGGGGGAAAGACATTCTCGAGAAACATAACGAGTCCCAGACCTGGGTAACCAAGAGCCTGGATGACGCTCAGAGCCCACTGGTTGATAGCGTTCAGGATCGCTGCCAAGCGCAAAGCCTCTCTCGACCAAAAAGACACCATCAGAGACAGAGTAAGCCGGGATCCACTGACAGTGCGGTGTCGCTGTCAACACACACCTCGAGGCGCGTGACGCCTCCAGCCTGCCCACATTATACCATATCGAGGGTCGCACCACGCGTACTGCGGTGCAGAGCAAACCGATAAGCTGCCGCTGCTACACGACTCAACGAGTCCCAGTCATAGCGCTGCGCGATGTCGGCGGCGGCGGCCGCCTGCATATCCATCAGCCGCCGGGAATCCTTAAGCATAGCCACGATGGCGGCAGTAAAGCCCGCGTCGTCACCCGGTTGCACCAAAATCCCTGTCTTGCCTGGAACGATGATCTCAGCGATCTGCCCAACCGAATCTCCAACCACAGGGATGCCGGCCGCCAACAGGTCCAGCAGCTTCACTGGGCACTTGGTCCGATTGAGCAGCGTATCATCGAAGGGATAGATGCCTAGATCGGCAGCCGCTAGGCTGCGCTCCAGGCGTGCAGCGGTCCCCCAACCAACATAGACAAGATCAGCGTTCCCTTCCACTGCGTCCGGCTCGCTGACACGCCAACCAGCCTGGGTAGCAATCCGCAAGAGACGGCGTTCTTCGCCGGCGAATCCTTTGCCCACCACCAGGAATCGGACCACAGGCCGTTGAGCACGAACACCGGACAGAATGCGCCACAGGCGATCCAGTTGGTACTCAAAAAACCGCGTATAAAGCAGAACCGTCGGGCGACCCGCAGGCGGTGTCGGTGGCCTGGGGGAGACAGCACGGGTGCCATTCGGCAAGTAGAAAACCCGCTCCGGCTCACCGCCCAGCGACCAGGTCAGCGTCTGCAGGGCCCTGCTGGCGGCTGTCACTGCATCGGCATGCCGAAGACCCCATCGCTCCTGCCAGGCAAAGAAGCGCCGCATCCCAGCGGAGTAGTTACCGAAACGATTCCACCCCCCGGGACCCTCCCAATCGTCGGTGTCGACGACGACCGGGTAGCGCCGGGCCACTGCCAAGTGTGTGAGACCAGCATAGGCCTTGGGCTTGAAAGCGTGGATGATATCAGGTTGCAGCATCCGCAGCCGACTGACCAGGCGACTTGTCAGGCGCCATTGGAACCACGCCGGTATATCGCAGGGTAACAGCACATTCTCAATCCGGACGCCCTCCTCCTCCCAGCAACGCCCCCCATCCTTAGGATTCTGCCAGGGAGGCAACAAGATGGTCACCTGATGACCTTGCGCAATCAGGGATTTAGCCAGAGGTAAGGCGCGGACCTGCATCGTCATACGAGGACGCAAACCGAAGGGGCCTACCATCACTACGTGCCACGCTGACATTAGGACACCTCCAGATCACCATCGCTTTGATCCTGCCAGCCTCCCCCGGTCAACAGGTCAAAAACCATCCGGGCCCTTGATGAGCTCTGAAATGGGTCGGAAAGTCCGGCGGTGAAGGGCACAGACCCCCAACCGATCCAGCGCCTCGCGATGTTGACGTGTTCCATATCCTTTGTGGCGCGCGAATCCATAGCCCGGAAACTGCATCTCTGCAACCTCCACCATCCAGCGATCCCGCGTGACCTTAGCCATGATGCTCGCAGCGGCCACCGAGAGCGAGGTGGCGTCAGCTCGAGGAAAAGCACGCTGCGGCCGACGCCAGGCGGGAAGGGAAAGGGCATCTAAGATCAGAGCTTGAGGCTCAACCTCCAAGCGGCCCAATGCCCGCAGCATCGCCAAACGTGTCGCCGGCACGATCCCCACAGCGTCAATCTCCTCGGTCTCGGCGCGACCTACTCCTACAGCTAAGGCCACTTCTATGATTTGAAGATAACATCTCTCTCGTCTACCGGGCGTCAGCATCTTGGAGTCCCGCACCGTCTCAAGCGTAGAGAGAAGAGAGCTGTCGTACGGTAGGATCACCGCGGCTGCCGTCACCGGGCCAGCCCACGGCCCCCTACCGGCCTCATCCAATCCAGCCACCAGCACCTGACCAGCCTCCCAGAACGTCTTCTCCACCTGCAGCGTCGGGGAAGCAGGGACCGATTCTTTCCCATCCTCTCGCTTACGCATATCGACAGCCATTGTGCCATAAACTGTCTGATTTCCAAACGGTCGGTTGCTTTTCGCGCAACTGACCTTATACTGGTTTCATACTTGATGCGGCACTCCTCCGCACAACGGTACCGGGAGGTCAACATGGAGTTCCTTGACGATCTTCGCCATCAACGGGAATCAGGCCACGAGCCAGAAGAGCAGGAGCCAGACGACTCACAGCACACGCAGGACTCAGGGGAGACGCTCGGAGAGGATGCCTGGGAGAACTTGATTGCTGGTGTCGCCTATGATGAACCAGCTTCGGAGGCCTTCGCCGCGAACGACAGAGGAGCTCGCACCAGAGGCGCGATGAGTCCGCTGCAGAAGGCCGTCTTGGGAGGGTTGGCGCTAACGGTGCTGCTCATCTGGGGCGGATTGGCTCTGATCGTCTTCCGAGAGCTTGATGGAGGTGCAATTCCGGGAGTACCGCTCGCGCCCGCCGCGGCGACGTCAGAATCCACCGCCAAGAACAGTCCCGAGGATGCCTCACAGCCCGCTATGCTCCACCCGATCCCCACCGAACCCCCGACCGTGACACCTATGCCGGGCGCTGCAGCTTCCACCCGCTTCGATCGGCAGATCGAGAAAGAGCCAGACAATCCTCAACTCTACCTCCGCCGAGGGCAGGAGTATTTGGCGATGGGAGCCCACGAAGCGGCGCTGCGGGATTTCGAGAACGTCCTGAGCCTGGGCAGCGATGCGGCGGAGGCTTATGTTGGCCTAGGCTGTGCCAATTTCCACCTCTGGCGTTGGCGCGAGGCAGAAACGGCCTTCAGTATCGCGTTGGAGATCGGCCCGGTACTAAGCGATGCCTATCTCGGCCTCGGCAGACTCTACTACCATCAGGGCAACTACGGCGAGGCCGCCAAGGCTTACGACCAAGCGGCAGAGATCAACCCGCATGACGCCGAAGCAGAAGCGTGGCTAGCCATTGCGTCCGCACGGCGGGGAGATCTAACAGAGGCCTTGGACGCCGTCACCCGAGCCATAGCACAGGACGACAGATTGGCCATCGTCTACGTCGCGCAGTCTTGGGCCCGGCGCGTTGAAGACCCACCCGATATCGATGGCGCTCAGGGCGACCTACTCTATGCCACGGAACTTCAGCCTAACGCCTTCCTGACACTCAATGCGCTGGCCCAATTCTATGTGGATTTCAGACCGGAGCGTCTGGTCGAGGCAGAACAGCTGGCCATCTACGCACATAACTGGGCCGCCGATGACATTGCCCGCGCCGTCGCGCTGCAGACACTGGGACGCGTTTATCTCGAGCAAGGTCGCACAGCTGACGCACAGCGTGTGCTCGAAGAAGCGGCTATGATGGCCACGCGGGATGGTCGGATCGCGCTCGCGGGGTTGGCCGATGACCTAGCCCGGGCAGGGAAATGACCCGCTTTCCATAGGTGTTTACGGTAGGTAGTTCCCGTTTCAACGGGGAGGGGAATGCCGCATTCCTCTTTGCATAGCCCTAGAAAGCGTAGCATAGCTGGTTTATGGACAGCAAACGAGCTCACCACGCTGCGTACCAAATCAACTACCCCTTCGTGGGGTGTCCTAAGGTTCGCCGACCAGTCTCGGGTGGCGGCGTTGAGTCCGTAGATCGTCAAGCGCAAGGATGGAGAGGTACTGGACTTGGTTGTGCAACCCGATCACGTTCATCGGTTCGCGTCGTTTCCTCCGCCGCGGGCGGCCAACCAGAACCAGCATTGCATCAAGGGAGCTAGGAGTCACCAACTTCGCCAAGCGTTTCCCGAACTGAATAGCCGCTTGCCGTCTCTGTGGACG
>PWVB01000135.1 GCA_003562365.1 Anaerolineae bacterium
ATGTTGCATGGAAAGACGAAAAAAGTGCGGGCAGGTTGGGCCTAAGACGGGGAATGCCGAGGGGGAGGGTATGGCAGATTGGTACGGGAACGAGCCAGGCGCCGCAAATCCGGCGTCCGTGCACCACGGCTGGGTCGCGGAGAACGCGCTGGTCGCCGAAGCGAAGCACCATCGCGGCTTCTCTACGCGTCGCTAGGCTTGCGAAGCCAAGGCCGCCGCAGGTCGGTGAGCTGACTTCTCTCACCCTCCCCGCCGCATCCCTTGCCCAGGTCTACCCGTACGTGCCCATACCCAAGTCAGGGGGGGTACGCCGCTTCGAGCTTGCCTTTCACGATGAGTTCCTGCGTCGGGTATGCAAAGGCAATTCCCTCCGCCTGGAAACGACGGTAGATCGCCAGGTTGATGGCCTGCTGCCGGTCCATGTAGAGGCCATAATCAGAATCGAGCACGTAGTAGACGATCTCGAAATCGAGCGAGAACTCGCCATATTTGGCAAAATGGGCCCTGTCGAATCGTGTCTTGCTGAGCCCTTCGATGATTTCCCGGATCATCGACGGGATCCGTTCCAGTTTCTCGGGCGGTGTCTGATAAACGACGCCGAACCCAAAAACCACGCGCCGCTCGAACATCCGCTTGTAATTGCGAATCCGGCTCCCGAGTACGTCGGTGTTGGTCATCACGATCTGCTCGCCGGAGAGGCTGCGAATCCGCGTCGTCTTAATGCCTATTTGCTCAACGACGCCGAGTGTGTCTCGCGCGATGATGAAGTCGCCGACGCGGAACGGCTTGTCAAGAATGATCGCCATCGAGTTGAAGATGTCGGCCAAGATGTTCTGCAGCGCAAAGGCGACGGCGATTCCGCCAACGCCCAGGGCTCCGATCAAGCCGGCGATCGGGTATTCGAAGTAGGACAGCACCGAAAGCGCTACCACCGACCAGATTGCCACGCGTCCGAAGAAGTTCAGCAGGCCGTAGCCCGAGACGCTTGAAGGATCTTCCTGGGCTTTCTGGATTCGCGTGCGCTCGAGTACTCGGAGGAGCACCGCGCCGGCCCACCAGCCGACCTGCAGCCAGATGGCAACGACGACAATCGCTCCAAGCCACTCCAGGAGGTGGCCATAAGCCAGTCCGGAGAGGAGCATCGCTGCGTAAAAGGCGAGCAGCACGACAAACCATCTCGTCGTGTTGCGGATTACAACCACTACGACGTCGCGCAGCAACGTCTGATGCCGTTCGAGGCTGCCGACGAGCCGCGGAAGCAGTCTGCGTTTCAGCAGGCCGCGAGCCATGGTCACGAGCAGCATGACCATCATGAAGACAACGATCGCCTGAACAGTGTCTCTTACATAGATGCCACGGTCCTGCACAACGAGTAGTTCGTGCTCCCATGCACCGCTGGCGTACTCCCCGAGCACCCCGAGCCAGTCGCCAAGCGAAGCCGGCCTCATTTCGGCCGCCAGCTCCGTCTCAAAACGCTCGGCGAGGCCATGCAATCTGGCAAGCGAAGCGAGATACTCCCGCGAGTACGTTTCCAGTTGTTCCAGGGCCCTGAGCCGTGAGCGGAGCATTTCGGGTTCGCCGACAAGTTCGGCTAGCTCCTCCAGGCGGCTCAGCAAGTCGAGTTGCGAGGCGCGCACGGTGTTCAGGTGCGTCTCGACCAGGGTGCGCTCGTTCGCCAATTGCGCCAGCCTGCTCCGTACGTCGGGCAGCCAGGCAGCCGGGTCCACGTCGGGATGGTCGTTGGCCAGCGCGTGCCGGCGCTCCCACAGTCTCTGCTGCACGGCGAGGTTGCCCAATCGCTGCTCGAGGTAGTCAAGGCTGCGGCTGCTCGCCTCGAGCCAAGCTTCCTGTACGGCGGCTTGCTCCACCAGCGCCGCCCGGCGTTCCTCGTCGACATCCTCCTGGAGAGCCCTTCGCACGTCGTACAGTCTGCCTTCGTGGGCGTTCCTGGTGCGCCGCAACGTACGCAATTCCGCCTCGAGTTGCTCACGGCGGCTCTCCAGTTCGGCCAGCCGCTCCTCGAGCATCGCTTCGGGGAATACCACGTCGCGCTCCACCACCGCAATCTGGTCGGCCAGCAGGGCGAGGCGTGCGTCATGGATTTCTCCCTGCCGACGGGCCACCTCGAGCTGCGTGTCCAGGGCCGCGTGGCGCTGTCCCGCCACGATTTCCTCAAGCCGAGTCAACTCAAAGGCCTCCGCAGCCGCTTCCCGCGCCACCTCGTCTGCAGCCTTTTCCCATGTATCGCGCGCCACGCGGCGGGCGCGCTGCGCTGCGGCAAGCTCCGTCCCCGCCCGTCGAAGCTGGTCTCCCAGCGATGCGATTGTCGCCTGGTTGGCTTCGTGATCGCGTTCGAGACGCTGTTGGTCGTCGCGCAGTTGATCCAGGTAGAGGAGCGAATACGGCGGTTCACGATCGAGCCCACGTTCCTCAAAGGCACTTCGCAAAGCCTGCTGCTCCTCGAATGCCCGCTCGACTTCCCGCCATCGCTCCAAGAGCGTCCGCCGTCGCTGGAGCAGCAGCCTGAGATTCTCGAGTCTTTCGATCCGCTCACGGTAGGGAACGACGACCTCGTCCGCGACACCTTCGTCCACCAATTCGTCAAGACCCGCCCGCACCTCGTCGATCCGGGCCTCGACGACCGCAAGAGCCGTCACGAAGTCATCCTCTTCGGCAATCCGTTCAGGGAACCCGGCGAGGCCCGCCGCCGCCGCGTCAGCGGCGGATATGCGCCACGACTCGGGAAGATTGCCAACCGCCGCCACCTCGGCGGGAGCGTCGGCTATCGCGCGTGTCAAGTGCGACTCGAACAGCAGTGGCAGCATCAGGGTCAGAATTCCTGCCAGAACGGGAAGAGCAGTCCGCTCATTCTGCTGCCCCATCCGCACGCGCGACACGCACGGCGAGGCGCCGCCCTCCGTCCGGTCGGTGGTCGTGGAACACGGTACGTCAAGTCGAAATGGCACCGGCAAAGGCATCCGTCTGTAACTCCTTCTGGTCTCGGAAGCTCCCATCAAGAGTACGCGACTGCCCGATCGGAGCTTCAGCCCAGGCAGCATCGCCACCTTTCGAGAAGGGGGTGGTCGACCGTTTGTGCTCGGCCACGCCACCGTAACATCCACTCCTACTTGGTCGAAAACGGGTTGACGGTCGCGTTGGGCTTCCCGGGTGGGATCTGGGGAACCGGCAGGGTGACGAACAACCGCGGCGATTTGGGTCTCGTTTTCGCCCGGCGGACAGTGGCATTCAGGGGGCTTAGGGCTGGCCGGAGCAGCATTCGGCTCAGCATTTCGCCTACGACAGCCACGAGCGTCCCCATCAGGCGTTGGGGGGATTGGCTGCGGTGGCATTAGGCTACGCGGGTCGAAAACAGGCGACGATGGCCGCGGGCACCACCTCGACCTCGCACGCTACACGGGAGGATTTTTGCGCACCAACTGGGGCGGGGTAGTTTAGGATGCTTCTGTCCTCACCATTCTCGCACTATCCGTGATCCTGACAACCGGGGGCCACCCCGCGCCGAGGGTCGCAAGCGAGGGCAGCGAGTTCTTCTGGACAGCATCGCCTCCGTGAAAGAAAAGGGGCTCATCAGCGGGAAGATCCTTCCAAAAAAAGCGTCGGTTGCAGCTTCAACGGATTACGCCCATTATGTCCTGGTTAGCAACGTCCTTGGATGTCTACGTACCGGCCGTAGGTGACGCAAACGGCAGTGCTCGGTGACTTCCTGGGCCGACTCGGGTCGCTCTGCTGGCTGCGCCAACCGGAGGGAAATCTGTGGACGGGGCAAGCCGGAAACCGGCGGCAGGAGAGCCGACGCGCCGGATCGTCGTCGTTTTCGCTTGAGTAGCGGAGCGGAAGTGCGCTATCCTGTTCCTGCCTGCGAAAAGGAGGCGGGCTCTGCTGGGAAGCAACCCGCCGAGCGATAGCAGGCCGAAGGGTGCGTCGATGGACGCCGCCGCGCAGGTCCCGGGGAGGCCTTCCGCCCCCCGGGCCTGCCGGCCATTCACCCAG
>PWVB01000374.1 GCA_003562365.1 Anaerolineae bacterium
GCAATCACCAACGACAGCGCGAAAATCCCGCGGCGCTGGGGCAGGGAGTTGGTCAACGGCAGGGCGCGATGGTACTGCCAAGTTCCGAAGACGCCCAAGACAGTCACGATCGACATCAGCAGCGTCACCGGCCCGAATGCCTCGGGCGAGTACAACCGCGTGAGGATGGGGCATAACAAGGGGTCATAGCATAGGGTAGCTAACGGCAGTTAAAGTTAGTGCTATCAAGGACTTGCGAAAACCGGCGGTTATGCTACAATAGCCCGCAGAGACCCCAGAATGCCCCAGTTTCTAGCACCGTTCTAGCATGGCGGGCAATCGATGGTGATGAGTTGCCTAGCACAGGTCTAGCACAACAGCATCGTGGGGCGTCCAGGATTGTGTTGTGAGTGTCCTAGGGGCCCGTGCCCGGGAGAGACGACATCGATGAACAAGCGGATCGCTAGGCGGTTAGCCTTTTCGAAAAGTAGGCTCAGGGAGATTCCAACGCCGACAGATGGGCGGAGGGCGTGGTACTACGACGCGAAGACGCCAGGGCTGGCGCTCGCGGTAAACGCAAACGGGCGGAAGGCGTTCTACTTTTACCGGTGGGGAAATGGCAAGCCGGTCCGTCTTAAACTGGGTGATTTGCACACGATCTCGGTGGAGACGGCTCGGCGGGTGGCTGCGAAGCACAATGCCCAGATCGCCATGGGAGAAGATCCCGCGGAGGAGCGGCGGCGACGGCGGAGTGGCCTGACGCTCAGCGCAGCCTTTGCGAAATGGATGGTATATTCCAAAGCGCACAAGCGGTCGTGGAAGGATGACGAACGGTACTTCCGGTCGTACCTGGAACCGTTGAAGCATAAGCGGCTTGCTGAAATCCGGCGAACCGACGTCCAGGAGCTGCAAATGAAGGTCGCGAGGGAGAGCGGACAATGTACTTCGAATCGGATGCTGGCGCTCCTGAGTGTGATTTTCAACAAGGCTGCGGACTGGGGCTTTGAGGGAGCTAATCCGTGTCTGGGAATCAAACGGTTTTCGGAGCGGTCGCGCGATCGCTTCTTGCAGGCTGAGGAGATTCCTGCCTTTCTCCAATCGGTTGCCATGGAACCTGAACCCTGGCCGGACTACTTCCTGCTCTTACTCTTCACGGGAGTCCGGAAGGGAAACCTATTTACCATGCGGTGGGATGAGATCGACATGGACCGTGGGGTGTGGAGGCTGCCTGACACGAAGACGGGACTTGCGGTGGTGGTCCCGTTGGCGAGCGCGGCCATCGAGATTCTCGCTCGGCGCAAGGCACGGGCCGATTTGTCCGTCCCTTGGGTATTTCCCACTACGAGCAGGAGGAGAAGCAAGAAACCCCACCTGGTAGAAGACTTGGCGGCGTGGAGGCGGATCCTGCAACGGGCAGGAATTGAAGGCCTTCGTCCGCATGACCTAAGGCGCAGCCTGGGGTCCTGGATGGCAATTCGTGGGGCCAGTTTACCGGTCATCGGCAAGGTCCTCGGACACACCCAGCCGCAGACGACCTCGATCTACGCGCGGTTGTCCGTCGACCCGCAACGGGAGGCCGTCGAAGATGCGACGCGGGAAATCCTTCGGCTGGCCGCAATCGACGGCGAGCGGCCGCAGGCTGAAGCGGAGCGCCCCGGCGATCCAGGAGCGGGAGAGAGACCGGAGCAGGTAGGAGAGGTAGGTTCCCCCCGGGAGGGGTGAATCGGCATCAGCAGCCGCCTGCCCAGAAATGTGTCGCAAACCTTGCTATTGCAATGGCTTGCGTTGCAGGATGAGTTTTCCAGGTGGCTTTGACCTGGACGCCGCAGAGGCGAGTGTTATAATAGTGTTATCTGGCTCACGGAGGGGTGCCCCACCCCAGGAGCTGGGATGCCTTCGGCTTGGCCGCAGGAGTTCGGGGTTGTTTCGTGCGAGGAGTCGAGGGCGCCTGCCTATCTGCTGTTCGTCGTGCTTGGAGCAAAGCGATGAGTGCCACACTGCTGCGCGATGATGCCGAAACCATCGCACGACTAGATTCCGTCGTATGTCTCCTTGAATGGACGCGTTCACTGCCGCCCTCCACCCGAACGCGGTTTTTCGCGGCGTTGGCAGAGTGCAGCGACGCTGCGCAACAGGTCGTCGTCTCGCAGATTGGCGTAATCAAGAACCCCCACACGGCGGCCGCTGAGCGGCAACGTGCTTTGACGACGATTGGCGACACGCTGTCCTTGAGATTGGACGAAGTTGAAGAGCGCGGGGCTTCCTCTATGGCCCATGGTTGCCAGCAGAAGGCGGGTACCCAGGAGGAGGCGTTTGCCCATCGCCTCCGGCAGCTGATGGAGGCGCGACGGATTTCTCAGCAAGAGATTGCGGACCGCATAGGCTGCTCCCAGCCGGCGATTTCCCAGATGCTCAATCGCCATTGTCGACCTCAGAAACGGACGATCGTGAAGTTGGCGGAGGCTCTCAATGTCCATGCCCGTGATTTGTGGCCGGACATCGAAGCGGTGGAGATGCTGGATGCCGTCGGCAGCTTCCAGCAGGACGACTATGTTATGAGTGATGCGGAAGCTCATGCCCTTCGGGACACGACTAGGCGAAACCGCCCGAAAATTCAGCCCCAGTCACTTCCCCCCCGTCGTGGATAGCCAAGGATAGCGGATGACGGATCATCCACACCAACTCTACGCGGTTCTATTCACCGAAGCCGCCCAGACTCGTTTGGGCGGTTTTACGTGTGGAGACGAGCCATGGTCCAGGCACGTCACGGAATGGATCCGTGGTTCGGACGTGCATCACTCGATGCGCCGGGGCACTCGCGTCTGGCTCTTTGAGACCGCAGGGCATGAAATTGTCGGATTCGGCTCGGTGGGGACGTCGATCTGGAGATGGCCGCCGCCCGATGGGGCAAGCGCGACCATCGTGTTGATTCCGATGCTCGGCATTGACGCGCGTTTTCGGGGGCAACCGTCTGATCCGGACTGGCGGTACTCGTGTCAGATCATGAAGCACCTGCTCAGTGAGGGGCAATGCATTGCTCGCGAGTGGCCTGGAGACCGTGGCCCGGCACCGCATTGGCTGGTGCTCATGGTTCATCGCG
Organism: Anaerolineae bacterium; assembly: GCA_003562365.1. GTDB lineage: Bacteria > Chloroflexota > Anaerolineae > B4-G1 > SLSP01 > PWVB01. Next base: position 3,080 of record PWVB01000374.1, read on the forward strand.
ACAACGTGCGGGCGATTCGTTTCTACGAGCGGTGCGGCTTTGAGCTGATACCGGGCGTTGTGCGACGAAAGGACCATCTGGTGATGAAGGTCTGGATTGGTGGGTGAAGACATTGTGGTGGCGCACGGAAACGCTACTTGAACATTGTTCAAGTACGGCCCGTCGAAGAACTCGTCGCCCGACTCAATGGGACAGGCGGTCGGTTCGCCGGGTGGCGCCGATCGCCCGAGTTGGTACGCTTTCGCATCGCTCGCTGCCCACCCGCCGAACACACTCCTACGTCATTCTGGCCACCACCGGAACCGCCAGCCGACAAATCTTCCGGGACGTCGCATGGCGTGCGACGCGAAGGACGGAGAGCGGCCGGGCTCGGTACCGGTGCAGGATGCGGAGCTGGGGGTGGGCTCAGTAGGTGCCGCGGCAGCCAGCGGGAACCACAGGAACTCCGTAACCTCCGGAACTTCCGCGCCACTCCATGCGGGTAGGGGGGCGTCGGCACTGCCACCGTACTTGGCTTGGTGTACTTTGGTGTACTTTGGTGGCCCGAAATTCGGACACCGAGGAGCCACTCGCCAGCGGCTGCCCCCTCCAGTTCGAGTGCGCTCTGGAACGCCACTTGTCCGACACCAGCGTGCGCCGAAACCGATGGGTTCGTTATCCGGGGGCAAGACGTCGAGGAAGAACACACTCCCTGCCCACCCCTGGGGGAAAGGGGAGGCCTGATTCACCGAACTCCGTCAGTATTGCCTCCCTTAGTCATTCATTCCAAAAGGCCTTGATCACGCTTTCGGCCACTTGCCCCTCAGTTGGGTAGTATACAAGGTGAGGGGTTTTGCGGCGTGTAATGAGATGGTGAGCGCGCAGGGGCGGCATGGCGGCGGAACGCCGGGTTTTCTCCGCACCATCCTCTTTCCCGGTACTGCAGC
>PWVB01000399.1 GCA_003562365.1 Anaerolineae bacterium
ACTGGCCGGCCGGCAAAGTCTCGTTCTCGAAAACCTGCTCCGACCGGGCGATGGGAATGGACGCTTCCTCGACCTCCAGCGTATCGAGGTTGACGATGGACATCGCCACGTACTCGAAGTCGGCCGCGCTATGCCCCGGCCGCACGTCGTTGACGGTCGACACGACGTACGCGTGCCGGCCGACCAGCTTGAACTCGGAGTCGCGCGCGCCCTTCACATTTGGCGCGGTCACGCTGATCCACCCAGACATCTTGGTTGTAGCACGGTGGGCGCCGTCAAGCAACCTTCCTCCGACAAGAGAGGGTGTGGTACGCAGGAAGGTGCGACTTCGCTCGATTGCAGGTAAACTGATTGGATGAATGTCCCCGAGACCCATGAGAGGTTGCAGCGACAAAGGTATCCACCGCTGCGGCAACCATCGCCGAAGAGACCGCCCGGGACGACTCACATGCCCAAGACGACCCACCCTCTGTTGCTCCGCATCCGCCAGCGGCAGTCCGCCGCCAAGGATGGCAACCTCGATGCCCCGCTCGTTCGCCAGTGGCGGCTGCTGCGATTACTGGCAACCGAACCGGAAGGTGTGGCGATCCGAGAATTCGCTGAGCAGGCGGGCACGAGCTTGAAGACCATCCGCCGGGACCTCGTCACGCTGCAGAAAGCAGGCTTCGACCTTGAGCCGACAGTCGGACGGCACGGCCGCAAGGCATGGCGGCTCAAGTTCGAAGCCTGCTTTCCGCAGCATGACGAGGCCACGGCGGATGGTCTTCAGGCTCGTGCCCGCCTGCTCAGCGAATTCTCGGATCGCCACACCTTCTGTTTCCGTTGCCAGTAACCGCAGTAGCCGCCACTGGCGAATGAGCGGGGCATCGTGGTTGTCCTCCTTGGCAGCGGACTGCCGCTGGCGGATGCGGAGCATCAGAGGGTGGGTCTTCTTGGACATGAGATTCGTCCCGGGCGGTCTTTTCGGCGATGGTTGCCGTAGCGGTGGATACCTTTGTCGCTGCAACCTCTCATGGATCTCGGAGACATTCATCCAATCAGTTTACCTGCGATCGAGCGAAGTCGCACCTTCCTGCGTACCACACCCTCTCTTGTCGGAGGAAGGTTGCTTGACGGTGCCCACCGTGCTAGAACCAAGATGTCTGGGAGCTACCCCACAGCCGACCCACACATGGATCTGATTCCAAGGTTTTTGCGGTGTGGGCTGTCAGCTGCAGGGGATTGGCATCCCGTCCTGAGCAGCTACACAACCCAGAATCGGGAGGTTGTTGCCGTGTCGAATACACTGCGTCGATTTCTGCCGACGTCCTTTGGCGCCACCGCGTTCTTGGGGCTTGCTGCTGCAGGTTCGGTGGTCTTGGCAGCCGAGGCCGGATTCATCGGTCCGGGGGAGGGGTCATCGACAACGGTTGGCGGTCCTCCCCTGAACCCGGCGGCCTGGCACAAGGTCGAGGGCGACGTGCTGCCACTCGATCAGGTGTGGGGCAGGCGGGTGAAGCCTCGTGGCATATTTCGCATTCCGGGTGGCGTGGGGCTGCTCTACAACTCGAAGCCACCTGTCGGGTACACGGGTGGAGCCACTCACCAGACGGGCAGCCTGGCGTTCAGCCGTAACCTGATCGATTGGCAGGACTATCCGGGCAATCCTGTCCTGCACGAGGTACAGGAGTGGCAAGGGAACGCTCGGGCCATGCCGCGGGCCATGCTCTACGACGCCAAGAACGAACAATGGGTGGTGTACTTCTGCGATGCCGGAGGCGACTACCCGGGCATTCGGGCGGTAGGAACCGCATTCAGCAACGACTTGGTGAACTGGAAATACGCACCCGGACCGACACTCACCATCGATGATTTCGCCGCCGCTGTGCCGGAGCAGATTGAAGCGACCGAAGAGGAGCTGCAAAGCGAGGGACGCATCTACGCAAGCTGGGCGATTTACCACCACGATCGATACTACATGCAGGTTTCCGGCACTACCCGGACTGGCGAGGGCAGGACGTACAGCTCGATCATGCTCGCCGCCGACGAGCCCGACGGTCCCTTTCAGCTTGCCGACGGCTTCCGTGGCGACTTCGTCCCCGGGACGCGACCGGTTCTCTGGAGGGGCAAGTGGTATACCGTTTATGCCGGTCACTGGGACGGGGAGCCGGGGCTGGGAATCGCATATGCCAATTCTCTTCTGGGCCCCTACGGCACCAACCCCCACGACCCGATCGTCACGCTGGAAACCATCTCCAGGGCACGTCCTCAGTTGTTTCGATACGACGGCGTGTGGGCGATTCTTTATTGCCATCAGCACAACACAGACAACATGCCGATGCGTCTGGTGATCGCCAATCTTCACCCAGACCTGCTCAATGAGTGATTTCGATTCAGATCTTGCTGGCACTACCGCAGGTAAGGCGAATGCCCATCGAAGCAAGTGTTTGGGTACGTTGACCGGCATCGAGCCGTCAATCCAGCACTACAAGGCACGTAAGTGAGGAGTCCACCATGAGCAAGAGGCACATCCAGCGTCGGGAGATGCTCCGCGGGGCAGCAGCCCTCATGGCATGGGGATATGCTATGCCATTGAGCGTTTGGGCGGACGAACCCGCCAACATCCCCGTTCCGTCTCCAGCGAGCCAACGTGATCCGCGCAACCTTCGCAAGGGCCTGATCATCCCCACTCCCTACGAAGAGGGGTACTGTGATCAGCCCTACACGGTGATCACTCATGACGGCAGTTGGCTCTGCATTATTACCACCGGACGAGGCCGCGAGGGAGACCGCGGTCAGCATATCGTAGCTACGATCAGTGCCGATCAGGGAAGAACCTGGTCGACTCCCGTGGCGATCGAGCCCGCTGATGGTCCGGAGGCCAGTTGGGCCATGCCGCTGGTAACGCGGAGCGGTCGTGTCTACGTCTTCTACACCTACAACGGCGATGACCTTCGCACATGGCAAGGCAAGCCGATTCGTGCCGACACGGTGGGCTGGTACTGTTACAAGTACTCGGACGACCACGGCCGCACCTGGTCGGACCGACGTTACCGGCTGGAGCTGCCCTTGGCAGCGGTGGACCGCACGAACACCTTCGGCGGAGAGCACCAAATCTTCTGGGGAATCGGCAAGCCGATCGTCGTCGGCACCACGGTCTATTTCGCCTTCAGCCGCTGCGGCAAGCACCTGATCGACGACTCGGAGGGCTGGTTCTTCCGCTCCGACAACGTTTTCACGGAGAAGGACGTCGAGAAGGTTAAATGGCAGCTCCTCCCCGAGGGCGATCGGGGGCTAAGGAACCCCGACTACGGCGAGGTCCACGCCGAGCAGAACCTGGTGTTTCTTGCCGACGGTTCACTCTTCTGTATGTATCGGACGCTCACCGGTCACCCCTTCTCGGCCTACAGTCGTGACGGTGCCCGCACCTGGACCACACCTCTGCCAGCCACCTACACGCCCGGCGGTCGCCTTATGAAGACGCCGCGAGCATGCCCGCGGATCTGGCGGTGTGCGAACGGAAAGTTCCTCTTCTGGTTCCACAACCACAGCGAGGTGAGCGGGGGCGGATGGCGAGGGCGCAACCCAGCTTGGCTTGCCGGGGGAGTCGAACGCGACGGCATGATCCATTGGTCGCAGCCGGAGATCCTGCTCTACGACCCGGACCCGGAAGTGCGGACCAGCTACCCCGACCTCATCGAGCAAGATGGTCGGTACTGGATTACCGAGACGCAAAAGACGGTGGCCCGTGTCCACGAGATCGACCCGGCGTTACTGGAAGGGCTCTGGGCGCAAGGGGAAGACCGTATGGTCGCCCGCACTGGCCTAGTGCTGGAGCTCCAGGGGGAGGCATGTGCGCCGGGGGAGGTCGAACTTCCCGAAACGCTGGACGTGGAAGCCTCGGGCGGTATGGCCCTCGAGGTGTGGTTTCGGCTGGATCGCATCGCGGGTGGCCAGATCCTCCTGGACAGCCGGGACGAAGCCGGGCGGGGCGTCGCGCTGACCACCACCG
>PWVB01000518.1 GCA_003562365.1 Anaerolineae bacterium
AGCCAGCAGCTCACATGTGTGGAGTAGCAGCTGTTGTGAACCCGTCAGCCAATCCGAAGATCGGTGCTCAGGATCAGCCTGCTGATAGGCGAACTCGAGAATCGTGGGATCCAGCGTCCCCTTCAGCGTCTCCGGGAATTCAGCGGTGCTTTCAAAGCGGAAGAACATCCCCAGCAGCCCCAGAAGGTCGCTCAGGCAGCTCTCCTCGCCGTCGGCGACCCGCTCAGCGGCCTGCAGGACCACGTTCTGGTCGACCCGCGACCACCACCCGATGGCCATCTTGGCGACCTCAGCATACAGGTCGCGTTCAAAGCGAGCTGCGTGGCGGAGTGCCTCCACGCGGCGTTCGGCCAGTTTGCCGTAGAAGGTGTCGGAGTGGGTGTTGTTGTCCAATGCCCACAGGGGCAGTTCGCGGGTGATTCGCATGTTTCGCTCGCCGTACTCTGGAATAGGCGGCATCAGAATGGCGCGGTAGAATCCCTCCGGGTATTGGAAGGGTTGCCCCAGCAGTGCGCCCTTCTCCGGCGCCTGTGCCTGCTCTTCGCCTTCTTCCTTCTCCAGCGGCGTTTCGGCGTGGATCCGACCTGTGGGACTTCGCAGCAGGATGGTCATCGGCACTGCCCAGCGCCCATCGAGCGCCTGCCAGTGCACACGAATCTCATCGTCACGCTCATAGACGGCTTGGTCCAGATAGGCTGCCTCAAAGATCTCCTCCAGTCTATTGCGTCGTTCTAGCGGCCGGATGGTGGTCGGCAGTGTCACTTCCGCCTTATCTGCGTCCAACCCAATCAGTTGCAGGGCCATGGCATAAGCACAGGCGCCCGCTGCGACCTGCTCAAAGCGCACCAGGATGGCATTGCGGCCCGCCGTCAAGTCTACAGCAGTTGAGATGCTCTTGGCTTGTGCCTCAAAGTGAACCACCCGTCGGACGTGCGTCTCGTTGACCCATAAATCCGCTGGCCCGTGCGTCGTCAGGACCAGGCTCACCTCCTGGGGAACCTCGACGTTCAGCTCGACATAGGCCCAGGCGCGTAGATAGGTCATCCGCGGATAGATGTCGCTGAGATCGACGAGGTGATCCTCCTGACAACGCCGGTAGGCCCAGGCGCCCTCATAGTCTCCGACCTTGAAGGTGCCCTCACTGAGAGGGCCACGCTCCACCGGCGTCGCGGTGATCCCCGAGTCGGGCATGTGATATGTCTCGGCGATCTCAACCTGGGGAATCTCGCTGCCGAGGAGGGCTGGGTCCGTCACCCGCAGAGTCTGGGGGCCCCCGACCAACCAATTATGGATGTACCGGTCTTGTAGGGCGTAGCGGAGGTAAGAAACTGCCATAGCTGTAGGGCTCCTTTTCGGCGAACGCTAGTTATCTGTCCATCCTATGGCCCTCACGATAGCACCAGAATGCTCCGCTGGCAAATCCAAGCCCTCCTGGTATATCTAACCGGGTCGGCCAACACGGCTTACCTGCCGTGGGGGCCTTGTGCCGGGCGCAGTTTGACCTATAGTGGGGCAAACGCTGATGAAGGGCGTGTTGCGCTGGCGCCTGCCAGCCGCATCCTTGGTCGCCACCCTAGTTGAGGAGGTCTGCTGTGGAGCAAGTGGCTGTCCCGATCACCGCTGGTTGGTCACTGGATGCGGTCGTCGCCCGCCTAAGCGCGCACGAAGCGGTTACAGGGCTGTTGCAGATCGGCTCATTGGCTGAGGGTGCGCTCACCGCTGCCAGCGACTACGATCTGGTCATCGTGCTGCGCGAGGCGCCCCAGCCCTGGTACGTCGGGGTCACTCAGATCGGCGGTCGGTTCGCCGACCTGATCTTCGTCGCCGCCGCGGAGGCTGCGCGGGTGGGGGCCTTGACTGAGCCCATCGGTTCCGATCATCAGCTGGCTCCGGTGGCCCGCTGGCTCAACCACGGTCGCATCATCTTTGATCGCTCCGGGCAGCTGCAGCAAGCGCAGCAGCATCTTCGCCGCGGTAATTGGCTGCGTCCCACAGATGATGCGGCCGCCTATGGCGCGTGGTTTGCCATCAACTACAATCTCGCTCAGGCACGGCGCATGGTCCGTGCTGCCGATTCGCTCTATCGTACCACCGTCCAGATCCGGATGGCTGTCTATGGGTCGGCGGATCTGTGGTTTGGATACTTCACCATGCGCCAGCTTCCGTTTGAGGGCGACAAGACGGCGGTCAGCTATCTCCTGAGGCACGATCGAACGTTCCTGCAGCTCTATCGACAGTTCATCGCCGAGACCGACGTCGATCAGAAGCTGGTCCGCTACGCTGAGGCAGCCGCTCAGGCCACAGCGCCGCTGGGCGGCCTCTGGCCCGCCGATGCGACCGTAATGAACGTCCCGGAGACGCTTGAGGCTTGGCAGCGGCTGTTGGCCTAGGCCGGGCCACTCTCTGAATATGGCTCTAAACTCGGCATACTCTGTCCGTTCACAAGACGCGCCTTGGCGACGGCGTGTATCGGCTGTTCTTTGTCTCTTGCTGATCCTGTCGGTGGGCCGGCTCCTTGTCTACACGGTCCGATTCGCGCGCCACAGCCTTCAGATGGACTTCGCGGCCTATTATACCGCCGGAGAGGCCATCAACCGTGGTCTAACGCCTTACCAAAATCACGTCGACCACGATCCCCCGCTTTGGGATGGGGTAGCGCGCTACGCCCACAGTCGCTTTCTCTATCCGCCGCTGGTAGCCTGGCTCTTCGGCCCGCTGGCCCGACTGCCCTATGCTGCAGCCAAGACAATCTGGACGATTCTGGGTCTGGGCTGCGTCGGTGCCAGCCTCGCGATATCGGCGTGGATTGTGGATGCTGAGCAGATGGGCGCGCCCGCTTGGGCGCTTGTCGGCATCGCAACGGCGCTTTTTCATCCAATTCTGACCCATCTGGAGCGGGGCCAGATCGACGCCCTGACCCTGTTGATCCTCATCGGAAGCTTCGCCCTTGTGCTGAAGGGGCGGCGCAGCTGGCACGGACCGGCTGCAGGGCTGCTTCTGGCATTAGCCACCCTGCTGAAGCTTCACATCGTCCTGATTCTGCCCTTTCTGGTCGTTCGGCGCCGCTGGCGGGTGACGGCAGGATATGGCAGCGGGGTGATCTTTCTCGGGCTGTTGTCTATGCTTGTCGTACCCGGCCTGTCCATCGACTATGTATTTGAGCAGCTGCCACGGATCTCCATCTACGGCGAGGGCGGTGAGATGGAGATGCTGGTTCCGGAGGAGCATCTCCATCGCTTGCTGGAAGATGTCCCCGAAGGAATGACGCAGAAGGACGGACGCATCTATCAGCGCGAGGCCTTTGCTTTCTTTGCCAATGCCACCCTCGTCCGTTACCTCTCACCCATGCTTGTGGGTTGGGGGATCGAATTCAGCGTGTCGCAGCTGTCCATCGGCATCTTCGGCGTTTTGTTTGGCCTCCTTTTTGTCTGGCAGTGGTGGTGCCGTCTCAACCACCGCCAACTCGAACCTAGGACGGCGTTTCTCTACTGGCAGCTGGTGCTGATTCTCATTCTGCTGGCGGCGCCTCAGACTTGGGTGATGAATCTCGTCTGGCTGTTGCCCTTGTTCGTGGTTCTGCTCGCTGAGGCGCCTGAGCTCCCATCGCTCACTGCGGGATTGTCTTGGTGTGTTGCCCTTGCCGGCTTGGCGCTGGCTGGCGTGCCGGACCGGATCCTCAGTATGCCGGATCTTCCCCATTGGCTGCTCTATCCGTGGGGATGGCAGTGGGCGTCTCACAAGTATCTGCTTGCTGAGGTTCTACTGTTGATCTCAATCGTTATCTGTCTTTCCATCCCCAATACCTTGTTCAGGAGCGTGTCAAACCGATGAGCCAAACCAATATCGAAGCCACAGCCCCACCCCTTGAACACCAGAGGTGGAATTTCGCAGTCAACTTGGTGGAGCGGACCTTTGTCACCCTGGGGTTCAGCATGATATCGGTCACCACCATCCTGCCGCTTTTGGTGATGGAGCTGACATCATCGAAGATCGCAATCGGGATCGTGCCGGCGATCTTCATGGTGGGTACGATGGTGCCGCAGCTGCTCACGGCCAACTACACCGAGTCCCTACCCTACAAGCGGCCGTTCGTGAGCCGATACGCATTGCTGGGGGGGCGTCTCCCCCATCTGTTGATTGGCGCGGTAGTGTGGTGGTTTGCGCTGGACCATCCAACCTTTGCCCTCCTGCTGATCTATCTGCTGCTGGCCACGGCGTCCTGCTCCAATGGGATCGTGATCCCTGCCTGGCTGGACCTAATCGCTAAGGTGATCCCTGTGCGGATGCGAGGCCTTTTCTTTGGTATCGGCAACGGACTCGGTGCCCTCCTCGGCGTGGCCGGCGGCGTGCTGGCCGGTCATATCCTCTCGACCCTGGACTTCCCCGGCAATTTCGCGCTCTGCTTCACTCTGGCCTTTGTGGCGATGACCATCTCCTGGATAGGCGTCTCCTTGACCCGTGAGCCGCGCAGCGACAACCCCAAGCAGTCCACAACGCTTTCTGACTATCTCCGGAACATCCCCTCAGTGCTCAAGCGGAACCCCAACTACGCCCGCTATCTTGTGAGCCAGGTCCTGATGACGCTGTCGGGTTTGGGGACGGGGTTCCTGATTGTATACGCCAATGAGACCTATGGCCTGACCGGGACTCAGGTCGGCACGCTCACTGCAATCCTTGTGGGCAGCCAAGCGGTGATGAACTTGGCCTGGGGGCTGATCGGCGATCGGCTTGGACACAAGACGGTGTTAGCCTGTGGGGCGTTCTGTATGGCGACGGCGATCACGTTGACCTGGGTGAGCAGGGTGGTTCCGGGCCTGTGGGCTGCCTTTGTCTTCTTAGGCGCCGCCACTGCTGCCAATGCGGTGTCGGGTATGAGCATCGTTTTGGAGTTCGGGCTGCCGCAAGAGCGTCCCACCTATGTTGGTCTGACGAACACCGCTCTTGCCCCCACAACCATGCTGGCGCCAATTGTCGGGGGGGCGCTCATCGAGGGCATCGGCTATATCCCCACCTTTGCGGCGGCCGCGCTCTCTGCTGGGATTGGAGGAATGCTGTTGGCGCTGTGGTTCAGAGATCCGCGTAAGCTGGTGCGTGTTGGCTGAAGCTTCCGAGCTGGCTGGGGGCAAGATGGTCCCGAGGGTTGAAGGGCCCTCGGACCATCGGTATAATAGATCACACGAGCACATTGAGCGACCTGTATTTAGGTCGCTGCGGACCTGAACGATGCTTGCGTAAGTAGGGGGTAGTGTATGGCCTGGCAATTGGGTGAGGCGGATCTACGATTTTTATTGGATATCGTGGCGCCTCAGCTGAGTGCTGCTGACGTGGGTGAGGTGGATGATGCCTGGTTGGACGCGGTGCTGGAGGAGGATGAGGTCTTTGAGTCTCTGGTGAGCCCTGAGCAAGCCTTGATGCGGGTATCACCCTGGCTCTACTTCAACGTCCTGCTCCGCCGGGCCCGCCGCGACCTGGTTCAGGAAACCTTCACGATGGAGCGCCGTGCTCAGCAGAAGATCGTCATCTTCGACACTGAGCAGGTGGTGGAGTTGCTGGGCGAGAGCGCCGTCCGCGACTATCTGGCGGCCCTGTTAGCCTCCTTTACCCGGGTGGCGAGTATGACTGTCCGGGTCAATGTCGGCAAGGGCGTCTGGCGCCGCTATCGTACCAGTGACCTGGATGTTGAGGGCCTGATGCGCTACGCTGAGGCGGTGGAGGACCCGTTTCGCTTCGAGCCTTACAAGCGTATTGGCGATGTCTGTCTCTTTTTGACAGCGATGTTTCCCGAGTTTATCGACGCGCAGCATCGCTATCCGGCGAGCCGTCAGCTACGCCCGGGCGCCAGGGGACGGGTGCTGCAGAGCCGCGAGGACTATGAGCGCTACGGTCAGGCCTTCTATCAGCTGGCGGCCGAGCACGACCGGGCTGAGGTCGGTGGTTTGGACGCGGTCTTGGAGGCGCTATCGGAGCACTTCCTGCTGGCTCAAAAACCGCTGGCCTTTCTGGCTAACCGTTACCTCTGGGCCAGCCGGCACCAGCTGTTTGGTATCTAGCGCCTGCAGGGGGCTAGCCTGCCTCGCGGTGCTCTCGGTCGATCGCTGCCGTTAGATGCGCGCTCAAGAGCAGGATCGACGCGCTGACATAGATCCAGAAGAGCAGCGATACCACGCTGGCCAGGGCGCCATAAACCAGCTCGTACTGCACGAGCTCGCTGGCTAGGTAGCGGGTGAAAAGCACCTGTGCAGCCTGCCAGATGATGGCGGCTGTCCCTGCGCCCCACAGGCTGGCACGCCAGCTGACTTCCGCCGTGGGTATCCAGCGATAGAGTCCAATGAAGACCGCCATCGTGAGCATCAGTGCCATCAACTCTGAGATAAGTATCCTTAAGACCGGACCCAAGGATGCTCCCAGCACGACAATATCCAGGATCAAATCCTGGGCTGCAGAGAGCACCAGCGAGAGGAGAAGCAGCACGATCATCGCGATCACCATCACCAGGGCGACCAACCGTTGCTTGACGAAGCCCCGCGATTCGGTGCTGGGCCAAGCTTGGTTGATGTTATTGCTCAGAATGGCGAAAGCGCTAGAGGCTGACCAGGCCAATCCTACGATGCCCAGAAGGGTGAAAGCGCCGCGGCGGTCGACGACACCCTCGAGCGTGCTGGCGATAAGCGCGCGAGAGACCGGGATGATCCCGGCGATGAAGCCCACGGCCTGCTGGAAAGCCACATCGCTGTCGAGGTTCCATATATAGGTCGCGGCTGCCATCAGCAACAGCAGCAGTGGGAAGAGCGCGAAGAACAGATAGTAGGCCAGCCCGGCGGCAGCACGAGAGGCCTGCGCCTCTCCGAATTGATTCACTGCGTCGCCCAAGATGCCCAGGACCCCACCACTCCAGCGGTTAGCCCGCTCATATAACCTCTGGACCGTCGCCTGAGCGCGATCCTGAAACTCCATCATCATCTACCTCCCCAGATTGAGGCTTGGTGCTGCCTGGTCCTTTAGGGGCACAACCCCGGCGATCCGCAGAGATGGCGTGGGCATCGAGATCTGTTGAGCTCGGCCCACGCCGCTTGTTTCGACCAGTCTATCTCGCCATTCCGGGCCCACCACGGTGCTAGGTCGTGGCTCCCTCCGCTTGCTCGCCCTCAGCCGCTCTGGGCGCGTTCCTGCGTCGCTGCCAGAAGACAAAGAAGATGACCAGCGAGGTGATCATACCCACCCAAGTGAGCCAGTAATCAAAGGGCAGCACCGGCTTGGCAAGATCCGCCTTGCGCGACTCTAGTTCGTCGACAAAAGCGGTCGCGGCAGCGACGTTATCGATCCGACCCTCCATCAGCGTGATAGCACCTCCCCGCAGGCCGGCAAGTCGTACCCAGCCTGTGACGCTGAGCCGGTCGCCGTCTACGTCGGCATCCACATCCTCGATGTTGAAGGGCCCGGTACCGCGCTCGACCAATGAGACCGCCAAGGGCTTCAGCCAGAGCTCCGCCTCCGGCGTTTCCTCGTCCTCCTCCTCGGCAGTTAGCCGAGCAATGGCCTGCTCCAGCTGCTCCAGCGGGACGCCAGCACCCACCGACATCTTGGTGTCGTGGAGGGTGAAGGTGACAACCCGCTCAGGGTTCTCCGCGCTGCGCGCGGTATACGTATACGTGTTCTCCATGGTTCGCTCCTTTCGATGCTTTGCTGTCTCTATACTTCCCAAAATCGGTCCCGCCTCCTCGGGTTGGATGGGCTTGGGGTGTGGGTCGCCTAGCCTCCCGCAGCCGACGGCAAAGTGAGGACGATCTTGCCCTTGACCCCGCCCACCTCAAGTCTGCGGTGGGCCTCCGCTACCTGATCCAGGTCCATCACGGTGTCAATGACGGGCCTCAACTGTCCCCGCTCCACTAGAACCCGGAGGGCATCCAGCTTGAAGCGATCCCGCTGCAGCCAGGTTGGGTAGATGTCGATGTTCTTGATGAAGGCCTGACGGAACCCGGTGTCGCTGCTGACGATGCCGACGATGCGCCCCAACGGCTTGGTGACCTCGATGCTGCGGGTCATTGTGTTGCCTCCGACCGTGTCGAAGACCACATCGACGCCAAAACCATCGGTTGCCTCCTCTACAATCGGTACGAAGTCATCGCTCTGGTAATCGATGGCGCGGTCTGCGCCCAGCAGCACGGCCTGCTCAACCATGGCGCCGCTGCACACGGCGGTGACGTGCGCGCCGGCGGCCTTCGCAATCTGAATCGCCAGCGACCCGACGCCCCCGGCACCGTGTATCAACACGCTTTCCCCAACGCGTACCCGGGCCTTGAGGATCAGGGCATCCCAGGCTGTCGATCCGGCGAGCGGAAGGGCCGCTGCCTCAGCATGGGACAGGGTCTCAGGCTTGCTCGCCACGCTGGCTGCCGGTGCAGCGTGGTACTCGGCGTAGCTGCCGGATCTGCCGCCCAGTACCTCGGGACTGTAGAAGACCGCCTGTCCGATGGTGATGTCCTTCACTGCTTGCCCCACTGCCTCAACCACGCCGGATACATCATAGCCGATCACAGCTGGCGGTTTAATGCCGGCCCAATGTCCATTCTGGCGCACAGCAATATCCACCGGATTCACCGCGGTAGCGTGCACTCTCACTAGCACCTCGTCGGGTAGCAATTCCGGCTGTCCCACCTCGGATGCTTCAAAGACATCCGGCTCGCCGAATTGGCGGATGATCATTGCCTGCATACGTCAGCTCCCCTCTCCCGTAATCTCAAAATGGATCCGGCCTGTAGAACGTACCACGCTCCCATTGTAGAGGGACGAGACCTGCCTCAGCGTCAGTGCTTGATCAAAGGTCGTGAGCGCCGAGATACCGTTCGCCGGCATCACGACGTCAAACCAGCGCAGCCCGGCCGAGGCCGCCGTGTGGGCCACGCAGATGTTGGAGACGGTACCGACGATCACGAGATGGTCGATCTTCCAGAGGCGGGTTAGATAGTGGTCCAATGCCGTGCCGTAGAAGCCGTCGTAGCGGTTTTTCCAGAAGACAACGTCGTCCTCGTGGGGTTTGAGCTCCTCGATGATCCTCCAGCCCCAGGTCCCACGCACACAGTGCTCGGGCCAGATGTCAAACTCTGGGTCGTTTTCAGCTCCGGTGTCCTGTGTGTAGGCGATCCTGACCCGGTGCTGGCGGGCTAACCCCAACAGCTGTTGGATATGTGGAATCGTCTCCTGGGCTGCCGGCACTTCCAGGGTGCCCTCCGGCTTGACAAAATCGTTCTGCATATCCACCACGAGCACTGCCGTCCTGTCCGCCGGTAATTCAACGCGCTCTTGATAGGGGATCTCCGGAATTTCGACGCTGCCTGAAGGCGTAAAATCAATCGTCATAGTCTGTCTGTCTCCTTGTCATAGTAGCGGCGGCATGCCGTCTCTCTGCCGCGTACGACACGTAGGCCCTCTAGCGGACCACGGGTTTCGGTCACGACGGTGACCTGATTCTCCTCCCCGTTACGTCGATAGTAGATGACAACCCAGTCGTCTGTCTTGTCCAGTTCGTGGGCGCGCGCCGTATTGGAGTAGAGCACGGTGAACTGCCAGCCCTCGCGCTCGACTTCCATAATGGGCAGCCACGCGTTGCCCTGAGGATTGAACCGTTTGGGCGCGATTTTCCGCAACCGGCCTGCCTCAGCTTGTTCCCGATACTGGTGGTCGATCTCCAACAGCAATCCCACATCTGGCTCTGGAGGGTCTGCTGCCTCGTTGGTCTCAACTCGCCGGGCACGCCGCTGCGCTGCACCGCTCAGCAGGCCAGCAAGGCTCACCTGTACATTGCGAACTCGCTCCTCGCCGAATCCTGGGACCTCCGCCAGTCGCCCGTCGTGGGCCGCTTGCTCCAGGGACGCCAGTGTAGTAACCTCCAGGTGCTCAACGATGCTCTCGGCCAACGCCTCACCAATGCCGGGAATCTGCTCAAAGACCCTCTCTGGCTTTACCTCGGCCTGCAGTCGCTCCAACATGCTGGAGCGTCCCTGATGGACGATCTCGGTAATGACGCCGGCGAGGCCCGTGCCAATGCCCTCCAGCTCCTGAAGCTTGTCGCCGTCCCCCTCGCGTACGAGGTCAGCGAGTGAGCCATCCGTCTCGCGCACGCGCTCTGCCGCCTCGCGGTAGGCACGGACCCGAAACGGATTGGCCTCCTGTTGCTCCAGCAGATCGGCAATCCGCTCCAGAAGGCGGGCGATTTCTGCGTTCCGCACCTGCATCTACACTTCTCGTCGACTCATCTGCTACCCCAAGGCACGGTCTCTCAATCCCACCGGAGAGGGGGGCATCAGTGCAGTAGAATCGCTTTACACGCTTTACAGGAGCTTGGCCAGATCTAGCGATTCGTCCCGGAGTTGCTCGGCAACATCTCTGTGCTGGGGTTTGGCTTGCACCAGCTGTTGCATCGCCTCGCGCTCCTCCTCAGGGCGGCCCATGGCCAAAACGCCGGTCAGCTTTCCTTCATCAAAGTAGTAGAAGGCGGCGCTTCGCCTTGCCAGGTCGCCGCGCTGAACCGTCTGATCCCACGCGCTCAGGTCCCCCCAGACCTCAAAGCTCAGGTCGAAGAGATCTGAGAAGAAATAAGGGAGCACCTCGTAAACTTCTCCGGCGCCCGCCATATTCCGCCCGGCCTGCAGCCCCTGATTGTAGGCGACATCCCAGTGTTCGACCCGCAGTCGTTTTTCAAATGTGGGGTCTGGCCAGGCGGCGATATCTCCGGCGGCGTAGACATCTGGATCGCTGGTCTGCAGGAGCTGGTTGACCAGTAGAGCGTTGTCGCCGTCCCGCGTCTCCAGCCCGGCCTCCTCAGCAAGCCCGGTGTTAAGTGTGATGCCCACGCCCATCACAACGAGATCGACCTTTGGCAATGCGCCGTTGCTCAGTTCGGCCCGCTCCACCTGGCTTCCTCCCAAAAGCCGTTCGGGCGTAATGCCGGGCAGAATGCGAACGTTGTGCGCGGCATAGGCCTCGTGCAGCCATTCACTCATCGCCTGCGGCACGATGCGTTCCAGCAGGCGGCTCTCGGGGAAGGCCATCGTGACCTCTTCCCCCATCATTGCCAACCCGGCTGCCACCTCAGATCCTATGAAGCTGCCGCCCAGGACTAGGGCCTGCTGTGCCGGGGCCTGCGCATCCCGAATGTGATCAGAATCCTCGATGGTGCGTAGCGTAAAGACATTGCCCAGATCGCTGCCGGGAAGGTCTAGGCGCTTCGCCTTGCCTCCCGTTGCCAACAGCAGCTTGTCATAGCTTAAGACCCGATTGTCATCGAGGATGACGGTATGGGTCTGTGGATCGATAGACGTCGCTTCGGTCTCCATAAAGAGGGTCACGCGGTTATCGGTATAATAGTCGGCCTCAGCGACGTAGACCTCAGCCTCAGGCTCTTTGCCCAGGAGGTAGCCCTTGGAGAGCGGTGGTCGATGATATGGACGGTGTGGCTCGCGGGTGATCAGGGCGATGCGGCCCTCTTCATCCTCTTCTCGAATGCCATCCACCGCCTTGCCGCCGGCCAGACCGCCGCCAATGATGATATAGGTATAGGCGTCCATCTCATCTTCCTCACTTTCGTATGTCTCTGGTAATGGTCTGTTTACACGCATTCTGATACGTGTTATATCCGCTGCACACGGCCGCTCGCTCCAGTTCTGTCAGCTGCTGCCGCGCATCGCGTACACTATCAACTTTTATTGTACCGCGGGCGCTGTCTCCCGCACGCCGGGTCACGTTGGCGTCCGCGGTGGATTGGGTTGGTCGCGTTGGACATCGGTTGGATCACGTCGTGAATCCAAGCTGAGTTACCAACGCCGCGGTGGCTTGCGCAGCCGCTTGGTCTCACTTCGACGTTGCTTCTGGTCCAGCCGCTGCTCCTTGGCCCGCTGTGGTACCCGCGTCTCCCGCCGACGCTTCGGACGCTGTGCCGCACGGCGGACCAACGCCTTGAGGCGCTGGAGCGCCTCCTGACGATTGCGGTGCTGCGAGCGGTGTTGGCTTGCGTTGATGATCAGCTCACCGTCCTTGGTTATCTGACTGCCGGATAGGTGCAGCAGCCGGCGCCGCACCGGCGCGGGAAGCGACGGGGAGCTGGCAACGTCAAAGCGCAGCTGCACTGCCGTCGCCGACTT
This sequence comes from Anaerolineae bacterium, assembly GCA_003562365.1. Taxonomy (GTDB): domain Bacteria; phylum Chloroflexota; class Anaerolineae; order B4-G1; family SLSP01; genus PWVB01. The sequence continues at coordinate 12,138 of PWVB01000518.1, forward strand.
GTTGACGTGCTGGCCCCCAGGCCCTGAAGCGCGGATAAAGCTGATGTCCAGTTCGCTGTTGTCGATCAGGATGTCGTCGGTGACCTTAACCATCGTCTAGCTTTGTTCCCTTCTGCGTTTATCTCTCTGATTCATCCGTCTGGAAGACGTCGGTGATCTCCTCGAGCAGTCCCTCCTCCTCCTCCTCCTCTTCCTCCGGGAGCTCCCCCTCAGGGTACCAGCGCCCGGTGGACTCATCCTTCACGTACTCGCGTCGAACTGCAGTCCACCCATCCCGATGGGCGACCGCTTCGCGATCAAGCTCGCCGCCCTGATGCTCCTCATACGCCTCCCAGGATGTCTTGTAAGCCTCCAGGTAGACTTCCTGAGCTTCCTCCGGGAGCACTGAGGTGAGGGATTCAGGTAGATCCGCAATGGTGTCGTATAGCATGGATACCCCCTTTCTCCCGTTTTGCTCGCCAGTTATCAGATGTCACTGAGCGGGGGAGGGACGAGCCTGTAGCGTCAGGTCGATCTGCACTTCTTCTCCCTCTCGCAGAATTATGAGCGTCAAGCTGTCCCCCGGCTGTTGTTGGGAGATGCGCAACTGCAGATCACTGAAATCCTCGATCTCAACGCCGTCAAACCCCACAATCACATCGCCGCCAACCGGTACGCCGCTAAACCCCTCCACGGTGGTCGTCTCCGTGGCGCCCTGGAGTCCGGCTGCCTCCGCCGGTCCTCCGACGACCTCCATGATGTAGACACCGCGTTGGGTGGGAAGATCGTTAGCCTGCTGGATGAAGATGTCCACTGGAATACCCTGGATGCCCAGCCAGGGCCAGGCGTAGGCCCCTGTCTCAATCAGTGCCGGTACTACGCGGCGCACGGTGTTGACTGGGATCGCGAATCCCACGCCCGCGCTTACCGGATCCGGGCCCGTGGCAGCGATCTGCGCATTGACGCCGATGACGTACCCATCCATCGTCAACAGAGGACCGCCGGAGTTCCCAGGATTGAGGGCCGCATCGGTCTGAACAGCATGGGGAATACCGAAGGGTGTCATTCCTACAATCGTTCGTCCCACTGCGCTTACGATGCCGGCCGTAAGGCTGCTCCCCAATCCGAAGGGATTGCCGATCGCGACGACCCACTCGCCCACGACGACGCCCTCTGAATCTCCCAGGGCCAGCGGATGCACGTTATCCGGCAGCTCGGCTACCTTGATTACCGCCAAATCGCTATCAAGATCGGTGCCCACGATCTCCGCCGCTGACTGATAGCCGTCGAAAAAGATCACAGCGACGAAATCGGCCTCGGCGATCACGTGTTGGTTGGTGACGATATGGCCCTCTTCATCGAGGATGAAGCCGGAGCCTGCTCCCTGTCCCGTGCCACTGCGCTGCTCAGCGAAGACTTGAATGTTGACAACGCCGGGGTTGAGCCTTTCGTACAGTTCCGTGAAGGCCTCAGGTGCTGGTCCCACGGCGAGCTCGGGGTCGGTTGGAGGGAGCGTCGGCACCACTTCCTGGGTGGCGAGCAGCGCGGGCTCCGGCGTGTCCCCCGCCGTCGGATCTTCCACCCGCCGTCCCTCCTGCATCATTGGAAGAGGTACCAGAAACAGCACAGAGGCACCTGCAAGGATCAGGAGAAGCAGCAACCCACCGCAACCCAGGCCGATCACCAACCTCGTTTTTTTTGCACTATCCATAACTGTCTCTCCTCTCGTGATCCTTTCGCCCGGTGCTGAATGGGAGACCTCCCCACTGGGAACGCATCTGTCTCCTAGTTTGTGATGCTCAACTCCTCTACCGCGTGATCGATACGCTGCACCCCCGCAAAGAGATAGGCATGCAGCGTGTAAATCCCGACCCGATCCGGCGTAAACGTCACGGTATGACGTACCATCTCGCCCTCAGGAATCGGCTCTGTGGGCATCTTCGCCAGGGACAGAAGCCGATCGTCGGGGGTCTCGGCCCAGAACTCAAGGCCCAGGCCTTGGTTGAAAGCCACACCGCGGATCGTGGCCTCCAGTGTGACCTCCGTGCCCAGGGTCGGGTAGGGATCGGTCAACGCAAACAGGCTCACCAGCTCAGCGACCTCAAGGCCAACCACAATCCGTCTGCCTGGCGACTCCCAGTGAAAGGGTTCCTCCCCGCGCCAGCCATCGGCGGTCGCATAGAGCTTCGCCGTGCCCTGGGCCGTGACCTGAAAAGGCAGGTTCTGAGTTTCGTTGGGACGCAGGACCGACACAAAGCTACCGGTGCCGTGTACATCGAGTTTGTAGGTGTCGGTGGAGTTGAGCTGCACACTGATCTGTTCCAGGTCCTCGTCTCCGGTATTCCTCAGACTCAGCGTGATCCAGCGCACACCCGCCTCAATCTCTCGGGGGCTCAAACTGTACTCCAGCGGTGGTTTCTTTGGCATTGTGGCTCCTTTTTACTGAAGCTTATCCTGACTGCTCTAGGCTTCTATGCTGAACTTACATAGAGGGTGTCGGTTGCCTTGCCGATTCGGCGCATCCCGTCATATAAGTAAG
>PWVB01000229.1 GCA_003562365.1 Anaerolineae bacterium
CTCCGGCTCCCCATCCAATCTGGCCGACATTGTCGCTGTTCTGAGCAAACAAAGTGGCCGATAACAAGGGGATTGCAGCCCTGCGACACAAGGTTTCCGTCATATAAGGCTTCACTCCCGAGTTTTATCCAGGCTTTGTGTTTAGCTAGTTTCGTCAGAATCAGTAAGGGCAAGCCTCTAAGCTTTAGGAAAGCTCGCTAATCGACGCCCACGGTCCAGCACGAACCCCACAACTCCACCCTTCTACCCTATTACTTATTCACCGCAGTTGATCATATGCAGACATTTTGAAAGGGGAGCTTCTCTGCCCATCATTGCTGCATCAATCGCAGTGTTCAGTACGCATAACGCCCAACCTCACCAAGATAAGTCTGTACTGTTTGTTATGTAGGTTCTGGGTGGCTTAAGAGCACCTATTCGAGCTCTGCAAAGGTACTCACAAGCTCCAACTGACGTCTCGAATACTCGTTTTGATGACGCATTGTGCCCAGCATCACGGGCGTAGCGGGCTGACAGGTGGTTAGAAGGAGCCTTTCAAAACGCCTGTGAACATATGATCAATAATTGACATATGTTCACCGCTCGTTTATAATAACAATATGGTATCTCAGAATTCTCTGTCGCCCGACTATGCCCGGCTCCTGGTCAAGATCGCCAGGTCTTACTATGACGACGGGCTGACGCAAAAGGAAATCGGCGGACGCTTGGGGCTCTCGCGGATCAAGGTGTCCCGGTTGTTGAGCGCGGCGCGCGAGGCCGAGATTGTGCAGATCCGCATAGTCGCCCCTGAGGACGACCATGTGGACCTGGAACGAGCCTTGGAGGCGCGCTACGGACTCGACGAAGCGCTGATTGCGACGCCGCTGAAGGATGATGCAGAGCATGTCCGAATCGCTCTGGGTGAGGTAGCAGCCCATTGCCTGGTCCGAGGACTGCGCGGGAATGAAACGCTGGCATTGACGTGGGGCAGCACGCTCCGCGCCGTGGTAGAAGCCCTTGCGCTGCGTGACTGGCCAGAGATGCGTGTCGTCCAGTCGCTGGGCGGGCTGGGGCGACCTGACGCCGATGTCTACGGGGCCGACCTGGTCCAACGTACCACACGCACATTGGGGGCACGAGCGCGCATCCTCTCAGCCCCGGGCATCGTGCCAACCCACGACATCCGCGATGCGCTGCTCGCCGATCCCCAGATCGCCGATACGCTATCCTTGGCGGCAAAGGCGGATATCGCACTGGTGGGCATCGGGCGCCCTACACCGGACTCCGTGGTGCGCCAGTCGCGCATCCTGACGGAAGAAACCGTGGCCGAACTGACAACTCTAGGGGCTGTGGGCGATATCGGCCTGCGCTTCTTCGACACGCAAGGAAAGCCGATCGCTCACGAGATCAATGAACGCATCATTGGGCTGACGCTGGAAGAGATGGCAGAGATCCGCCGGGTAATCGGCGTCGCCGGCGGCAAGGAAAAGTTCGAGGTGATCCGTGCCGCCGTGCGCGGTAAGTTAGTCGATGTGCTGGTGACTGACTTGGGCAATGCACGGCGGCTGTTGGACGACATCGAATCCTAAGCAGGCCAACAAGCTCACGATCCGGTAAGGAGGCCTCTATGACGGCGGATGTGTCAGGCTATCTGTTGGGCATCGACTTCGGGACCGGCGGGGCAAAGGCCTGCCTGATTGACATGGAGGGCGAGGTGCGGGGCTTTGCCTTCGAGGAGTATGCCCTGATCCACGAGCAACCGGGGTGGTCGGAGCATGACGCAGCACTCTACTGGGAGGTGGCCTGCCGGCTGATCCGGTCGGTAGTCGCTGAAGCAGGCGTTAAGCCTGACCTGGTGCTGGGTGTCGCCGCCTCCTCTGCGCTACCCTCTCTGGTGATGGTTAACTCAGCGCACGTCCCGATCCATCACGCCTATAATCTGATGGACCGCCGGGCGACGACGGAGGTCACGTGGCTGAAGGAACATATCGGCGAAGAACGCATTTTCCGGCTCTCTGGCTACCGTCTGGAGGACCATCCAACCCTGGTCAACCTGCTCTGGGAGAAGCGTAACCGGCCCGATAGCTTCGCCCAGATCGACAAGGCGCTGACCATCGACGGCTTCATTACACTGAAGCTCACCGGGCGCGCGACACTGCACGACTCAAGTGCCGCCTTCTATGGCGTAGCATATAACCTGCGTGAGGGGCGATTCGATGAAGCCATGCTTGCCGAGATCGACATCGATCCAGCCCTGCTTCCCGAGATCTTCCGCTGTGATGAGATCATCGGAGAGGTGACGGCGGAGGCAGCCGCTCTCACCGGACTGGCCGCGGGAACCCCCGTCGCCGCCGGACAGGTGGACTGCAACGCAAGTTGGGTCGGCGCCGGAGCCATTGATGTCGGCGACTTCCAGTCCAACCTGGGCAGTGTAGGCAACTTCGGGGTGATCCACCGCAGCCCAGAGTACAACTTCTCGGAGATTGGGCGGCTGATGATCAACTTCCCCTATACCGTCGACTCGCGGAACACCTATGTGACCGTACCCACGACGATGACCGGAGGCCAGTGCATCCGCTACCTGCGCGACACCTTCTCTCAGCATGAGCTGGAGGTCGAGCGTGTACTGGGCGTCTCGGCGTACGACCTGCTCAACCTGCAAGCTGCTGACGTGCCGCCGAGTAGCGATGGCCTGATCATCCTGCCCTTCCTGATGGGTGAGCGCACGCCGATCTGGGACGTGAATGCACGCGGTGTGATCTTTGGCCTCTCGCTCAACCATACCAAGGGCCACGTGGTCCGCGCGATGATGGAGGGGGTTGCCTTTGCGATGGTTGACTCCTTCCACCTGATCCAGGAAGCAGGTCTGCCTATCAACATCCCGATGGTGTTGAACGAGGGCGGCGCCGTGAGCCGCCTCTGGCGCCAGATCATCTGCGACGTCTTTAACGTGCCCATCACGCTGGTGAAACGACGCACCGGTGCTCCTTACGGTGACGCGATCCTGGCGGGCGTGGCGACGGGCGTCTTCGCCGACTTCTCGGTGGCCAAGGACTGGGTCGAATACGTGGAGCCAATGGCGCCGAACGCCGAAAACCACGCGCGCTATATGGCGTTCTTTGAGCTCTACAAGCGAATCTACGCGCACCTCAAGGACGACTTCGCGGCACTGGCAGCACTACGTGGTGGATAAATCGGTACTTGAGCTGAGCTAAGTGAGGACCGAGCATGGTCGCGAGACTACGAACAGAATGGCTGCACTTGAGGAAACACCGTGAATTGGCCATCTTATCTCTCCCGGCCCTCGTCTGGATGGTGATCTTCAGCTACGCGCCGATGATCGGCCTTGTCATTGCCTTTAAGCGCTACCGGTATGACCTGGGAATCTTCGGAAGTCAATGGGTCGGATTCAAGAACTTCGAGTTCTTCTTCACATCTCGGGTGGCTGGCGTCGTCACACGCAACACTGTGCTCCACAATCTGGGATTCTTCTTCCTCACTACGTTTTGTGCCGTCACCCTAGCTATTTTGCTGAACGAGGTCCGTCGCGGTTCCGTGAAGCTCTATCAGACCGCGATGTTTCTGCCCTACTTCCTGTCTTGGGTGGTGGTCAGTTACATTGGATTGGCCTTCCTGGGCTATCGACAGGGCTACCTGAATCAGGCGCGCGCGCTGCTGGCCCTTGATCCGGTTAGGTGGTACTTCGAGCCCCGATACTGGTCCTATGTCCTCAATGCTGTCAACCTGCGGAAGAACGTCGGGTTCTCGACACTTATCTACTACGCTGGCATTATGGGCATTGACCCTGCTTGCCATGAAGCAGCAAAGGTCGATGGGGCCTCCGAATGGCAGTTGCTGCGTCATGTCACGCTGCCCCTGTTGCTTCTTCTGGGCATTGTACTCTTCATCGTCTCGCTCGGCAGTATCTTTCACGGGGACTTCGGGCTCTTCTTCTTTGTTCCGAACAACTCAAGCTTCCTCTTTGCCGTCACAGACATCATCGACA
>PWVB01000233.1 GCA_003562365.1 Anaerolineae bacterium
GAGGGGGTGTGGAACGATCTGAAACGGGTGGAACTGGGCAATGTCTGTTGTCATCATCTCACTGAGTTACGGGACGAGCTGCGCAAGGCGATGGCGCGCCTGCGACACAAGGTATCTGTCATTCAAGGTTTCATCCGCCAGGTCTATCCAGATCTCATAGTTAGCTAGTTTTGTCAGGATCAGTAGCTGGACTCTATCCATTTGAACATTAACACACTGTTCGAACAAGTAAAACGCAAGCGCACCGTCACCGCGACGGATCGTGGGATTGAGCCAGGACTGCTGTTTTCAGAACTACCATCATGTGCTCAATTGCGCCGTCTGGTCCAGCCTAGAATTCAGTGCCATCCTCTTGCGCTTGTTGTTGTGCACCTTTCTGCCTCGGGGTCCGGTGGCCATTGGGGTTGACGAGACCACCGAACGGCGATGCGGCAAGAAGATCCAGGTCAAAAAGATCCACCGCGATCCGGCACGTTCCAGCAAGAGCCACTTCGTGAAAACAAGCGGGCTCTGCTGGATCAGTAGGATGCTGCTGGCAAAAGTACCGTGGGCACGGCGCATCTCGGCGATCCCCTTCTTCACCGTGTTGGCGCCGTCCACGCGCTTCTACGATGCCAGCCCGCGCCAGCCCAAGAAGCTCACCAAATGGGAAAGCAGGTGCGGCGCTGGCTGCCCGACCGCCAGATCGCCATCGTCGCAGACAGTAGTTACGTCGCGTTGGACCTGCTGAGCAGTCTTGAAACGCTCTATCAACCGGTGCATATGGTGACCCAACTACGTCTCGACGCGGGTCAAGCGCTTATCGACGTTGCAAGCGATTCTGGACGATGCGCGCACAGCCAGGCACCTAGCCTTCGTCGCTGACTGGTACGGACAAGGGCCGACCCCGGTGGCCATCGCCAGCGGGACAGCGCTCTGATATCATAGGGGTAGACCGCCCGTCCCGATCCGGTGCAAAATGCGAGTCTCAGCTCATCTAAACCAGGCTATCGCTGATCTGCTCTCCGTCGTCGCTGCTAGAGTTTTGGAAGGCATTAGAGTTCCGGCAAGGCTTAGTGGTCAACGGTTTGCCAGCACCAGCGGTAGATAGGTGATGTTCGTCAGCGGGCCTGGAACCAGCGCGCGCAAGTAAGGATAGCCGTTGTTGTGCACATAATAGGCATCTTCGGCCCACGTCCCCTCAAAATCCCAGCCGACGTAGGTGTCCACAGCATACGGATGGGCCATCTGGGACGTAACACGGCCCTCGCCACCGGCGCTCTCCGGCTGACCCGACGTCTCCGTATCCCAGTAGCTGTCACTGACGTCTCCGTCGCCCCTTCCAACGAGACCCCCCACATCATCACTCGGAGTGGTCACCAGACCGGTACGGCCTACAACAAGGCCACCCACGTTGTCATCTATCTGGATTACCTGTCCACTGCTGTAGGAGCGCAATATGGAACCACGTTGCTGATAACCCACCAGGCCGCCTACATCGTGGGTACCGGCGACCAGGGCCCCGCTGTGACTGTCAGAGATCGTGTGGGAATACACTAGGTGTCCCACCAGACCGCCGACTCGACCGGTTCCCTGAGCAGTTCCCAAGGAGTAGGTTAGGTGCATGTCGCCCGAGAAGTTGCGACCAACGATTCCTCCAGTACTGGAAGCCGCTCGCACATTCACTCCTGCAAAGACACGCAGCATGTTGCCATTGTTGAAGGTGCCAAACAGGCCACCAACATACGAGCTTTCCGACACAACATCACCCGTAACGGATATGCCCTCGATGAAGCCGTCGCCACGGCCGGCCAATGCACCACATTGATACCCACAGTGCACATTCACGTTGGTCAAGCGGAGATCACTAAACGAGGCGTTCTGGGTATAGCCAAGCAGTCCCTGATAATACTCGCTGGCCGTCTGCCCGGGCCGATTGATAGTCAGGTTGAGGATGGCATAACCACGACAGTCTAAGCTGCCACTGAACCTATCTTCGGTAGAGGACTTGCCAATGGGCTCCCACCCCCGACCGTAGTTCCAGACGACTGAAGCGGACAGATCGATGTCGTTGCCGAGCCGGTAGCTCGCAGTCAAGTCCTGGCGCATCGCGTTCAACTCGTCAGCATCCGCGATGACGTAAGGATCATCTTCTGTTCCTGTACCCTCCAGGTCGGCCAGGATCACCGGTCGCGGAGGATTGTGACCGCTCAGGTTCTGGAACAGCGGGTAATCACTGCCCTCATCAACCTGCCACAACGTGTTGAAATTATAGAATCGGTACGTCTCCTCCTGCTGCATCTGGTCTGTGGGCTTGCCCACGACCCCTGCCCCCCCGGCGCTTGTTTGAAGGCCCGACGTCCGGGTGTCCCAGTAGCATTCCAAGAAGACTCCAGTGCTATTCGAGTCACTACCCAGAAAGCCGCCAACCTCAGTACCCGTCCCGGTGACGAAACCGGTACTGTACGAACGATATATCGAACTGTTTAACTCCGACCAACCCACTAACCCGCCAACCTGATCCGTCCCACTCACCGAAGCCCGGCTGTAACTGTCGGAGATTCGGCTGGTTTGATAGGCGTTGTGCCCAACCAGACCGCCCACCTGATCAACACCCTCTACGGTTCCAGTGGAATAGGAGTGTCTAATTTCGCTTGACCCATTCCGACCAACCAGACCGCCTGTAGGCTTCGATGAGGGTGCCTGCACCAAGACGGCACTGGATGCATGATGGAGGAGGGAATGGTATAAAAGCCCCGCCACGCCGCCGATGGGCTTGTTAGCACGAATCGAAGATGCGTCATAATGATCATATCCACGCACTTCTCCGGATACATGTACATTGTCGATAGCGCTCTGGTAAGCATAACCAACCAAGCCGCCGATGTAATCTGATCCGGCTCCAAAACTGACCTCGACATCGACATCCGACAAGACTATGTTCCGAAGCGTCGCTTCTTCTACATAACCGAACAGGCCTTGCGCTATATGTCCGGTAGGTCGTGTATCGGGAGCGTCATCTCGCTTGATGGTGAGGTTTTGGATCATATAGCCGCCCCCATCAAAGCTGCCCGTGAACCTATCATAGAAATCGCCGATGATAATCCAGCCCAATCCCACATTCCAGGGAGCCACCCCCAGATCAATGTCTGACACCTGCAGGAAATGAGAATCCAGATGGTATCTGACATTGTCCAGGTCTTCTGCTGTAGCCACGAGATATGGGTCTTCCGCTGTTCCTGAGCCACTGGCAAACACATGTGGGATTAGATGATCGGCGTGCTCACTCCCCACTGCGTGGGCAGAACTACTCTGGACCTGAATTTGGGGCGGGGCGAACGGGGCAATCGTCCCTGCAAGCAGCAGAATAGGTAGTAAGACGGCACTCAGCATTCGCATCCTCCAGCTGTCTTTCATCGGGGTCCTCCTCGATCGGTATATTGGGGCTCCTAACGCGCCTTGTCCAATCCTTCCGCTGGTCCAAGATCCCCTATCGAGATCCTCGATCAGCGTTCCGGTCAAACGAATCTAGCCCTGAACCACACGATCCTTGAGTGTGGTTAGAGCGTTGGGTTTGTATAGTCCGAACTCGAGGTGCAATGCGTATCCAGTGTAAGGGTTGGACAATACTATGTCAAATAGGATGTGACATAGGGCTTTATCATTCTCCAAGGTCAGGTAAATAAGGGGCGTACACTGACTTAAAGGGAGAGCCTGTGATCACTGCTGACAAGATGCGGTCGAGGATGGAAGAACAATCGACAAGGATTTCTTCGTTGTATGAGGCTTTGCGCGAGGTGCCTGACCCCCGCGATGATAAGGGGAAACGTCACCCATTAGTGTCGATGCTGGGCATAGCCTGCGTGGCATTACTGTGCGGCTACAAGAGTCCCCATGCCATCTCGGAATGGATAGGCAACTACGGTCGGAAGTATCTGCGGAAATTCAAGTTCACGCGGAGCGAACCTCCGGCACAGGCGACATGGTATCGTGTGTTAGGCAGCA
>PWVB01000071.1 GCA_003562365.1 Anaerolineae bacterium
AGCTGGGTCGCAGACAGCGGCGCAAGGCAGCGTTCCCGGTCGCAAAGCAGCACGAGCCTATCGCCAACCAGCGCCGCGACGTCTGGCACAAGATCACCAGAGCCCTGGTAGATGAGTATTCCTTGATCGCCATCGAGGACCTGACCCACAGCTTCATGACGCACAATCATCACATAGCCCTGAGCGCCCGCGATGCTGGGCTGGGACTGTTCCGGCAACTGTGGGAAAGCAAAGTGGCAGAGACTGGCTCCCAGGATGTTGTCATGCCCCCAGCACACATTGCAGCGGGATTGTGCAAAAAGATCTGAGCGTCAGAACGCATCGGTGTCCTCACTGTAATCTAGTTCTCGACCGCGACGTAAATGCTGCGGTTAATCTTCTTCATCTGGCCCAGACGGGGCCTTCGGGACATAACGTGGGCGGATGTAACGCCGAGCGTGTCCCAAGAAGCTCCCCACTTTAGTGGAGAGAGTCGTCACAGCACCCTCACACGTCTAGCAGTCTCACGCCATCCCGCTAAGACCGGTTAACTCCTCACTGATGCGCCAGACCGGTTGACTCACATCCGGCTTCATCACATACGGCGCTGGTGATTCTTCAATCGTCAGGTTGAAATAGCGACCGCTGACCCTGGCCACCTCGGGCGCTGCAGCCAGGTAGTAGATCGCTTTCCCTCCAATGCGGGCATCCTTGAGGAAGCGATTGATTATATTACGGCGGTACCATCGGTAGATCGGACCGTTGTCCATACCTATGCCGGTCTTAACCGCTCCGGGGTGCATCGCATTGATCGTCACGTCGCTTCCGAACAACCGCTTTGATAGCTCCCTAACAGTGTGGAGTTGGGCCACCTTAGAGGCTCCATAGCTCCACAGACCGTGATACGGACGCCGCTCCCAGTTAATATCGTTGAGGTCGAGACCGCCGAACCGGTGTCCCTGCGAGTTAACTTGGATGATGCGTGACGGGGCGCTGGACTTCAGCCTATCCAGCAGCAATCGCGTTAGGAGAAACGAAGCCAAGTGGTTGACGCAGAAGACCATCTCGATGCCGTCCTCGGTGAGGGTGCGCCGCGTGCGGTGGACGCCAACATTGTTGATCAGTACATCGATACGATCAGCCATATCCGAGATAGTTTGGGCAGCTTCTCGCACCTCCGCGAGTCTCGCGAAATCTGCCAGGACGATTTCGCAGGCTGTGTCGTATTCTTTGGTCAGCTCCTGGCAGACTCGGGCAGCCTTTTCGCCGCTGCGGCACACCATGATCAAGCTTGCGCCACCCCGTGCGAACTCTTTCGCAGTCTCGTAACCGACGCCGGATGTCGCGCCGGTGATGACGCAGAGACGCCCGTCCATACGCGCCGATGTCGTCCTCTGGGGCTTACGGGCATTGGCGATGAAGGCCAGTTCCTCGGGTAGCTCCATAAATCTCCCTATCAGCCAAAGTACCGGTGCATCAGTCGCCGATATATCCGACGAAACCAGGGGATGCCATCAAAGATATCACCCCACAGATCATAGTAGTCCCGCTGCCGGACGATCCTGCCGTCTTCAGCTAGGGTGAGCCGGGTGCAGCCATAGATCGGGGAACTAGGCCATCTCCGGAACATCATTGTCATCGTCCAATCCATGAAGATCTCGGGCGGATCCACGACGATGCTCCCGATGTCCATGCGGAGCTGTTTGCAGCGTTTCGTCAGGCGCTCACATAACGCGGTAAATGCATCGATGCCCACAATGCACTGGATGCTGTCCTGAAAGACGATATCCTCGTGATAGTAGGGCAAGATATGCGACCAATCAGGCTTGCCCTCACGATTGTAGGTTCTCGACCAGAGCTCACGCACGCGGACTTCCGTCAACGGCTTCTTGTTGGGACCCGAGTCTTTACCTTTTTCCACAGTCAGTTACCTCGGACCAGAGCAGCTAGGCTTCCTGAATCCATCTCTCGGACGCACCTTTTCCAAACTCCTACGATAGCTACGTCACCTGCAAGCCACAAACCATTGTTGGCTAAGCCGCGCACAGCATTTCCTCTCTGGATTCTGTATCTCCACCCAACATCCCTACGAGGCCATAGGAGGAAGTACAACATAAATGTTGGATGTCGTCAAGTCGAACGTGAGGTGCCAAAGTATTCAAGACACTCTATCCGAAGTCTCAGATCACTGTGCGGTTGGACTGCGACAGTCCGTGGGGACGAATCTGCCCTTCGCCGCCCGCCGCGGTCGCGCCGCATAGCGCGATCCACAGTATCTGCAGCGGACTTGCGGATCGTCAGAGGATACGGTAGATTAGGGACGGTAGCCGCATAGCGAGGTATGAGATGACCAATGTGTCCGATCTAATCTACGAAGAAGCGCGTCAGATCAAGGCGCTCGACTGTGACTTCCAACAGCAGCTGAAGCCAGCAGCCCTCTTGCAGCACCTAAGTGAGGTCGCTGGAGCGCATGCCACGCACATGGGTGCGGGCTTCGAAGCCGTGGTTGCGCAAGGCCTGCTCTGGGTGCACGCGCGGATGAAGATCAGGTTCTACCGTTTTCCAACGCTCGACGATCCCGTGACCATCCGCACTTGGGCCAAGGGCATCGAGCGGCGGCTGCTCTACATGCGCGACTTCGAGGTGCTGGACGCCAACGGAAAGCACCTCGCCGCGGCGACCTCCGCGTGGCTGATCATCGATGGCGCCACCCATCGCATTGTGCGGCCCGAATCATTGGATCTGAAGTTGCCGACGGTTGAGAGCCGCGTGGGGCTCGACGAGCCGCTGGAACGGATCAGGCTGGAGGCGAGCAGCTGGAAGCCCGGCGAAGAGCGCTTGGGTGTCCGCGCTGGGTACTCAGCGGTGGATGTCCTCGGACACGTCAACAACAGCCGCTATGTGGAGTGGATCTGCGACGCCTTCTCGCTGGCGGTGTTCAAGGCGCATCAGCCCGATTGGCTGCAGATCAACTACACACACGAGGTCCTGCCAGAGGAAGAGGTCTCCATCCTGGTCCATCGAAGTGCGCGCGATCCTGCCCTCTGGGCGGTGCTGGGGCTTAACCGCACCAACGACACCCGCGCTTTCGAGGCGCTGCTCCGCTGGCGAGACTGAAGGCGCGTTTCTGCACGCTGGCCAAACTATCTTGTTCGGCCAACACGGTTCAAGTCACCAGACCATAGGTATTTACGGCATCCCCCCCCCGTTGAAACGGGGAGGGGAATGCCGCGTTCCTCCTTGAATAGTCCTAGAAAGCATAGTATAGCTCGTTTATGGACAGTAAACGAGCTCGCCACGCTGCGCACTAAATCAACTACCACTTCGTGGGGTGTGCTAAGTTTCGCCGACCAGTCTTGGGACGCGACGTTGGCGTACGCTTGGAGGCGTTGATCCTGCAGATCGTCAAGCGCAATGAGGGAGATATCCTGGACTTGGTTGCGCAACCCGATCACGTTCATCTGTTCGCGTCGTTTCCTCCGACGCGGGCGTCCAACCAGAACATGCCGCGCATCAAGGGAGCTAGGAGTCGCCAACTTCGCCAAGCGTTTTCCGAACTGAAGAGCCCCTTGCCGTCTCTGGGGACGCGCCGCTACTACGGGGGCACTGCTGGGCACGTCTCGGCAGAAACGATTCGGCGGCACATTGACGCGCAGAAGGGCCGATAGGCGACGATTCGTACATACAAGTTCCGCCTGTATCCGCACCCCAGAGAGTCCAAGATGCTCAACGATCTGCCGGATCTGTCGCGCACCGTGTACAACGCGGCGCTTGAGCAACGGAGAGACGTGTACGCAGAGAGCGGCGTGGGTGTGACGTACACGGAGCAGTCGAAATACTTTGGCCAACTGCGGCGTCAAGATGTGGAGGGGCTGGGCCAGCTGAATTTCTCCTGCATGCAACACACCCTCAGAAGACTCGACAAGGCGTTCCGCGCCTTCTTGCGCAGAGTCAAGGCTGGAGAGACGCCCGGATACCCGAGATTCAAGGGACGCAACCGC
>PWVB01000359.1 GCA_003562365.1 Anaerolineae bacterium
GATGCCGTTGAGCCCCATGCCTAAGCCTGAGAATGCCCCTGCCTCCTCGCTCATCTGAAACGCGCGGGTGGTGCCGATCCCGTGCGAGGCCAACCCGATGGCAAAACCGCGAACGCTAGGATCCTTGATGCGCAGATGGTCGAGGACCGGCTTTGAGATGACGGCACCGATGATACCGGTGAGGATGACCAGTACCGCCGTCAGTGAGGCGATGCCGCCAACTCTCTCCGAGACTCCCATCGCGATCGGTGTGGTGACGGACTTAGGTGCTAGTGAGATCAGCGTGGGGGTCGAAGCTCCCAGCAGCTTGCCGAGCCCGACGGCTGAGACAATGGCTGCTAACGAACCTACTGGCAGGGCGACCGCGATGGGCCCCGCCATCTGCTGGAGCTTGCTAACGCGATGGTAGAGCGGAACTGCCAATGCTACCGTCGCTGGCCCGAGGAGGAAGTGGATAAAACGGGCGTTCGCGAAGTAGGTCTCGTAGTCCGTATCGGTTATGAGCAGCAAAGCCGCAATCGCGACTATCGAGGTAAGGACGGGGTTCAGCCAGATATATCGGCTGCGTCGATAAAGCCAGTCAGCGGCTTGGTAGATGAGCAGGGTCAGGGTAAGCCACAGCAGCGGCATGTGCGATAAGGTTGTCCACAGCGTCATAACCTCATCCATCGGCACTCGTTCTGGGCTGTTCTAGATCCCGCGGGAGACTGCGGGCCAGTGCCTGCATCGTCAGCGCGGTGGCGCCGATCGCGATCGCAGTACTGCCGATCAGGGCGACGGTGATTGGCAGCCATTCCTGCTGTATGAGACCGAGATAGGTCACCACACCAACGCCGGCAGGAACAAATAGCAGCGCTAGGTGCTTCAGGAGCCCTTGGGCAGCATCGTCAAGCGCTTCCGGTGCGCTGCCACGAACCAGTAACGCAATGAAGAGGAAGATCATACCGATCACCGGTCCCGGCACCGCGAGATCCAGTGCCTCAGTGGTGATCTCCCCTAGGAGCTGGAAAAGGAGCAGCAGTGCAAGCCCACCAATCATAAATGGCTGTGCCTCACGTCCTGGGTACCAGGAAGCGGAACTGCCCTGAAGCAAGCCCGAAGACCACTTTGCCCCGGGCGTAGCGCACGAACTGCACCCCCTCGGCCTCGGACGCCGGGCCATCACCCTCTTGGACCGTGTGAGGGTTGTCAGCGGGTAACTCTAGAGTAGCGGTGGTATTCGCGGGTACCGTGACGTCAACGTGCAGGCCGTCGTCCGAGCGACGCCAGCCACAATGCAAGGTGCCGTGGACAGACCGATAGGTCGCGCTGGCATAGTCGAGCCCGCCACCAGGACGCGGCCTTAGAAGGCTGTGCCCGTACCCTGGCTGTCCGACGTTGATGCCGGCGACGACGCGATAGAGCCACTCACCGATTGCGCCGTAGGCGTAGTGGTTGAAGGAGTTCATGCCCGGATTGTGGATCCCTTCGGCGTGCGTGTAGGCATCCCAGCGTTCCCACATCGTCGTGGCGCCGTTCTTGATCATATAGCCCCAGGAGGGGTAGGTCTCTTGGGTAAGCAGGCGATAGGCTAAATCCAAGTATCCGTTCTCGCCGAGTACGAAGCAGAGCGCCGGGGTACCCAAGAAACCGGTCGCCAGATGGTCGTTATGATGTTCGATAATCCGCGCGAGCCGCTCGGCGGCTGCGGGGCGCAGAGCCTCGGGGAGCAGGTCGTTGTCCAAAGCCAGCACGTAGGCGGTCTGCGTATCGGTCTCAATGGCTCCGTCCGGGTGGACATAAGCCGCGATGTAGGTCTGGCGGATCTCCGCGTAGGTCTCAGCATAGTATTCGGCATCGTTCTCGTGACCGAGCGCTGCAGCAATCTCGGCCATCATGCGCGCAATCCTGGCCCAATAGGCGGTGGCGATCTGCTCCGCTGAGGTGCCGCGCTCCAGGGAGACCCAGTCGGCGTAGCTATTGTGCAGGCGCTTGGTACGCAGGTGGAGCGGGTTGGCTTCACCAATGTAACGCATCCAAGCTTTCATCGCCTCGTAGTTCCGTTCAAGCAGCGTTGTGTCACCGTAGACGCGGTAGAGGGTCCAAGGAATGATAATCCCGGCATCACCCCAAGCCGGCGCACCCTTGGACAGGCCTTTGATCTGCGGGGCTACATCGGTGAAAGCACCGTCGGAGGTCTGAGCATCGGTTAGGTCGAGCATCCACTTGGTGAAGAAAGCGGCGACATCCATGTTGAAACTGGCAGTGCGGCAGAAGATCTGCGCATCTCCTGTCCACCCCAAACGTTCGTCTCGCTGCGGGCAGTCGGTGGGGACGCTCAGAAAGTTACTACGTTGGCTCCATAGGATGTTGCGCCAAAGCTGATTTACCATTGGGTTTGAGCACTTAAAGGTGCCAGTCTCCGGCATCGCATTATGCATCACCTGACCGATAACACTTTGGTGGGTGGGGGAACCCGGATAGCCAGTCACCTCGACGTAGCGGAAGCCGTGATAGGTGAAGTGTGGGCTGTAGACCTCCGTGTTCCCACCCCGAAGAACGTAGGTATCGGTGGCACGGGCGCTGCGGAGGTTGGCGGTGTGCAGCGAGCCATCTGGCTCTAGTAGCTCTCCGTAGCGTAGGCGAACCGCCGTCCCGGGCTCACCCGAGACGCTGAGGCACACCTTTCCGGCAAAGTTCTGTCCTATGTCGAAGATATAGGTGTCGGGGGTGGGCTGGGTGATCTCAAGCGGATGTATTTCCTCATTGACTCTGATCGGCTGATCGCGTTGCCCCTCCAGGATCACCTGCGGATCGAGGGGCTCGGCGATGACCGGCTGCCAGGTCGCATCGTCGTATTCCGCCACATCCCACCCCGGCAGCTCGCGGCGCGCATCGTAATGCTCACCCATCTGAATATCGCTGTAGAGGATTGGGCCCAGGGCGGCGGTCCACGCTTCATCGGTGGCGACCACGGTGACGGTCCCATCGAGGTGATGCACAATGAGCTGCGCGAGGGCACGGGGGTGAGACCCATAATAAGCACGCAGCTGTTGGAAGCCAAGATAGCCACTGTACCAGCCATCTCCCAGAAGTATACCAAGGACATTGTCGCCTAGTTGGACGATACGTGTGACGTCATAGGCCTGTACCTGATGTCGCTTGCTGTAGTCGGTCCACCCAGGCGCAAGCTCGATATCACCTACACGCTGACCGTTAAGCCGTGGTCGGTAGATGCCCTTGGCTGTGGCGTACAGGGTAGCGCGGACCACCGGTTTGGCGACGGCAAAGTCCCGCCGCAGCATTACGCCGGGGTTCATATCCAGCTCAGGCTCCGGTTGCGAGTTAATGCCGATCCACACCCCGACCCACTCGTCGAGGGTAAGCAAGCCCATCTGCCAGACAGCTGCTGCGCTATAGGCTGACGACCGCCCATCACCGTCCCAAACTCGCACCTTCCAGAAACAGCGCTGATCGCTATGCAAGGGTCTACCAGCATAAGGGATGTGGGCCGTCTTTCTCGTGGTCACCCTGCCGCTGTCCCAGAGGGTACCCTGATCGGCACACAGAGTCTCCACGGTATCGGAAACCAAGATCCGATAGGCGCTCTGCACCTGGTCGCGTTTTTCGGACTCCACGATCCAGCCGAACCGCGGCTCAGTGACGGTCAGCCCCAGTGGTGCATGAAGCATTTCGCAGGTCAACGAAGTGGGCGTCAGATCAGCCTTCATCGTGCGATCCTTTCTCTATGGTCGCAGACGCGGCAGGTCGTGCCGTCTAGCTGCTCACTGGCAAGCAGAATACCCAGAAATCCCAGATGAGCAAGTTCGCAGCTGCCGCGGGCGATCATCAGTGCCTATCCTTTGGAGGTAAACGCTAGGGCAATCGCATTTAGGCTTCCAGGACCTTGAGCAGGTAGTCTTCGTCCCAGGCCGCCTCGAGACGCTTGGCGTGGACCCCGCAGTTGGCAGTGTCCGCATGTTTGAGCAGATTCAA
>PWVB01000566.1 GCA_003562365.1 Anaerolineae bacterium
CCAGCCGATCCCTCGATGACCCACGGCCCGACCACGAATTCTGCAGTGATTGTGGTCTGCGGGATGAGTGGGTCCTGGTACAGACTGACCAGCGTCCAGTCACTACCTGCTAGGTCCGGGGCCCGCTGGCACGCCGAAAGCAGCAACAGCATCCCCAGTGTGAAGACTAACAGCGCGCTGTAGGCCTTCGGGTGTCTCATGCGTCCGCTCCTTATACGTCTATCGTCGACCTGCGAGGCTGACCTGCAACGGCCGTGTGGTTCCTACCCTTAGTCTACCGGCAAAGTGGTTGGAGACAATGTTGCCTCGCCGCTCGTGCCCTAAGAACGCCGCTCCACCGAACTTGGCACAATCTGAGCTTGAAGGTGGCCTTCGCCCGCAATTTGAGGACCGACGTACGCATCCATCACCATAGCAGTAGCCAGTACGGAGTGCACCGCGATAGCGGCGCACTCCAAGCTTTGTTGCCAGCGAAGCCGGTTAATGGTATGTTGGGGGTTGTGTAACCGCAGTCTGTTAAGAGGAGATATTGTGCAGAGCATCAAGCCCGTCGTTGATCGAGCGCGTCTGCTGGGCCTCCTGGCCGAGGCCTTCGAGCAGCCCATCCAACACTTAGCTCTGGTGGGGGGCGGGTTGGTCGCGCAGACGTATTCCTTCTGGGCAGCCGGTGTGCCCTACATCCTACGTTTCGTTACCGAAAGCATCGAAGTCAGCTATCAGAAAGAGGCCTTTATCCACGCGGCCTTTGCCTCGCCTGCCATTCCCATTCCGCCCATTTTGAAAGTGGGTCGGACTGGCGGTTTGTTTTATGCGATCTCTCGGAAGCTGCCTGGCCGCGGGCTACAGTCGTTGTCACGCGTAGAATATGCGAAGACCCTGCCCGGCGTTATGGAGACCCTCTACGCGATCCATCAGGTCGATGTGCGGGGCTGGCGCGGCTATGGCTGGCTGGATGACCACGGTACGGGCATGTTCGCATCGTGGCGGGCCTTCTTGGCCAAGATCATCAAAGAGGAGCGTGCCGACGGCTTCTACGGCGAATGGCACACTCTGTTCAAAACGAGCTTCTTGGAACGCGATTTCTTCGAGACCGTCTATCAGCATATGCTGGACCGGCTGGACCACTGCCCTGAGGATCGCCATCTTGTCCACGGCGGCTATGGCTACAATAATGTCCTGGCTCGCGAGGGCTGTGTGACGGCGGTGCTGGATTGGATCGATGCGATGTACGGCGACTTCGTCTACGATATTGCCTATATTGACTTTTGGCCGAGTGGGATTGATCTAGCAGAGCGCTTCCGCCGACTCTACCAAGCGCGTGGCGTCGGCCTCTCGCACTATCAGGAGAGACTCGCCTGCTACAAGGCTTATATTGGCTTGGATGCGCTGCGGTTTTTTGCCAAGACGGATGACTATGCTGCCTATCAGGCCGCCCGCCAGATACTGCAAGGGCTGTTTGACACCGACCCGTCCAGAGGGATCCTGTGATGCACCAGCTCCGTCAAGTGTATGATAGGGTTCATACGTCAGTTCTGAGGACGCATCGAATTCAAGCCACGGCTCTCAGAGGATGTTGTCTTTCTCAGGGGGGCAGCTGTGGGTGCTCCTTCTACAGGCGTATTCTGATAGCTTACGTCGAGCGGACACGGTGGATCGCAAGAAGCGGCTGCGTCGCATAGGTTTAGCCGTCGGCGTTGGCTTACTGGTGCTGCGATGCATGCCATCACTGCCTGTCCCGTCGACGGCGCCATCTGCCGAGATGGTGTATGTGCCGGCAGGCGGCTTTGAGATGGGATGCCACCCTGATCACAACGGCGGATATGATTGCCGATACCGGGAGCTGCCACTGCACACTGTAAACCTGGACGGCTACTGGATAGACAAGACGCCGGTGACCAATGCAGCGTACGCAACCTGCGAAGCAGCTGGAGCGTGTATGGCACCGTCACGTAACGACTCGCAGACCCGTGCCTCCTATTACGATAATCCGGACTATGCCAGCTATCCTGTGATTTGGGTAAACTGGTACGAGGCGCGAGACTACTGTGAGTGGATGGGAAAGCGCCTGCCAATGGAGGCCGAGTGGGAGAAGGCGGCGCGGGGGACGGAGTTGCGAGCGTATCCGTGGGGGGATACGCAGCCGGACTGCTCTTTGGCGAATGCCTTTCGCTGCATCGGCGATACGAGTGAGGTCGGCAGCTATTATCAAGGTGCGAGTCCGTATGGTGTGCTGGATATGGCGGGGAATGTGTGGGAGTGGGTGGATGATTGGTATCAGTGGGACTACTATCGTGTTTCTCCTGATGAGAACCCGCCGGGACCAGAGCACGGCGATTGGAAGGTGCTGCGCGGTGGCAGTTGGTTCGTTGATTGGCGCAGCGTGCGGGTGGCAAATCGCTACTACTGCCGCGCACCGACAATGCGCTACAATAGCGTCGGATTCCGATGTGTCCACAGCGGCCCGGCGAACTGAGGCCTGGCCACGCCTGTTAGCCGTAATTTGTCTTAGCACGGCGGTCGTTCGCCATACCTATCTGACTGTGCGAGCTATGGTAGAATCGCTGCACGCGAAGCTATAGAGGCGTCCCGCCGGGCAGACAAGGGCTGGCGAGCTAGGGGTCAGCGTAAGGACGCAAGACCGTATGAGGAGAATAGGGATTATGAACAGACGGATAGGTACCGTGTCTAGAGGCATCCGCGCTCCCATTATTCGTCAAGGCGACGATATCGTCGCCATCGTGGTGGACAGTGTGATGGGGGCGGCCGACCATGAGGGGTTTGAACTGCGGGACAGGGACGTCATTGCGGTCACCGAGGCAGTCGTTGCTCGCGCTCAAGGGAACTATGTGACCATCGACCACATCGCTGCGGATGTCCGATCGAAGTTTGGAGAAGGACCCTTGGGCGTGCTCTTTCCGATCCTGAGCCGCAATCGCTTTGCTGTCTGTCTGAAAGGGATTGCTCAGGGCGTCGATAAGATCGTGCTGCTGCTCAGCTATCCCGCTGATGAGGTCGGGAACAGCCTGATGGATCTCGATGCGCTGGATGAGAGCGGTGTGAACCCCTGGTGCGATGTGCTGACTGAGGCCCGCTACCGCCAGTTATTCGGCGTCTACACGCACCCCTATACTGGCGTCGATTATGTCGCATACTATAAGTCACTCATCAAGGACGCAGGGTGCGAAGCCGAGATTCTCTTTGCCAACGACTGCCGCGCCATACTTGACTACACCAAGAGCGTCTTGGGCTGTGACATCCACACTCGCGAGCGAACAAGGCGCCTGCTCACCGAGGCGGGGGCCGAAAAAGCCCTCTCCCTTGATGCGATCCTCACCACGCCGGTGGATGACAGTGGCTACAATGAGGCCTATGGCCTTCTGGGCAGCAACAAGGCCTCTGAAACGTCCGTCAAGCTCTTTCCCCGGGACTGCTGTTCTGTGGTGGAGAAGATTCAGGGTGGCATTCTGGAACGGACGGGCAAGCATGTCGAAGTCATGATCTATGGCGATGGCGCTTACAAGGACCCTGTCGCAAAGATCTGGGAGCTGGCCGACCCGGTGGTCTCGCCCGGCTATACCGACGGCCTGGAGGGACAGCCTAACGAGCTCAAGCTCAAGTATCTGGCCGACAATGAGTTCGGCGACCTAAGCGGAGAGGCGCTCAGAGAGGCCGTTGCCGCTCGGATCCGCAGTAAGGACGCGGATCTGGTGGGAAAGATGGCTGCGCAGGGCACTACGCCGCGCCACCTAACCGACCTGATTGGCTCCCTGGCCGACCTAACATCCGGCAGCGGTGACAAGGGCACACCGATTGTGCTGGTGCAGGGCTACTTCGACAACTACGCGATGTGAGCCCGTCGCAGCTACCGGCCATCCAGGCGCTGGTGGCCGTTGAAGGCATCTCCGCCCGGTGGCGACATCTTGGATGAATCACCGCGAGTCCACTGCAACGGGCTCGCGATGATCAGGTCAGGTAGCACACCGCCTTGGACCGACCTATCTCATTGGTCGATCGTATGTCCGCGTTCGATCAGCGTCTTGAGCGACATCCCCGACCAGACCAGGGCTAGGACGCCCAAGAGAATTCCCATCAGGTAAGGGAGGGCGTGGGCGATGACCGCGTAGGCAAAGCCCAGCTCGCGGGTAAGTCCAAAGCCCCAGAAAAGGGCCTCTCGCACGGCGAAGTGGAATGCTCCTATGCCGCCGGTTGCTGGGAAGGCCATACCGAAGGCACTGGCCCACATCGCCACAAGGCTTTTCAGTATGGAGGCCTCGGGGACGAATGCCCGGCTGGCCCACATAATCGCCGCGAAGTAGAGCGCGGTGGTTGTCCACAGGCTGACCGACCAGAGTCCAATGGCCAAGCTGTCTGCCGGGGAGCGCAGCGCGCTGAATCCCTCCACGAGATTGTGAATTGGCTTGAGCCAACGATCAGGATTAGGGACCGTCAGTGCTGTCAGCAGCCGGCGCATCCACCGCTCGACCTTGGTAGGGGCCACGGCAATGCCGATGTAGAGGAACAGTTTGCTGACAGCGATGAGTCCAACCGCGATCAGGAGCCACTCAAAGGACACCGTTCCGTTAACCTGTTCTGTGGCAAGATAGCCTTGGAGGCGCGGGACAAAGGGAAGGGTGGCTGCCAGCACCAGCACGATCACCAACATGTCGACAACGCGCTCAACCAGTACTGTGGAGAGCGCTGTCAGCGGGTGTACCTTCCCACCCAGGCTGGCCCCCACTGCACGGGCGGGGTCGCCAACGCGCATCGGCAGCACACCGCTGATCAAATAGCCGATCCCGATCAGACCTAAGGCATCTCTCAGCGAGAGTGTCCTTCCCAGCAGGATGCGCCACCGCGCAGCCCGCATCACCAGCGTGCCAAACACCAGGATCACGGTCACGGCTATCCAGACCCAGTCGACCTTCGCCAAGGCTGCGCCGACGTCAGTGAATGCAATGCCCCGCAGCGCGACGTAGAGCGCCGCGCCGCTAAAGAGCAAGGTGAGCGTCATCTGAAACCCGCGTTTTGGCATAGACGCTATTATACCAGCTGTGAGCGGACGGACGCGAGTGTCGGGGATGTTGATCGGCTATTATTTTCGGTAGCTTGCTCGGCGTGGGGCGCGTGTCGGGAGCGAGGTGAGATCTGGCGGGCGACTCCTTGCGCAGCTCTTGCTATGCCCGCAGCGGCCATAACCTGTCGCGGTAACGAACGTTACCAGATGGAATGTGGTCACTCGAGCTCGGCGCTATGGCGCTGCTAGATGGTGCTCCAGTGGGTTTTCCGGCGAAGTGTCCAGCGCACTGATCCACTCGATCACCGGTTGGCGCCAGTCGATGCCCGTGTTGTAGGCGTCGGGATCGTATTCGGCGAAGGCGTATCCATCGCCCCCGGCGGCCATGTAGTCGTTGACCAACACCCGACAGGCCCCATCGGGGTCCAGCTCGTCTCCGCCGACCAGATACCGCCCGCCCTCTTGCGTTAGCCCGGTGACGGCGGGGCGGCGCGACCCGTGCAGGTAGCTGGCGAGCAGCTGCTGGCCCGTCAGCGTGACGTCGATCAGAGTGTTGTCGAAAGGCAGCACGCCGACGACGTCGGCCAGGGTGATCTCGCCGGGGTCGATATCCTGACGGAAGCCGCCGGGGTTGGACATCGCTACGTCGGCCGGATAGGCAGTAAGCCAGGCGTTCGTCACGAGGCTGTGCATCCCCGCCGAGTTGCGGGCGATGCCCCTCTCGGTATAGCCGATAGTGACTAGCAGCGCTTCATCGAGCTCGGCCTGCCAGCGGGCGACCAGCGCCTCGATCTCCCCGTCCCCGGGCCCCAAGGGATTCGGCTTCAGAACAGCGCTGACGTCCACCACCTCCCTGGAGCGGGGCGCGATACCGAGGTCGACACGCCCGTAGGCCTCAAGGCGCGAGCCTGCCACGATGATCGCCAAACCCTCCTCGACCCGCGCGACCTCCTCGTGGCAATGGCCGCCGCCCAGCATCGCGACACCGAGCGAGCGGGCGGTGGGGGCCAGGGCCGTTAGCTCGCCTTCGCAGAGGTGGCTGATGACCACCACGACGTCGGCGCCGGCGTCACGCACCTGCGGCACCACCTCGACCAGCGTCGTATCGTAGTCGGCGAAGTGCAGGCCAGCCACGTGGGTGGGCATCGTCGTCTGTGGCGTGCCTTGCGAGGCCAGGCCAATGATCCCCACCTGCAGCCCGGGCGCCGCCTCCTGGACGATGTAGGAGAGAATCGCCTCCGGAAAGTCCTCGGACGTAGCGCGCACGTTGGCGCCCAGCAGCGCGAACTCTGCCTGGGCCGCCCGCGCAGCCAGCCCGCTGACGCCAAAGTCGAACTCGTGGTTGCCGACGGCAGCGGCGTGGTAGCCCATAGCATTCATCACGTCCACCATCGATTCCCCCTCGAACCAGGTCGAGAGGGCGGGGCCGGTCCATAGGTCGCCACCGCTGAGGATCAGAAAGGCGTCCTCAGGCGTATAGCCTTCGTCGGCGCGCCAGCGCTGCACCATGCCGGCGGCCCCGCCGTGGGTCTCGGTGGGGGCCATCCAACCGTGCTCGTCATTGGTGTAGAGGATTGTGAGCGTCACGACCTCGTTGTCGGCGTGCGTGCAGCCGGCGAGGGCCGTTGCGATCAGCAGGCAAACTAAGGACGGGATGCGTGTGAGCGTTGATCTTTTCATAGCCAGCAGCTTACTCGAAATCGTGTGGGCCGCAAGCTTTCGTGGCGGCACCCAACGGTTAGTTCTGTCATCCAAGTCGTCTCGGCTTCTCGGCTGCACCCGGTCGGCGTTCCAACCTAATGTCGCCATCGTTGTGCGGGTAAGCAACTGGCTCCAGAGGCCGCGACCGAGTGCGGGCAGGCTCATCTATGCGATCCAGGTATCCACTGGCGGACCTCCTGGAAGCGGGAGACGTGCAGGTACTGCACGATGTCAATGCGGAACAGGGCGGTTGAAGGGGCTCGCACAAACCCACTCAGCTGGCGATGCCGTTGAGTTAACAGGATCGCCCAGTACTCAAGCGCCGCGCCGGGCTCCAATTGGACGGCGCGTCCCGTTGCCGTGATGGCCTCGACCTTCATCATCGCGTCGGGGAATGTCGAGCGACTATCAATGACCAAAGCCACCGCGTCACACACGCAGAGCAACTCGTACTTATGCGTTGCTCGTGGCGTGGCAAACGTGAGGCTGCGAAGATCCGGTCCGACGGCATATGCAATCAGCGACCCGTACGGTTGCTGGTCGCCTTGAGTGCACAGTACAGCGAAGGGTTGCTCGTTAAGCAGGGCCTCGATTTGTTGTCGTGTGGCCGAGTCTGAAGCGTCAAGTGGGGATCGTTCAGGCCTTGGTCTCATCGGTGGCTCCTCGCCAGTCTCTATGTAGTGCTCCGAATTCCTCGTGTCGGGGACTGCTCCTGGCCCGTCCCTTAGCGTCTGTTAATCAACAACTTCCCGATCGCACGACCAACGTCGCGAGGTTAAGCTGCTAAAAGGGCTTAAGGCTCGCAGACCTCAAACGCGAAAGCAGCGTGCGGGATAGGCCAAGCCACAATCGCCCGGGAAGTAATACGTCTACGAGCCCTTAGTCCATGCTCAATGGCCGATGGCGACTGCCAGCAGGCGCCCCGCAGCGTAGTCTGGGCCCCTTGATCGAACGTGCTTTTGCCAACGTGCCAGGCTTGCTGAGCGCTCGGGGACCAGCAGGCGGTGGAGGCGGTCGCCCAACGCAGCGTGGTCAAATACGTTGGGGTCCAATACCTCGGCCAGCCCGTAGCTTTGTGCGTCGTGGGCGATGGCGAATTGGTCACTGGAGAAAGGGAGAATCAGCATCGGCTTACCGTGGAACAGGGTCTCGGTGAAGCTGTTGTTGCCCCCGTGGTGGATGACCATATCCACGTGGGCTAGCAACGCTTTCTGCGGCACAAAGGACGCCACCACCACGCTTTCGCTGCGCCAACGCGACAGACGGTCCGCATTGGCGCCAGCGGAGACGATGACCTTGGCCTGCGGGTCATAATCGATCACCCCCTCGATGCAGTGCACCAGCACATCATCGCGGGCGGACAGAAAGGTGCCTAGCGTAATGAGCACCGTCGGGGCTCCCGGCAGCGTTCCCGCTAACCGCACCTGCCACTTCGATGGTAGTGGTTCAGGCGTGAAGCTGTAGCCCATGAATATATTCTCGACATCGTCGCTTGCCCGCTGTAGATGGTCGAACTCCGGGTACATAAAGACTCGAGCTTGGGAGGAGGCTACCCGGAAGGCACTGTCGACCGGGGCTACATCGGGAGCGTGCGTAGCAATGATGTTGTTGAAGATCCGTGTGAATCTTTGGTCTGTCTCCGTGGCCACAGCACGCAGCACGGCAAGCGCCTCCTTTGTGGGGATGATCTCTTGAGGCCACCGGTAAGGCACGCCAAAAAGCTCCCCGCCTGTCGGAATGTAGGTGGGATGTCCCGGGCAGAAGGTCACAAAGGGCAGCTGCAGGCAGGTGAGCGCTAGCGTAACGGCATAGGACAGCTGGTCGATGATGTAGAAGTCGGGGCGTTCGTCGGCGTCCAAGGCAGCGATCTCGCGCCGGAGACGGTGAGGATCGCTCAGCATGTCATCCTGCCGGTGGCGTGACTGCAGCATCAGGGTGGCAATCGGTCCCTCGCGCGTGGCATGGAAGAAGGCTTCGAGGCGCGCTGCCTCAGCACGGGCTTGTTCCGTCTGCTGCGCGATGCCGACGTTGGCGTTGCGGCTGATGTCGAGCGGGATAAAGCGCATATCCGCTGCCTCGACCTGGGCGGCAAAGGCCTGACCGCAGCCCACCACCACTTCAGCACCGGCCCGCTGGAGTGCACTTGCCAGCACCAGCAGCGGGTTAAAGTGTGAGTAGAAGGTAGGACTGAGCACGACGGCTTTCGGACCGCCCGCGGTCATATTCGCACTTGTTCCGCAACGTCCCGGTAGAATGCTGCAAATGCCTGAGCCGTGGCGCTGATGTTGAATCGCTCGCGCACGGTCCGCATCCCCTCTGCCGCGATATCCTGCAGGGTTTCGACATCGTAGGCGTCCGCCGTCAGGACGGCTTTAAGCGCTCTGCTGATGCGCTGCGGATCGCTGGTATCGATCAGGAAGCCGTTGACACCGGAGGCAATGTAGCTGGACAGCCCCCCTTCCTCGGGCCCGAAGACCAGCAGGCCGGCGTCCATCGCCTCCAGGATCGCGATGCCGAACTCCTCCTTGACGCTGCTGCAAACGTAAACGTGGGGACGATCTGCCACGACAGATCGCACCAGATCCCGCTCCAGCTGTCGGACCTCGGCGTTGGGGAGGGCAGGGAGCAGGCAGAAGCGCCCCTGCGCCTCCGGAGATCGGCTGAGCGTTGCTTTGATATCGGCCAGCATTCTGCGCTCGATCGAGTTGGGGGCATCCAGATTGCCGCCGATCAGCACAAGATTGTAAGCCTCCCACAGGCCGCTTTCCACCCATGCCTGCACCAGTGCTGGTTGTTGTTTCACAGGATGCAGCCGTCCCACGCTCAGAAGGATCGGTTGTTTGCCAAAGCCGCTGTCTAGCCGTTGTCCCCGCATGGCGCTCTCGCTCTGGCATAGCAGCAGGAGGGGATCTGCTGACTCTGAGAGGGGCGCTGCATCTCCCACCTGAATCCCCTCGGAGATGACGCCGAGGGGACGTTCGTCGACGGTGGGGTCCAGCATCAGCTGAGGGAAGTAGGCCTTCAGTGCCATCGTGCCCCTTGCCGTGGGCATCGCGATAAACCCATCCGCCAACCGTACCAGCTGATCGGCCATCAGTACCCTGGTTAGGCTGACGGTGAGCGATTTAGCCTCGAGCCCTTTGACCCGTCTCCGGGTAAAGGCCGCCGAGAGCTGGCGGTGCGGGTCAGTGGTGAGGGTCAGGACGATCTTCTTGCCCATCTGCTGGGCGACCTGCGCCGCTGCCCGAGATCCATGGTCGGAGTAGCGCAAATGGAAGATGTCTGGAGCAATGCCGAACAGATGTAGCATCCGCGTCACTGCGGTGCGGATAGCTGCATCCTGGGTCATCATCTGGTATTGGGTGATGGGATGCCGGCAGCAGATTGGAATGTGGACGACGGTGTGACGCGGTCCCCGAGACTCCAGCAGCGATGGATCATCTTCGGCCTGGGCGGCATTGAGAAGCACCATTGTGTAGACGTGGGCAATCCCCTCGGTCTGTGCCAGCGCATCTCCCAGCGCTCCTAAGAAGACCCCCAAGCCCCCGCTGTTGCCCTTGCCGGCGCGTCCGATCCGCCCCAGGAACATAAACTGCGCGATGGTTAGCTTATTCCCCGCGGGTTGGGGGTTGGGCGATGCGCTGAGCGCTTGGATGATGGCGTCGATGGTCTGACACACCATCTGGGAGGGTTCGCGGCTGCGGGCCACCTGGTCGGCGAACTGCTCCAGTCCGGCGCAGCTGGTGGGATCACCGATGTGTAGCAGGGCGTCCAAGAGGGCGAGTTGCCGAGCCAGTGAGAGGTCCCCAGCCGCCTCGAGCTGGGCGTGCAAGGTAAAGAGCAGCCCACGCAGCTCCAAGGCGGCCGCGTAGCGTAGCAGCGCCAGCGATAGGCGCTCATGCGTTGACCAGTGTGCCAGGCGTTCACCGACCTCGTTGTCGGACAGTATGCGCCATCGGTGGGCCGCCGCTATATCCAGCAGCACGACCATAGGGCGGGTCAGCCGCCGCTCCTCCGCTGCAGCAAAGTGCGCGCGAAGCGTGGCGACAAAGTTCTTCGGAAGGTTGTCTGCGTCGCGAAACGCCAGCGCGTCCCGCACCAGCGCGTCCAGCGTGTTGGAGACCCCGATCTGGTTCAGCAGGAAGTCGCCGGAGACCAGCGCCCCGCCGCGCACGATGCCGCGCATCAGCGCGGCGCGCTCCTTATGCGTCAGCTGCGCCACGAAGTCCGGATCGAGCGTTGGAGTGTGGCGCAGCGCCCGGCCCCAGGAGAACTCATCCACTGCCAATCGCGTGAGCACATCGAGATTGAGATGGCGGGAAAGCCGCGGTGGCGTCATCTCCGGCAGCAGGGTGTCGGTGACGAAGAGCGCGTGCCGGAGCGCGGCATAGTCATCGGGGAAGTGGTCACCGCCGATCTGGGCCAGGTAGGCCGCGATCTGTTGGGCCGTCTCCGCGTAGGTCTCTGGCATTGGCGTATCCTTCCTTACCGGTCCTCAGGTGCCCCGAGCTCGAGTCTCCAGCGCTGATCCCCAGCGCTATACTGAGGTGTTCCTCGTTCGGCTGAATCAGGTTCCAGAGATTGCCTTACAGATCCTGAACCACGGCCACTTTCCCGTAGCATCGGAGCGCCTCGGCATAGTCACAGACGACCAACGCGATCCGCCCAGTGACTGCGAAACCGACATCGATCTCCTCTTTGTGGGTCCCGTCTCTACTGCTCCCCGCCTGATCACCGCGCATATTACCTCATTGAATCTTCAGCGGCAACCACCCGGGCGAAGAACTCGGCCCCCAGCTGTGCCTTCTCGTCGACGTAAACCTGCCGGACGCCCTGGGCGCGCCGCAGTGCCGCACGCTTTATCACGATGTACTCGTCCCGTAGCGCGGCGCTCTCCCGCAACCGGTCGCGAAAGCGCAGGTGGCGCGCCAGCTCCGCTGACCCGTGAGGGCAGACGTAAAGATGGTGGGCGGGCCACACAGCGCGCGCGCCAGCGCAAGGTACGTGCGGATCCGATCGCCTGTAAGCGTAGCGGTCGGGGATGCCCTTGTCCCCCTCAAAGGTGTAGCCCAGTGCCGTTAGCACCGCAGTTGCCGCCGCGACTGTAGACCGCGGCGCCAGCTCGATGTCGATGTCGAGCACCGGCTTGGCCATCATCCCGGGGATCGCCGTGCTGCCCACGTGGTGAATCGTACTAGCGAGCGATCCTAGTGCCGGTGCGAGCACTGCGATCAGGTCCGCGGCGGCGGTGCGCCACGTCGGATCGTAGTCCGAGACAATCGACGTCGTCTGACTCATCAGAGATAGTATACCGCGATTGCGTACTCTTGCGCGCTGTTGTCGCTGTGTTATCATCATTGGGCTGTGGGTCGCAGGATGCCCTCGGGCGTTGACCTGCGAACAAAGGGTTTGTGTGTTAGCCGGGTTGGGGTATGATCCCAGCGGCGCTCTACGGCGCCGCGTTGGTTCCCAACACTCTATCTGGAGGAGAGTACGCTATGAAGTTCAACGACAGAGACGATATCATTCAGCTCACACCCCAGTGGGAGGGTGAGCGCTTCGACGACGGGCGTCCCCGAGTGCCCGATCACATTCTCAAGCGCATGGAGCGCGTGCGGATGGAGGAGGCCTGGGCGGTCCTTTGGCGCCACGGCTATCACTGGAACTTCGAGGGCGAGTGGTATCGGCTGCATCGCGACCGGCGGCTCGTGGGCCGCGCCGTTACCGGCGTCTTCGTCCCGACACGCCCGGATCTGCACGACACGCTGATGGACTACGGGCATGAGGAGGAGGGCCGCATCGGCGCCATGAACTCCTGGGTGATCGAGACGCTGATCAAGGACGATGTGATCGTCATCGACCTTTTCGGTAAGGTCTACGAGGGCACCTTCTCGGGTGCCAACCTCTCCACGGCGATCGCATCGCGCACCGGGCGTGGTCAGGTGATCTACGGCGGCATCCGCGACGCGGAGCAGATCATCGAGATCCCCGACTTTGCCACCTTCTGCAAAGGCGTCGATCCCACCCCAATTCGCAACGTGACGCTGACGGGTCTCAATGTCCCGTGTCGTATCGGCGCAGCGACCTGTATGCCCGGCGACGTGGTGCTGGGCACGCTGACCGGCGTGCTCTTCATCCCGCCGCATCTCGCAGAAGAGGTGGTGGAGCATGCCGAGCGTACTTACCTGCGGGAGATCTTCAGCCACCAGCGCCTGCGGGAGGGTACCTACAACTCCAGTCAGATGGACACCAAGTGGACCGAGGAGATTGAGGCCGACTTCGACGCGTGGCTCAAAGAGCATGACTTCGATGATTATGCCGACATCGATTGGGACAAGGCGGAGACCAGCGGCCCCAGTGAGGATGAGGAGACATTGCTAGGATAGCTGTCATACGAGGAGGCGTTATACGATGGGTCAACCATTTCACAACAAGATACTGAGGGTCAACCTGACCGAACGCACTATCTCGGTCGACGAACCGGGCCCCGTCTATTTTCGGCGCTATATGGGCGGCTGGAACATCGTTGCCGACGTGCTGCTCAAGGAGGTGCCGGTGGGCGCCGATCCCCTGGGGCCGGAGAACAAGCTGGTCTTTGCGCCCGGCGTGCTGACGGGGCTGCCGATCTCCGGTGCGGCGCGCAACGCCGTGGGTGCCAAGTCCCCTCTCACCGGCGCCTTTGGTGCTGCCGAGGTCGGAGGTGGCTGGGGCTCACAGTTCAAGCGGGCTGGCTTCGACGCGTTGATCGTTGAAGGGGTCGCCGATGGGCCGGTCTACCTGTGGATCAAGGACGGCGAGGTCGAGATCCGCAACGCGGGCCACCTGTGGGGCAAGACGACGAAGGAGACTGAAACAGCGATCCGTGAGGAGCTGGAGAGCCGCCGCGCCGAGCTGACCATGATCGGGCCCGGCGGCGAGAACCTCGTCCGCTATGCCTGCGTGATGAACGGCACAAAAGACGCCGCCGGGCGCACTGGCCTGGGCGCTGTAATGGGCTCCAAGCAGCTCAAGGCTATCGCCGTCGAGGGCAGCCGCGGCGTCGAGGCAGCCGACCAGGACGCCCTGATGGACCTGGCTAAAATGATGGCCGAGGCGATCCGCAGCGAGGAGCGCGGCGGCAGTCTCGCCAAGTATGGGACCGGTGTGGGCATCGACGGCGGCTTGGCCAGCGGCAACCTGCCGGTGCGCAACTTCCGCGACGGCGAGTTCGAGGGGGTTGAGAACCTCAGCGCTGAGAACTTCATGGAGCGGATCGGTGTGGGTATGGAGGGCTGCTTTGCCTGCGCCGTGCGCTGCAAGAAGCTGGTGAAGGCCGAGGCGCCCTACGTGCTCGATCCCGACTACGGCGGTCCCGAATACGAGTCCTTTGGCGCGCTTGGCTCTACTTGCGGCGTCAATGACATCGTCGCCGTCGCCAAGGCCACCGAACTGTGCAACGCCTACTCGTTGGATACTATCAGCACCGGCGTGACCATCGCCTTCGCGATGGAGTGCTTCGAAAACGAGCTGCTCTCCATCCAGGATACTGGCGGGCTCGAACTGCGGTTTGGTAGTGGCGAGGCGCTGGTGAAACTGGTGGAGCTGATCGGCAAGCGTGAGGGTATCGGCGGCTTGCTGGCTGAGGGCTCGCGGCGCGCCGCGGCCCAGATCGGCCAAGGTGCTGAGGCCTTCGCTGTGGAGAGCAAGGGCCAGGAGTACCCGATGCACGAGCCGCGGCTGAAGCGCGGCTTGGCGCTTGGCTACGCTGTTTCGCCCACCGGCGCTGACCACTGCCATTCGCTGCACGACACCGGGCTGGTCAATCCCGACGAGCAGGGCTTCCACCAGAACGATAGCCTGCGGGCGATGGGCATCCTCGAACCAATTCCGCTGGAGAGC